>NZ_JBIAKL010000004.1:0-471026 GCF_042872445.1 Micromonospora sp. NPDC005257 | reverse complement strand
GCGGGACTCCGCTTCGCTGCGTTCCTCGCGCTCACCGGGCTGCCTCATCGTTCGCGACTGCGGGACTCCGCTTCGCTGCGTTCCTCGCGCTCACCGGGCTGCCTCATCGTTCGCGACTGCGGGACTCCGCTTCGCTGCGTTCCTCGCGCTCACCGCAGCCCTGCCTTCGGGGCGGTCGCCAACCTGGCCACGTCGCGCAGCACCTCGTCCAGGCTGCCGGAGCCCGCCCAGCGCACCACCGGCACCCCGTGCTCCCGGAGCTGGCCGATCATGGTGTCCCGGTCCAGCCGCCACAGCCGGTACGCCACCTCGGCCCAGCCCCGCTCCTTCGGCACCGGCAGCTCGGCCGGCAGCGTGTCCACCGCCACCACGAACCGCCCGCCCCGGGCCAGCCGGGCCAGCATCTGCGCGGACCGCTCGTCGAGCAGCGGCGTGAGCACCACCACGAGCGCGTCCGAGGAGAGCACCTGAGGGCCGAAGACCTGGTCGTACGGTTCGTGCGGGGACGAGTCGGCCTGCACGTCGAGCAGCCACTCCAGCACGGTCAGGTACTGCCGCCGCCCGGTGGCCGGGCGCAGCCGGCGGGCGGACGGCCCGTACTCCAGCATCGACACCCGGTCGCCGCGGTGCAGGTAGTGCTCGGCGATCGCGGCGGCGGCCCGGACCGTGGTGTCCAGCACCGAAGCGGTCCCGTTCACGCCGCCGGAGCGGCCCGCCTCGGCCAGCACGTCCAGCAGCAGCACCACCTCGGCGTCGCGGTCGGACAGGGTGGCCGCGACGTGCAGTTGCCGGGCCCGCAGCGACACCCGCCAGTCGATCCGGCGCAGCCGGTCGCCGGGCGCGAACACGCGTACCCCGGCCAGTTCGCCGCCCTCGCCCGGCCGCCGCGAGCGGTGCGCGCCGACCAGCCCGGCGGCCCGGGGCATCGCCTCGACCGCGTCGAACGACTCGGTACGCGGATAGATCCGGGCCCGGATCGGCTCGGTGATCACCGCGCGGGAGACCAGCAGCCCGTCGGCGGCGGCGACCCGCGCCCCGGCCGGGCCGATCGGGTGCCGTCCCCACCGCAGCGCGGTGCCGGTCAGTTCCACGTCGACGGCGCTGCCCGGGGGTACCGAGGTGACGAACGGCCGGTCCGCGCCGCCGGAGCGGCTCACGTCCAGCCCGGTGCCGCCGAAGCCGACCTGCTCCACCCGCAGCCAGCGCGACATCCGGGTGCGGACCACCGCCAGGTCGTATCCGACCAGGTCGGGGTTGGCCACCGCGACCGTCGCGGCAATCGGCGAGCCCTCGACCAGGCGGGTGTCCGCGACGCCCAGTTCCAGCTCGGGCAGTCCGGCGGGACGGCGGCGCAACGCGTACGCGGTCCCCAGCGCGAACGGCGTGGCGAGCACCACCAGATCGATGCGACCGAGCAGGACGGCGGCGACGAGCAGCACGCCGGTGAGCAGCACGGCCCGGCCGAGCGCCCAGGTGGGCGCCCAGCCGTTCGCCGCGTCGGCCCGGTCCATCAGCGTCCGGCGGCGTAGCTGGGCAGCGCGCCGCTGGCCGGGGCGGGCGTCGACTCCAGCACCTCGCCGACCACGAAGGACGGATCGACCCGGCGCAGCCACATCTCCGGCCGTAGCGTGATCCGGTGCGCCAGAGCAGGCGCCGCCACCGCCTTGACGTCCTCCGGCACCACGTAGTCGCGGTTGGCGAGCACCGCCCGCACCCGGGACAGCAGCAGCAGCGCCAGCGAGCCGCGCGGGGACGCGCCGACGAGCGCCGACGGGTGCTCCCGGGTGGCAGCGGTGAGCGCCACGATGTAACGACCGATCGAGTCCTCCACCACCACGTCCTCCAGCGCGGCCTGCATCGCGCGCAGCGTGGCCGCGTCCACCGCCGGCTTGATCTCGGCCTCCTCGCGGCGGCGGGCGATCCGGCGGCGTAGCACGTCCCACTCCTCGTCGTGACTGGGGTAGCCGAACGACACACGCAGCAGGAAACGGTCGAGCTGCGCCTCCGGGAGCGGGTACGTGCCCTCGTACTCGATCGGGTTGGCGGTGGCGAGCACGTGGAACGGCTCGTCCAGCTTGTAGGTCACGCCCTCCACCGAGACCTGCTTCTCCTGCATCGCCTCCAGCAGCGCCGACTGCGTCTTCGGCGGCGTCCGGTTGATCTCGTCGGCGAGCAGCAGGTTGGTGAACACCGGCCCGGCCCGGAACGCGAAGTCGCCGCTGCTCTGGTCGTAGAGGAACGAGCCGGTCACGTCGGCGGGCAGCAGGTCCGGGGTGAACTGGAGTCGCCGGAAGTCCAGCCCGAGCGCCTGCGCGAAGCACCGCGCGGTGAGCGTCTTGCCCAGGCCGGGCAGATCCTCCAGCAGCACGTGACCACCGGCGAGGATGCCGGCCAGCACCAGCTCCAGCGAGTCGCGCTTGCCGACCACGACGGTGCCGACCGCGTCCAGGACGGCCCGGGCGAGCCGGCCCACCTCGGCGGGGGCCATGCTCCGGTCCACGTCGTTCATCAGATCTTCTCCAGTTCGGCGACGATCGCCGCGAGGTCGCGCGGCGACGGAGGGCGGCGGACGGGGGTGGCGAGGAACGTCCACAGTGGCTCGCCCAGCACCGACCGGGCGCGGGCCGGGTCGGACTCACGGGTGACGCCGTGGCGCTGGCGCAGCCGTTCGTCGGCCAGCTCGCCGAGGCGGGGCAGGATGCGCTCGTTGAACCGGTCCCGGTTGTCGGCACACCAGTCCAGCGGGCGCTCCCAGCCGTTGATCGCGACACGCAACGCGTCCCGGACGGACCAGTTCCAGGTGCCGGGCTCCTCACCGGCGGGCGCCCGGGCCCCCGCGCGGGGCGGCGGCGGGGGTGAGAGCGCGGTGGTGACCCGGCGTACGGCGAGCACCGCGAGCACACCCGCCACGATGATCCAGATCGGCACCCGCAGGCCGACCGTGCGCAGGACGACCACTGCCACGACCACGATGGCGGCGGTGACCGCGGCGGCCCGCAGCAGCAGCCGGGCCCGGCTGCCGCCGGAGGGCCGGGTCTCCTCCCCGGCGGGCTCCTCGCCGAACGAGAGCAGGTCGTCGATGCTGGTGCTCACGACGCCTCCCCCGTCGCCAGGCTGGTCAGCTCGCCGCGCAGCCGGCGCAGCGCGGCACGGGCCTGGTCCCGGGTGCGCTCGTCGACCGGGTGCGTGGCGTACCGGGCTTCCCGGTAGACGTGCGCGAACCCGTCCAGCACGTCGGCGCTGGCGATCGCCGGGATGCCGGCCGCCGGGTCGCCGCGCAGCAGCCGCGCAACCAGATCGGTCGGGGTGTCGCCGGTGCGCCGGGGCACGCCCACGTCCTCGGCGGCCTCCTCCAGCCGGACCCAGCAGGCGATGACAGCGGTTCGCGGGTCGGTGGCACGGTCGTCCAGTTCCTCCAGCCCGGCGTCCAGGGCGGCCACCACCTCGCGGGCGGTGCCCTCGGCGGTCCGCCGGGTGCGCCGGACCGGCACCGCGCGTGTGGTCCGGCGCAGCGCGCCGCCTACCACGGTGTAGAGCACGTAGCCGACGACGCCCAGCACGATCACGGCCACCAGGGCCACGGCGGCGGTGCCCAGCCAGTCGGCCACCCCGCTCGAGGAGGGGATGCCGGCTTCCCGGGGCTCGACGGGGATCGTCGGCGGCGCCTCGGACGGATATTCCGGGACGTACGGGATGTTCTCCACTGGCGGGATCCGGCTGGCGCCGATGGCGGAGTGGCCGGCGGCGAACGCGGCGGCCACGAGCAGCGCCGCCACCGCGACGACCGGCCACCACCTGCGCAGCACGCCGAAATCCATCCCACCGCCTCAGGTGTCGCTCAGTCCACCCCGGACAGGTGCTTCGCCCGGGTGAACACGTCGTCCAGCATCGAGGGCGTGAGCCGGCCGGTGAAGGTGTTCTGCTGGCTGACGTGATAGCAGCCCAGCAACTCCGGCACGGACTCGCCGGACCAGTGTGCCCCATGACCGAACGCCGGTCGCGGCGTGGGCGGCCGCTGCCCGTACATCTGACGTAGCACCGGCCACCACGCGGCCCAGGCGAACGCGCCGAGCGCGACCACGACGCGCAGCGTGGGACGGATCAGTTCGACCTCGCGGTGCAGCCACGGCGCGCAGGTGTCCCGCTCGGCCGGGGTGGGTTTGTTGTCCGGCGGCGCGCACCGCACGGCCGCGAAGATGCGGGTGTCGCGCAGCGTCAGGCCGTCGTCGGCGGAGACGCTCGTCGGCTGGTTGGCCAGCCCGGCGCGGTGCAGCGCGGCGAACAGCACGTCGCCGGACCGGTCCCCGGTGAAGATCCGGCCGGTGCGGTTGCCGCCGTGCGCGGCGGGCGCCAGGCCGAGGATGGCGATCCGCGCGTCCGGCGGGCCGAGGCCGGGCACCGGCCGCCCCCAGTAGTCCTGGTCGCGGAACGCCGCCCGCTTGACCCGGGCCACCTCCTCGCGCCACGCCACCAGGCGTGGGCAGGCGAAGCAGTCGCTGACCGCGCCGTCGAGGTCGGCCAGGTCGGCCGCCCGCGCGGCGCGGGCGACCACGTCCTGCGGGGTACGCGACTCAGCCAAGCTTCGCCCGGAACAGTTCCAGCGTGCGGGCCCAGGCGGTGGCGGCGGCCCGCTGGTCGAAGTGCTCCGGCCGGTCCTCGTTGAAGAACGCGTGCGCGGTGCCCGGGTAGTCGAACGTCTGGCAGGTGCCACCGGCCGACTCGATGGACCGGCGTACGCTCTGCACCCCGTCGGCGGCGGAGAGGCCGTCCGCCTCGGAGCAGTGGATGAGCGCCGCCTTGCCGGCGTAGTCGGCCCAGTCGGCGGCCATGCCCTCCCAGGGCAGTCGCGGGTAGAACCCGGCGGTGGCCACGATGCGCTCGGAGGACGTGCCGGACCACAGGGCCAGGCTGGCGCCCGCGCAGAACCCGGCGCAGCCCACCTTGCCGGCGACCTCCGGCCGGCTCGCCAGGTATTCGGCGGCGGCGGCGATGTCGGTCGCCGCCTCGTCCATCTGAGAGCTGTTGAGCATCAGCTGCGGCTCGGTCGGCTTCACGGCCGGCCCGCCGTGCCGGAAGTCGGGCGCGAGGGCGACGAAACCGGCCTCGGCGAAGCGGTCGACCACGGCCCGGACGTGGGGCGCGAGACCCCACCAGTCCTGGATGACGATGACCGCCGGGCTGGCCGCACCGCCGGAGGGTATCGCGAGATACCCCTCGCTCGTCCCCCCGTTGCCGGTGAAGCTCACCATCTCGCCCATGGGCCCGTCCTCCTTGCGGTCAGTCAACGTTGGCTGGTCGCACAGTTGGCTGTTACGTGCCGGTAGCGTGCCACGCGGTCACCGGCCCGGGGAAGACGGAACAACAGTGGCATTCACCTCCTGTCGACCTGCCGGACAGGTACACACACCGGGTATAGCGATTGCTAAACTGGCCGCGTGGTAGCTGGAGACTGGGACGTCTACCTGGTCGACGAGGTGCACGAGAGGAGGGGAACGCATGAGCGACTACTCCCGATGGCAGGACATCCGCGCCGACCACGTCGCCCGGGCCGGCGGGGAAGGCGCGGTCGACGCGGGTAAGCAGGAACTCCTCGCCGAGGTCATCGGTCACCGCCTCGCGGAGGTACGGCGAGCGCGCGGCCTGACCCAGCAGCAGGTGGCCGACCGGATGGGCGTCACCAAGGGACGGGTCTCCCAGATCGAGCAGGGAAAGATCTCCGGCCAGGAAGTGGTGGCGCGGTTCGCCGCAGCGCTGGGTGGCCGGCTCCACCAGGCGATCTACTTCGACGACGGTGACATCGCCGCCATCGCCTGACAGCGAATCCCCGCGAGATCTTGGAGGGTTCCGGCCCCTGTGGGGGCCGCTTCCTACCAAGATCTCGCGGGGTCGAGCGCGCTCAGGGCGTCGACGTGGGTTGCGCGGAAGCGCTGGGGGTTGACGCAGAGGGCGCGGCGGGCGTCGGGGCCGCGGACGGGGTGACGCTGTCCGTGGGCGCGAGTGCGGGCGGGGCGATCGACGGCGAGGCCGGTGCGCCGAACGGGGCCAGTTCCGGGCAGTACGGATAGGCGTTGCGGGGTGCGGGCACCGCGCCGGACGAGTCCAGGCAGTTCGGCCAGCCGAGCCGGATCGGCACGCCGTTCTGGTCGAACAGCTGCGCGTCGCGGATCAGCAGCCCCTGCTGGTCGTAGACGAAGACGTCCTCGATGCGCTCGTACCGCCGGTCCACCGACGTCTGCTCGTAGCCGCTGTAGACGTCGGAGCTTGCGTTCCGGTCCACGTCGACGAGCACCGCGAAGCCGAACAGCAGCAGCGCGACCGTGCCCAGCCTGTGCAGGCGACGCGGCCAGCCGGTGAAGCCTGCGGAACGGCGGCCGAGCCACAGTGACGCGACCACCGCGCCGATGAGCAGCAGCAGCCCGGCCGACGCGTTGTCGTTCGGCCGGGGCAGCAGACCGGGCCGGGCACCGTCCACCATCACGCTGATCAGCAGCGCGGCCAGCCAGCCGCGGAGCAGCCACCAGGCCGGGCGCAGCGGACGCAGGAAGTCGCTCACCGTCGCGTGCCCGAGCAGCGGGCCGAGCTGGCGGTCCAGCAGTCGCATCTGAGTGGCCGCCTGAGCCCGCGCCTCGGCCAGGCGGTGGAAGCGCGCCGGTCGCCGCCCCTCCTCGGCGCCGGCGGCGGCGCGCAGCTCGGCCGCGTACGCCTCGGGGGTGCCCAGCCGGTCCACGAGCGCGCCCTCGCCCTCGGCGGCCACCTCGGCGAGGTGTTCCGGCAGGTCCTCGGTCAGCTCGTCGCGGACCCCCGGCGGCAGGTCGGCGAGCGCCGCGCGTACCCGGTCGACGTAGTCCGTGATCTCCTGCCCAGTGACGGTCATGCCGCCATCCCCCGATCGTCGAGCAGTGCGTCCATGGTGGTGGCGAACGAGCGCCAGGTCTTGCCGGAGCGGGTGAGCTGGTCACGCCCGGCGGTGTTCAGCGAGTAGTACTTGCGGTGCGGCCCGGACTCGCTCGGCACCACGTACGTGGTGAGCAGGCCCGCGGCGAACAGCCGGCGCAGCGTGCCGTAGACCGAGGCGTCGCCGACCTCGGTGAGGCCGGCCTCGCGCAGCCGCCGCAGGATGTCGTAGCCGTATCCGTCCTCGTCCTTGAGCACGGCGAGCACCGCCAGGTCGAGCACGCCCTTGAGGAGCTGCGTGGTATCCACGCTCAGCACACTAGTGCGCATTGCGCACTAGTGTCAACGACACAACACCTACTGACGGGCGGTCCACCCGATGAAACGGTCGAACAGGTCGGCCGGATTCGGGTTGGTGCGAAGCAGGTCGGCGGTGGCGTCGAACAGGCAGCCCGCCATGTGGATCGACAGCGCGACGCGGTCACGCCGGTAGTCCAGCAGCAGCAACAGGCGGGCCGGCTGACACGGCCAGGGGGCCGCGCACACCCGGCACAACCACAACGGCCGCATGGGCACGTGCGGCCGCACGACCCGGCGACCGCGATCGGGTACGGGAGAACAGTTCCGCACGCTCACCCCTCGATCGTGTCGCCTCTTGTTGTCTACGTCAATAGTCTCCGTAGTTGTCGCTGTGTGGCGACGCCGACGCTGCCATCGTCAACGCGTGGAGCTGGTAGGCGTGTCGGAGATCCGGGCGATGCTCGGTAACGTGTCGCGCCAACGCGCGTCAGTGATCGCCAATCAGCGGAACTTCCCGGAGCCGATCGCCGTACTGGCGATGGGCAAGGTCTGGCGGAAGTCGGACGTCGAGAAGTGGATCAGGGAACACCGCCCCGACCTGGCGACGGACTAAGGCCCGGCCCCTCCTCGTCGACCAAGGAGTAGGCGTCCTCACAGGCGCCCCGACAGGACACAAACTCCTTGATCACGCCTGAGGAGGCAGCGGGGACGAGGGCTAGGCGAGGCTCCAGGCGATGCCGTCGAGGATGTCGTGCTCGGAGGCGACCACCGACCGCATACCGGCCCGCTCCATGATGATCCGCAGCACCAGCGCGCCCGCGCCGATCACGTCGGCCCGCCCGGGGTGCATCACCGGGTACGCCAGCCGCTGCTCACTGCTCTTGCCGAGCAGGTCGGCGGTCACCTCGGTCACCTGCTCGTACGAGATGCGGGCGTGGTGGATGCGGCTCGGGTCGTACTCCCGGAGCCCTTCGGCCAGGGCGACCACCGTGGTGACCGAACCGGCGAGCCCGACCAGCGTGGCGGCCTCGCGGCCGGGCACGGCGGCGAGCGCCCGGTCGACGGCCGCCGCGATGTCGGCCTCGGCGGCGGCGATCTCGGCCGCGCCGGGCGGGTCGCCGTGCAGGTGCCGTTCGGTCATCCGGACGCAGCCGATGTCCACCGAGATCGCGCCGCGCACGCCCTCGGCGCGGGTGCCGACGACGAACTCGGTCGAGCCGCCGCCGATGTCGACCACCAGGTACGGCGGCTCGGCGTCGGCGGGCAGGCCGCGCACCGCGCCGGTGAACGACAGCCGCGCCTCCTCGTCGCCGGTCACCACCTCGGGCGGTACACCGAGCGTGCGCTCGACCATGGTCCGGAAGTCGGCGGCGTTCGAGGCGTCGCGGGAGGCCGAGGTGGCGCACATGCGTACCCGCTCGGCGCCGGACTTCTCGATCTCGGCCGCGTAGCCGGCGAGCGCCACCCGGGTCCGCTCGATGGCCTCCGGGGCGAGCATGCCGGTCTGGTCGACGCCCTGCCCCAGCCGGACGATCTCCATCCGCCGGCTGACGTCGCGCAGCGGCGCCGCCTCCCCCGCCGACGGGTCCGGCAGATCGGCGATCAGCAGTCGGATCGAGTTGGTCCCGCAGTCGATGGCGGCCACACGCGCACTCACGGCGCCCACCCTACGGCAGCCCGCGCCCGGTCAGAGGCGCAGCAGCATACGGGTGTTGCCGAGGGTGTTGGGCTTGACCCGTTCCAGGTCCAGGAACTCGGCGACGCCCTCGTCGTACGAGCGCAGCAGCTGCTCGTAGACGGGCTGCGGGACGGGGGCGCCGTCGATCTCGCGGAAGCCGAACGAGCCGAAGAATCCAGTCTCGAACGTGAGCACGAAGATCCGGGCGATGCCCAGCTCGCGCGCCGAGTCGATCAGCTCACCGACGATCCGGTGCCCGATCCGGTGGCCCCGGCAGGACGGGTCGACGGCCACCGTCCGGATCTCGGCCAGGTCCTCCCACATCACGTGCAGCGCGCCGCAGCCGACCACTGTGCCGTCCGGCGTCACCGCGACCCGGAACTCCTGCACGTCCTCGTACAGCGTCACCGTGGCCTTGCTGAGCAGCCGACGATCGTCGGTGTAGGTGTCCACCAGCCGCCGGATCCCGCGCACGTCCGTGGTGCGGGCCCGGCGGACCGTGATCTCGTCGGCGCTCATCTCACTGGACCGCGGGCACGTCCACGCAGGGGCCGGCCGCCCACCACTTCTCCACCAGCGCCAGCGTCTCGTCGCCGAACGGGTTGACCCCCGGCCCGGCGGCGAGCGCGTGCCCGAGGTGCACGTGCAGGCACTTCACCCGCCCCGGCATGCCACCGGCCGAGATGCCGGCGATCTCCGGCACCTCGCCGATCGCCTCCCGGCGGGTCAGGTAGTCCTCGTGCGCCGCCCGGTACCGCGCCGCCAGCTCCGGATCCTCGGCGAGCCGCTCGGCCATCTCCTTCATCAGCCCGGCCGACTCCAGCCGGCTGCACGCCGCCGTGGCACGCGGGCAGGTCAGGTAGAACAGCGTCGGGAACGGCGTGCCGTCGGCCAGCCGGGGCGTCGTCTCCACCACGTCGGGCAGGCCGCACGGGCACCTGTGGGCCACCGCCCGGGTGCCGCGCGGCGGGCGTCCGAGCTGCGCGGCCACCGCGGCCAGGTCGGCCTCGGTGGCCGGCTGGCGCTCCGGCGGGGGTACGGAGTCCGCCGCCGGCTCCTGCGGTGGTACGACGTTCAAGGTTGTGCCTTTCGTGTGGTGCTCACTTGTCCCCGCGATCGGCGTTCGCCGCCTGCACACTCGACCAGAGGGTGTCGTACCAGGGCTCGGGCGGTTTCGGCGCCCCCGGCTTGACGTCCTTGCCGGCGTCCTTCGCGGCGCCCTCCGGGTCGGAGAGCACCACGAGCAGCGTCTCGCCCGGCTTGCCCATGAAGAACCGTTCCCGGGCCTGCGTCTTGACGTACTCCGGGTCCTTCCACTTGGCCGCCTCGGCGGTGAGCCGCTCGATCTCGGCCCGCTGGGAGTCCTGCGCCGCCTCCATCCGCTCGATGTCGGCCTGCTGGTCCAGGTAGACCCGGACCGGATAGGTGTACGCCAGCGCGAGCGCGATCAGCACCGCGAAGAGCACTGTGGCACGCCCGGTGAAGCGCCGGGGTTGGGGTGCGGTGAGCCGCTTGACCGGACCACCGGCGGCGGTGCGCCGGGCCGCGGCGGGGCGGCTCGCGGGGCGTACGCCGTCGGTGGCACGGGACGCGCCGGGTGACCGGCCGGCGGCGCGCGCCTCCGCGCGGACGCCGTTGTCGCGTGCCGTGGACCGGACCCGGGCCCCGCCCGCCCGGCCCGGCTGACCCGGCCGGCGGGCGGGCCGCTGGCCACCCGGTGTGCGGCGCTGCTGCATCGTCACACCCCTCCCCCGGAGCGCTCGCTCAGGCCGAACGGTAGCGCGGGAAGGCGCCCGCGCCGGCGTACCGCGCCGCGTCGGCCAGCTCCTCCTCGATCCGCAGGAGCTGGTTGTACTTGGCCACCCGGTCCGAGCGGGCCGGCGCGCCGGTCTTGATCTGCCCGCAGCCGGTGGCGACGGCCAGGTCGGCGATCGTGGTGTCCTCGGTCTCGCCGGAACGGTGGCTCATCATGCACTTGAAGCCGGCCCGGTGGGCCAGGTCGACGGCGTCGAGCGTCTCGGTGAGCGAGCCGATCTGGTTCACCTTGACCAGCACCGCGTTGGCGGCCCGCTCGGCGATGCCCCGGGCGATGCGCTGCGGGTTGGTCACGAACAGGTCGTCGCCGACGATCTGGATGCGGTCGCCGAGCGCGGCGGTGAGGGTGGCCCAGCCGCTCCAGTCGTCCTCGGCCAGCGGGTCCTCGATCGACACGATCGGGTAGTCACCGGCGAGCTTCGTGTAGTAGTTGCTCATCTCCTCGGCGCTCTTGGCGCTGCCCTCGAACGTGTAGGTGCCGTTGTCGAAGAACTCCGTGGCGGCCACGTCGAGCGCGAAGACGATGTCGGTGCCGAGCCGGTAGCCGGCCTTCTCCACCGCCTCGGCGATCAGGTCCAGCGCGGCGGCGTTGGTGGGCAGGTTCGGGGCGAAGCCGCCCTCGTCACCCAGGCCGGTCGACAGGTCCTTCTTCTTCAGCACCGACTTCAGCGCGTGGTAGACCTCGGCGCCCGAGCGCAGCGCGTCCCGGAACGTCGGCGCGCCGATCGGCGCGATCATGAACTCCTGGACGTCGACGTTCGAGTCCGCGTGCGCGCCACCGTTGAGGATGTTCATCATCGGCACCGGGAGCAGGTGCGCGTTCGGGCCGCCCAGGTAGCGGAACAGGCTCAGCTCGGCGCTGCCGGCGGCGGCCTTGGCCACGGCCAGGGAGACGCCGAGGATGGCGTTCGCGCCCAGCTCGCCCTTGTTGTCCGAGCCGTCGATGTCGATCATCTTCTGGTCGATCAGCCGCTGCTCACTGGCCTCGTAGCCGATGAGCTGGTCGACGATCCGGTCCTCGATGTTGGCGACCGCCTTCTCGACACCCTTGCCCAGGTAACGATCCTTGTCACCGTCGCGCAGCTCGACCGCCTCGAAGGCGCCGGTGGAGGCGCCGGACGGCACCGCGGCACGGGCGATCGTGCCGTCGTCGAGCCCGACCTCGACCTCGACCGTCGGGTTGCCCCGCGAGTCCAGGATCTCCCGGGCGACGATTCCCTCGATGGTTGCCACTGAGTCGCTCCTCGTTTGTGTGGTTCCGGTCCGTATGGGCCGCGACGGTGCGGCTGAGGCAGGTGTTGAACGCAGCGTATCGGTCCCCGCCCCGCCGCACGCCGCTCGGGGCGGCCCCCGGGGCGCCTGCTGAGACGGACATTCCCGGATTACCGGTCGTCAACCGGCAACCGGTTTGCGATACGTTGCGCCGATCGACAAGGCTGGGCATCATGCCTGCCGCCACGACGACTCTCCGCGTGCTCGCCGCCTCGGTCATCGCGTCGCTCTCGGTCACCGGCTGCCAGGCCCTGGACGACGCGAACGTCGCGCTCGGCCGCTCCGACCTGGTAAACGACCTCGCCGCGCGGATGGACCGGGCGCTGGAGCAGACCTGGGCCGCCGACTACCAGATCGACGGCGGCCGGACCGCCTCGATCGCGCAGACCAAGAAGCCGCTGCGCTCCACGTACACCTGGCCGGGCGGCAAGATCACGGTGACGCAGGAGTCGGTGACCCGGTGCGCGAGCACCGCCGCCCGCACCTCCTGCACCGTCACACCCCCGGTGCTCACCGCCGGCAAGCCGTCGGTGGTCGTCTACGACGAGGCGCGCAAGGAGGGCCTGGTCACGCCGCCTGCGGTGATCCGGCTGCTCACCGAGGCGGCGCTCGATCCGCAGGCGGTCATCGAGCAGAGCGACACCACGCTCGCCGGACGCCACGCCACCTGCGTCGACGTCACCCACGACGGGGAGCGCTTCAGCGCCTGCGTGACGACCGAGGGCGTGCTGGGGAGCTTCTCCGGCACGCTCGACGGCAAGCCCGCCGAGGTGACGCTGAGCCGCTACACCGAGAGCGTCGAGGCCGCCGCGTTCGCCGTGCCGGCCGGCGCCGGTGTGGTGGACCGCCGCCCCGCCACGTCGTGACCCCGTCCGGGTTCCGGCCCGTCGCCGACCACGGGCGGCAGCCGCAGCCGCACGACCTGGCGTTGCCGGTCGCCGGCCGGAAGCTGCTGACCGGCCCCGACGACGCGCAGCCGCTACGGGTCGGCGCGCTGCCCGGCGACCTCGCCTGGACACCGGTCGGCACGCTCGACGGCGTACCGGCCTGGGCCGCCGAGGTGACCGATCCGGAGTCGCTGCCCGGCCGGTGGCGCAGCTGGCGTGGCCTCGCCGCCGAGCTACCCGCACCGCAGGCGGACCTTGCCGGGCGGGCGCTCGCCGTGGTCACCTGGCGGCGTACGCACAGGTGGTGCGGCGCGTGCCGGGCCGAGCTGGCCGACGTGCCGGGCGAGATCGCCCGGCGCTGCCCGGAGTGCGGGCTGACCGTGTTCGTGCCGCTGTCCGTCGCGGTGCTGACCGCTGTCACCCGCCCCGGCCCCGCCCATGGCGCCGACGAACTGCTGCTGGTCCGCCACGCGCACGGGCCGACGCAGCTGTGGGCGCTCGTGGCCGGGTTCGTCGAGGCAGGCGAGTCGCTGGAGGCGGCGGTACACCGCGAGGTCGCCGAGGAGGTCGGCTTGACACTTCGGCGACCGGCCTACGTGGACAGCCAGCCGTGGGCGCTGTCCGGGCCGGGCACGCTGCTCGCCGGTTTCACCGCCGAGGTGACCGACCCGGCCGCCGAACCGGCCGCCGACGGCACCGAGCTGACCGAGGCGCGCTGGTTCCCGGTCGACGCGCTGCCCGCCGAGCTGCCGCCCGCGTACTCGCTGTCACGCTGGCTGATCGACGCGGTCGCCGCCGGTTCGTGACCGCCGGCCGGGTTGCCGCCGGAGCGGTGGCCGCCGGAGCGGTGGCCGTCACACCCCCAGCAGCGTCCGCAGGTGGCGCGGCGGCGGGCAGTCGTGCGCCAGCATGGCGTCGTGCCAGTCGCGCAGCGGCATGTCGTCCGGCCGCGCGGCGGCGATGCCGGCCATCTCGCTGTAGCCGACGAAGTATGTGGAGAGCTGCGTCGAGGTGAGCAGCGCCCGCCGCCACTTGCCGGACGCCTCGCCCTCCTCCTGGAAGCCACGCCCGGTCATCAGCGCCATCGCCTCGGACTCGGGCAGGTCGTCGCAGTGCACGAGCTGGTCGAGCAACGCGTTGATGGTCATCCGGAGCTGCATCTTGAGCTGCTGCAACCGCACCGGCAGCCCGCCGAAGCCGAGCCCTGCCATCAGCTCCTCGGCGTAGACCGCCCAGCCCTCGATGAACACGCCCGACTCGGTGAGCGCGCGCACCCGGGTCGGACCGTCGTACCGGCGGGCGTGCGCGAGCTGGAGGAAGTGACCGGGCATCGCCTCGTGCACGGTCAGGTTGCGGATCATGTGGTCGTTGTATTCCCGGTAGAACGACTCGACCCGCTGCGCCGGCCAGTCCGCCGGGGTGGGCGAGATGCAGTAGAACGTCGGCACGTCGGCCGTCTCCAGCGGGCCCGGCGAGTCGCAGTAGGCCACCGCCACGCCGCGCGCGAACTCCGGCATCTCCTGGATGACGCACGGGTCGCCGACCATGCTGACCAGGTCGTGGTGGCGGACGAAGTCACTCGCCTCGTCGAGCGTCACCGAGGCCAGGTCGACGATCGTGGCGTCGTCCGGGTGCTCGGCGGCCAGCAGGTCCAGCGCGCGGCGTACCGTCTCGTCGTCGGCGGGACCACCGACCAACTCGACCGACGCCGCGCGGATCTCCTCGGTGACCCGGTCGAGGTTGGCCCAGGCGCGGCGCTGCACCTCGGCGGCGCTCAGCTCGGTGTCGAGTGTGTGCCACAGCCGCGCCTCCCACCGCCGCCGGCCCAGCCGCGGATCACGCCCCGGGCCGGCGTCGGCGGCCAAGCCCTGCCGCAGCCAGGCCACGAACTCCTCCAGCGCGGCGATCGCCGCGGTGGCCGCCGCGCCGACCCGCTCACGCAGCGCCGGTGCCTCGGCCAGCAGCCCGGGCACCTCGTCGCGGATCAGCGCCGCCGTACCGGTGAACTGCCCGACCGCCGTCTCCGCGTGGACCCGCGGCATGTCCCGCAGCGTCGCGCGCGCTGTCGACAGCGCATCGGGTACGGCCGACAGACGCCCGACGAGACTGGTCAGGCGCTCCTCGGCCGGGGCGAAGGGACGGGCCAGCAGGGCGTGCAGCAGCGGCCCCGGGTTGTGGCGCAGCGGATCCCACTCGTGGCTGCGGATCTCGGTGGCCTCGAACAGGCCCCTGTCGACGAGACTGGTGAGCAGCGCGTGGTCGACGCCCTCCGCCGGGTCGAGCGCGTCCGGGTCGATCTCCGCGAGCGCGTCGGCGGCGTCCTTGAGCATCGCCTGGTCGGCGGCGAGGGCGTCGGCGGAGAGGTTTGGCAGCCGGTCGTCGTAGCGGTGGTCCCCGGCGGAGGTCGCCAGCCCGGGCCGGCTCTCCAGCAACGCCTCCACGATCCGCTCCGCCAGCGGTACGAACGACTCCATCCCTCGACCCTACCGGCGGGCGGACGTTATCGGCGATCTTGCACTTTGCGCCCAGTCGGACGGGACATTTGCGACACCTTCGGGGCCGCAACTGCAAGATCGCGAGGGCTGGTCAGGTGGGGCGCTCGGCGGCTCGGACGGCTTCGGCGTACGCCAGGGCGGCCCGCCGCAGGGCGGCCTCGGGATCGATGCCGGCCTGCCGGGCGGCGGCGACGGCGGCCAGCAGGCTCGCGCCGAGCCGGGCCTCCGGGTCCACCTGCGACTCGGCCAGCGGGGGCGGTACGGCCAGGCCGACCCGGCCGGCCCGGTCCAGGATCTTCGCGGCCAGCGAGAGCGCCGGCTGGCTCAGCGCGATGCCGTCGAGCACCGATTCGCGGGTCTTCTCGGCCCGCTTGATCCGCTCCCAGTTCGCCTCGATCTCCTCGATCGAGCCGGCCGGCTCACCGGAGAAGACGTGCGGGTTGCGCCGCACCATCTTGTCGACCAGAGTGCCCGCCACGTCGTCGACGGTCCAGCTCTTGCCCTCCGGCAGGTCCTCCGCCAGCCGGGCGTGCAGCAGCACCTGGAGCAGCACGTCGCCCAGTTCCTCGCGGAGCGCATCGGTGTCGTCGGCGCTGATCGCGTCGTACGCCTCGTAGCACTCCTCCAGCAGGAAACCGGCCAGGGTGCGGTGGGTCTGTGCCCGCTTCCACGGGTCGCCGCCTGGCGAGGCCAGCCGGTCCATCACCTCGACCGCGTCGAGCAGCCGGGCGCCGGGCGGATCCCACGAGCCGTACATCAGCTCCAGTTCGGCCAGGCCGGGCTCGCGGGCCAGCCTCAGGCCGAGTTCACGGGCCAGTCTCTCGTCGCCGGTCGGGCCGGCCAGCCACACCGCCCCACCGTGCGCCGCCGCGGCGTCGAGCAGTGCCTGGGTCGCACCCTCGGTCACGACGTTCACCTCGGCGCCGGCCATCCGGACGGCCCGGGTCAGCTCGCTCTCCCCGCCGGCGAGGACCGGAGCGGAGCGTACGGCGTCCCAGGCGGCCGAGGTCAGCAGTCCGGCGGGCAGCCGGGGCGAGGTGACGAGCAGGATGATGCGCGCGGTCATGCGGCTCCGGGAGCCGGCGAACCGGAGGCCGGCGCCTCCGGCGTCGAGATGTCGGTGACCGGGCCGTCCTGGTTGACGTACGGCAGGGAGTAGAAGACGAACGACTGGCCGGTGTTCACGAGCGACGGCACGCCGGTCACGCCGAACCGGGGGTTGACGCGGACGTCCGTCTTCTCGGCCTGCTGCTGAAGCGCGTTGCTGAGGGCGGTGGCGGTGCGCACGAACCCGGCCTCGCCGAACGCCTGACGAACCTGGTCGACGCTCAGGCCCGGCTGGATCGCCCCGGCCTTCTCGATGGCTTGGTAGACGGCCATCAGGGACTCGTCGCTGAGGTCGGCCGGGGGCAGGCTCTGCTGGAGCGTGCCGGAGAGGTCGACCCACTCGCCCCACAGCTTCGTGTACTCGGTGGTCGCCGGCATGCGCAGCTCCTGCTGGAGCTGCTCCGGGGAGATCTGGTCGGCGACCTGGAGACCCTTCTCGGCCGCCACGCGCTTGCCCAGGTCGATCGCGACCAGCAGGTTCAGCACGTCCTGCCGGGTCACCGGAGACCGCAGCTCCGCCGGCGACGGCGTCTGCGGCGACTGGCTACGGACGGCGTCCGCGTACTGCCGTTGCGCGTCCTCGTAGATCGCGTCGACCCGGTCGACCGAGTACCGGTTGTCGCCGACGTATGCGGCGACGTCCGGGGCGGAACGGCCACAGGCGGCGAGAGAGAGCGCGGCGAGGACCGCGACGCTGACGGCGACGAGGGAACGGCGAGCACGCATGAGGGTCACTCTCTCACGCCCCGTACCGGCCTGTGACTCCACCCACCTCATCCCGCACCCGCCACGGAACCTGCGGGGCTGGCAGAACCGGCCAGCTCCTCGGGCTTGCCGAGGACGTCTGCCAGGAGCTGCCCGCACCACTCCAGCAGCGCCTGGTCGCGCAGCGGCTCGCCGCCGATCCGCCGGGTGCTCGGCCGGGGCACGCTGACCTGGTCGAGCGCCTGCTTGTAGACCGAGTCCGGGTGGTAGCGCTTGAGCCGCATCTGCTTCGAGTCGGGCAGCGGCAACGGGCCGAACCGGATGTGCTTGCCCTGCATCGACACGTCGGTCAGCCCGTAGCGGCGGGCCAGCAGCCGGAACCGCGCCACCGCGACCAGGTTCTGCACCGGCGCGGGCGGCTCGCCGTACCGGTCGGTCATCTCGGCGACCACCTCGCGCAGCCGTTCGGAGTCTCGCGCCTCGGCGAGCTTGCGGTACATCTCCAGGCGCAGCCGCTCCACCGCCACGTAGTCGTGCGGGAGGTGCGCGTCGATCGGCAGGTCGACCTTGACCTCCGTCTCCTCCTCGGTGCTCTCGCCCTTGAAGGCGGACACCGCCTCGCCGACCATCCGGACGTAGAGGTCGAAGCCGACGCCCTCGATGTGGCCGGACTGCTCGCCGCCGAGCAGGTTGCCGGCGCCCCGGATCTCCAGGTCCTTCATCGCCACGTACATGCCCGCACCGAGTTCGGTGTGCTGGGCGATGGTGGCCAGCCGCTCGTGTGCGTTCTCGGTGAGCGGCTTCTCCGGCGGGTAGAGGAAGTAGGCGTACGCACGCTCCCGGCCCCGGCCGACCCGGCCGCGGATCTGGTGCAGCTGGGCCAGGCCGAGCAGGTCGGCCCGCTCCACGATGAGCGTGTTGGCGTTCGGGATGTCGATGCCGGACTCGACGATGGTGGTGCAGACCAGGACGTCGAACTCCTTCTCCCAGAAGCCGACCATCACCTTCTCCAGCGCGTCCTCGCCCATCTGGCCGTGCGCCACCGCGACCCGGGCCTCCGGCACCAGCTCCCGCAGCTTGCGGGCCGTCTTCTCGATCGACTCGACCCGGTTGTGCAGGTAGAAGACCTGACCGTCGCGCAGCAGCTCACGGTGGATGGACGCGGCCACCTGCCGGTCGTCGTACGCGCCGACGAACGTGAGCACCGGGTGCCGCTCCTCCGGCGGGGTGGCGATGGTGGACATCTCCCGGATGCCGGTGATCGCCATCTCCAGTGTGCGCGGGATCGGGGTGGCCGACATGGCGAGCACGTCGACCGAGGCGCGCAGCGTCTTCAGGTGCTCCTTGTGCTCGACGCCGAACCGCTGCTCCTCGTCGATGATCACCAGTCCGAGCGACTTGAACCGGGTGGACGCCTGGAGCAGCCGGTGGGTGCCGATGACGATGTCCACGGTGCCGGCAGCGGCCATCTCCAGCGTCTGCTCGGTCTCCTTCGGCGTCTGGAACCGGGACAACTGCCGGATCGACACCGGGAACTGGCTCATCCGCTCGGCGAACGTGTTGTAGTGCTGCTGCACCAGCAGCGTGGTCGGCACCAGCACGGCCACCTGCTTGCCGTCCTGCACCGCCTTGAACGCCGCCCGTACCGCGATCTCGGTCTTGCCGTAGCCGACGTCGCCGCAGATCAGCCGGTCCATCGGGACGGTCTGTTCCATGTCCCGCTTGACCTCCTCGATGGCGGCCAGCTGGTCGGGCGTCTCCTGCCAGGGGAACGCGTCCTCCAGCTCCCGCTGCCACGGGGTGTCGGGGCCGAAATTGTGCCCCTTGGACGCCTTGCGCGCCGCGTAGAGCTGGATGAGCTGCGCGGCGATCTCGCGTACCGCCTTGCGGGCCCGTGCCTTGGACTTCTGCCAGTCCGAGCCGCCCATCTTGTGCAGCGTGGGCTGCTCGCCGCCGACGTAGCGGGAGAGCTGATCGAGCTGGTCGGTGGGGACGAAGAGACGGTCGCCGGGCTGGCCGCGCTTGCTCGGCGCGTACTCGATGACCAGGTATTCGCGGCTCGCGCCGTTGACGGTGCGCTGCACCAGCTCGACGTACCGGCCGATGCCGTGCTGCTCGTGCACCACGAAGTCGCCGGCCTTCAGCTCCAGAGGGTCGATGGTGTTGCGCCGCCGGCTGGGCATCTTGCGCATGTCGCGGGTGGACGTGCCCCGGCCGCCGGTGACGTCGTTGCCGGTGAGCAGCACGAACTTCGACGCCTCGTCGACGAACCCGGCGGTCAGGCAGCCGCAGGACACCAGCAGCTCACCCGGCGCGGGCGCGGTCGGCACCTCCTCGGTGAGCCGGGCGCCGAGACCGGCGTCGCGCAGCACCTCGACGGCCCGCTGGGCGGGGCCGTGCCCCTCGAACACGAGCGCGATCGACCAGCCCTCGCCGGCCCAGCGCAACAGGTCGTCGACCACCCGGGCGGTCTCGCCGTGGTAGAGCGGGGCCGGCTGGGCGGCCAGGCTCACCGCGATGGCGTCGTCGGGCGTGACGTCGACAGCGGCCGGCTCGTCCTCCCAGGGCTGCCGGGCCGGTGCCGCGTCCGCCTCGACCAGGCCGAACGGGGCGAGCGTCCACCAGGGCTGGCGCAGGGCCCGGGCCGCCGCGCGTACCTCGGCCAAGGTCTTGAAGGCGGCGGCGCCGAGGTCGACCGGGGCCTGGCCGCCGACGGCGGCCGCGGCCCAGCTGGCCTGAAGGAACTCCTCCGAGGTACGGACCAGGTCGTGCGCGCGGGTGCGGATGCGCTCCGGGTCGCAGAGGAGTACGTGGGTGCCGGCCGGCATGCAGTCCACGAGGAGTTCCAGCGCGTCCGCGCCGATCAGCGCCGGGGCCAGCGACTCCATGCCCTCGACCGGGATGCCCTCGGCCAGCTTGTCCAGGATCTCGGCCAGTTCGGGGTGCTCGGCGGCGAGCGCGGCAGCCCGCTCCCGCACCGCCGGGGTCAGCAGCAGCTCCCGGCACGGCGGCGCCCAGAGCAGCGCGACGCCTTCGATGGTGCGCTGGTCGGCGACCGCGAACGTGCGGATCTCCTCCACCTCGTCGCCCCAGAACTCGACCCGGGACGGGTGCTCGTCGGTGGGCGGGAAGATGTCCAGGATGCCGCCGCGTACGGCGAACTCGCCGCGCTTGGTGACCAGGTCGACCCGGGCGTACGCCATGTCGGTGAGCCGGCGGGCGACCTCCTCCAGATCGGCCTCGTCGCCTGCGGCGAGCCGCAACGGCTCCAGGTCGCCGAGGCCCTTGAGCTGTGGCTGGAGCAGCGAGCGGACCGGCGCGACGACCACTCGCAGCGGCCCGGTGCGGCCGTACGCGTCGGCGGCGTCCGGGTGGGCGAGTCGGCGCAGCACGGCAAGGCGCCGCCCGACCGTGTCGGAGCGGGGCGACAGCCGCTCGTGCGGCAGCGTCTCCCAGGACGGGAAGACCGCCACCTGCTCCGGCGGCAGCAGGCTGCCCAGCGCGGAGGCCAGGTCGTCGGCCTCACGGGTGGTGGCGGTGACCGCGAGCACCGGGCGGCCCGCGCCGCCGGCCGGTTCGTCGGCGGCGACCGCGGCCACCGCGAACGGGCGCAGCGCGGCCGGGGCGGTCAGGTCGAGCCCGTCGACCTGCGCGGCACCGGAGCGCGCCAGGTCACGCGCCCGGGCCAGCCCCGGGTCGGCCAGGGCGGCGGAGAAGAGTCCGGTGAGCATCAGTGATCACTTCCAGCGGCTTCGACACACGACGACGACCCCGCGTCCAGCCGGACGGGGGGTGCACGGTTCGAGCCTATCCCCCTCCCCCGACGTTCCGGGGCCGCCCGGCTTGCGGATCTTGACGCTGCGCCACGGCACGTGATGCGGTGGGCGGATGGTCGAGTATCGGGCGGTCTTCGACGCCGAGGTGGACTTCGCAAACGGTGGTGGCCTGCGCACGGACGGGTTCCGGCTGGACGTGCCGCACCCGGATGTCACAGACGACGAGGTGGCCGCGCTGCTGGTCCGGCACCTCGGGCTGCTCATGGTCGGCGAGGTACGGATCACCAACCGGACCGTCGTCGAGGAGCCGCACAAGGGCGGACGCGGGGTGACCGCAGCGGCCACCGGCGGCGGGCGGCGGCTGGTCGAGTTGAGCCACGTGGTCACCGACGGCATGGTCACGCTGCCTGGTTGGCCCGGCCCGGCGATCAGCGAGTGGCTGACCCGGGAGGCGTCCCGGGGGCGGTACGCGCCGGGGGTCGAGTTCCAGGTCGGTCGGATCGACATGATCGCCAACACCGGCACGTACGTGGACACGCCGTCGCACCGCTTCGCCGACGGGCCGGACCTCACCGGGGTGCCGCTGGACCGCCTCGCCGACCTGCCCGGCCTGGTGGTACGCGTGCCGGCCGGTACGCGGGCGGTGGACCGGCTGCTGCTCGCCCCGTACGACGTGGCCGGGTGCGCGGTGCTGCTGCACACCGGCTGGGACGCGCACTTCGGCACCGACGGGTACGCCGGACCGGACGCGCCCTACCTGACCGGCGACGGCGCGCGGTGGCTGGCGTCGGCGGGCGCGGCGCTGGTCGGCATCGACTCGATCAACATCGACGACATGACCCCGGCGGCGGCCGGTCAGCGCCCGGCGCACACCGGCCTGCTGGCCGCCGGGGTGCCGATCGTCGAGCACCTGACCGGCCTGGAGGAGCTGCCACCGAGCGGTTTCCGGTTCACCGCCGCCCCGCCGCGGGTGGCCGGCATGGGCACGTTCCCGGTCCGCGCCTTCGCCGTCGTGTGATCCTCGCCGAGGCGCAGTAGATCTCTCCGCCCACCCGACCGCCGCCAGCAACGAGTGGAACGCCATGGGTGCCAAGACGGGCCCGGGACACCCATGGCGTTCCACTGACCGGCACTTCGATGCGTGAGTGGAACGGCATGGGCGTCAAACGGGGACGTAGACACCCATGCCGTTCCACCGAGCCGGCGAGCGGCGGGCTCAGTAGCGCACGGCGATGCGGCGCTCGATCGCGTCGACGCGGATCTCGCCGCCGTACGGGATGATCAGCTGCGGGTCGGTGTGGCCCAGGTCGACGTCGAAGACCACCACCGGGTCGTCGGTGTAGGGGACGAGCGCCCGCAGGATCGCCGCCCGCTGGTCGGCGGCCCACGCCATGCGCTCCGCGACGGTGTGCGGCCGGTCGAAGTCCCACGCCTTCGGGCGGCCCACCACGATCGCCGGGACGGCGGCGAGCAGACCGCGCTCGCCCATGTTCCGCACGATCCGGAAGACCTCCTGCGCGGGCGGCAGCTCGTTGGACGTCTCCAGCACCAGCACCGACCCGGCCAGTTCGGCGGCCGACGGAATCCGGCCGGTGGCCATCAGCCAGTGCACGATCTCCAGGCAGCCGCCCCACGTGCGGCCCTGCACGACCCGGGCCGGGCCGTGCCAGCGCCAGCCCTCGGACGGGTACATCGGCGGCTCCTCGGCGAGCGTGGCCGGGTCGCGCCAGTCGCTCGGCTCGTCGCCCCACTCGGAGGCGGGGGTCAGCTCGTACCAGCCGGAGGTGAACAGCGCGGCGCGCAGCGAGTCGAGCGTGAGCGGGTGCGGCTTGCCGGAGCGCCCGAGGTGCACCAGCACGGACCCGCCGTGGTAGCCGACCACGCCCAGCCGGTACAGGTGGTTGAGCACGTTGGTGTTGTCCGAGTAGCCGAAGTAGGGCTTCGGGTTGGCCCGCAGCACGTCGTCGTTCAGGTGCGGGGTGACGGTGATCAGGTCGTCCCCGCCGACGGTGGCCAGCACGGCGGTGATCGTCGGGTCGGCGACCGCGGCCGTCAGGTCACGTGCCCGGTCGCGCGGGTCGGCGCCCATGACGCGGGTGGTCGGGTACTCCACCGGTTCCAGCCCCAGCTCGTCGCGGAGCCGGCGCAGCCCCAGCTCGTACACGTGGGGGAAGAGACCCGGCAGGCCGGCGGAGGGTGAGACGACCGCGACGCGGTCGCCCGGCTTCGGTTTGGGGGGATAGATGGGCGCCTGCATGCCCCGACGCTATCGGCCCGGGCCAGCGGTTTTCGCTCGACGAAAGCCCACGAGCCGGGCATATGGCCGCAATAGGCTGAGCGCGTGGAGGACGAGCCGGAGCTGCGTAGCGCCCGCACCGACACCGACCTGTTCAAATCGGCCATCTACTTCGACTGGCGCGGCGGCGGCTGGGCGCTGACCGGCCTGCTGATCTGGGTGGCCACCGGCCTGGCCGGGCTGCTCACCGCGACCAGGTTCCACGCCCGGCCGCGCCCGGAGCCGGGTCGGTACGCCGTCGACCGGGGCTGACCGGCGGGCCGTCCCAGAGTGCAGATCATCACGCCGTCCCCCTCCTGTCCACCGGGGGTACGCGGATACGATCCAGAGGAGTCGGACAGCGCTGTCCTTCGTCCTCGCGTAAGGAGCGCAACCGTGACCGACCAGCACGACCACGACGGCCCCGACGCCGCTCTCCGGGCCGACATCCGCCGCCTCGGCACGCTGCTCGGGCAGACCCTGGCCCGCCAGGAGGGCCGTCCGCTGCTCGACCTGGTCGAGGAGATCCGCGCCCAGGTCCGCTCCGACGCGCCGGCCGCGGCCCAGCGCCTCGCCGGGCTCGACGTCACCACCGGCACGAAGCTGGCCCGTGCCTTCTCCACCTACTTCCACCTGGCGAACATCACCGAGCAGGTGCACCGCGCCCGGGACCTGCGCCGTCGCCGCGCCACGCACGGCGGCTGGCTGGACCAGGCGGCCAAGATGATCGCCGAGCGGGGCGTACCGGCCGAGGAGATCGCCGCGGCGGCCCGGCGGCTTGCCGTACGCCCGGTCTTCACCGCCCACCCGACCGAGGCGGCCCGCCGGTCCATCCTGTCCAAGCTGCGCGCGGTCGCCGACGAGCTGGACACCGAGACCGCTAACGCGATCCTCTACGGCGCCAGCGACGAGGGCCCGGCGAACCGCCGCCTGGCCGAACTGCTCGATCTCATGTGGCAGACCGACGAGCTGCGGCTGGACCGGCCGGACCCGACCGACGAGGCGCGCAACGCCATCTACTACCTGCGGGACCTGTACGCCGAGGCCGCGCCCCAGGTCCTCGACGACCTCGCCGACACGCTGCGCACGCTCGGCGTGGAGACGTCGCCGACGTCCCGCCCGCTGAGCTTCGGCACCTGGATCGGCGGCGACCGCGACGGCAACCCGTTCGTCACGCCGGTGGTCACCCGCGAGGTGCTGCGCATCCAGCACGAGCACGGCATCGCCGCCACCGAGAAGGCGATGGACGAGCTGATCACCGAGGTCAGCGTCTCCCGGCGGCTGCGCGCGGTGTCGCTGGACCTGTCCGCCAGCCTGGCCAAGGACCTGGACGCGCTGCCCGAGGTGGCGCCCCGGTTCCGCCGGGTGAACGCGGAGGAGCCGTACCGGCTCAAGGCGCGGTGCGTGAAGGCGAAGCTCGCCAACACGCGCGAGCGGCTGCGCGCCGACACCCCGCACGTACCGGGACGCGACTACCGGGGCTCGGCCGAGCTGATCGCCGACCTGGAGCTGCTGCGCGCGTCGCTGGCCCGAAACTCCGGTCAGCTCACCGCCGTGGGGCGGCTGGCCTCGACCATCCGTACGGTGTCCGCGTTCGGCCTGCACCTGGCCACCATGGACATCCGGGAGCACGCCGAGAAGCACCACGAGGTGCTGACCCAGCTCTACGAGGCCGTCGGCGAGGTGCCCGACTACCCGGCGTTGTCCCGGCTGGAGCGCACCAAGCTGCTCGCCGACGAGCTCACCGGCCGCCGTCCGCTCTCCACCCAGGACAGCCCGCTCACCGAGTCGGCCCGCAAGACGTTCGACGTGTTCGCGGCGATCCGCGAGGCACAGGACCGGTTCGGCCCCGAGGTCATCGAGTCGTACATCATCTCGATGACGCTCGGCGTGGACGACGTGCTCGCCGCAGTGGTGCTGGCCCGCGAGGCCGGCCTGGTGGACGTGCACTCCGGGCGTGCCCGCATCGGCATCGTGCCGCTGCTGGAGACCCCGGCCGAGCTGAACGCCGGTGGCGAGCTGCTGGACGAGCTGCTGTCGCTGCCCGCGTACCGGGCGCTGGTGGCGGCGCGGGGCGATGTGCAGGAGGTGATGCTCGGCTACTCCGACTCCAACAAGGAGGCGGGCATCACCACCAGCCAGTGGTCGATCCACCGGGCGCAGCGCGCGCTGCGGGACGTGGCCGCGCGGCACGGCGTGCACCTGCGGTTGTTCCACGGCCGGGGCGGCACCGTCGGCCGGGGCGGCGGCCCCACGCACGACGCGATCCTGGCCCAGCCGTACGGCACGCTGGACGGCGCGATCAAGGTGACCGAGCAGGGCGAGGTCATCTCCGACAAGTACACGCTGCCGGCGCTGGCCCGGGAGAACCTGGAACTGACGGTGGCCGCGGTGCTCCAGGCCACGCTGCTGCACACCGCGCCCCGGCAGCCGGCCGAGATGCTGGAGCGCTGGGACGCGGCCATGGACGTGGTGTCGGAGTCGGCGTTCCGGTCGTACCGGTCGCTGGTCGAGGACCCGGACCTGCCCGCGTACTTCTGGGCCTCCACCCCGACCGAGTTGCTCGGCGCGCTCAACATCGGCTCCCGGCCGGCGAAGCGCCCGAACACCGGCGCCGGCCTGTCCGGCCTGCGGGCCATCCCGTGGGTGTTCGGCTGGACGCAGACCCGGCAGATCGTGCCGGGCTGGTTCGGCGTGGGCTCCGGGCTGGCCGCCGCGCGGAGGGCCGGACTGGCCGACGTGCTCGCCGAGATGAACCGCAACTGGCACTTCTTCCGCACGTTCCTGTCGAACGTCGAGATGATGCTGACCAAGACCGACCTGACGATCGCCCGACGGTACGTGGAGACGCTGGTGCCGAAGAAGCTGCACCCGATCTTCGACAAGATCGAGCAGGAGTACGAGCTGACCAAGCAGGAGGTGCTGGCGGTCACCGCGTCACCGGCGCTGCTCGACAACTCCCCGGTGCTCCAGCGCACGCTCGCCGTGCGGGACACCTACCTGGAGCCGCTGCACCACCTGCAGGTGGCGTTGCTGCGGCAGTACCGCGAGTCCGGCGCGGCCGGGCGGGCGGTGGCGACCGCGCCGGGTGGGCGACGCGCCCCGAACGACGGTACGGCCCTGGAGCGGGCGCTGCTGACCACCGTCAACGGCATCGCCGCCGGCATGCGCAACACGGGCTGATCTGTAAGGAAGGGCCCCCTCTTAACGCCTCGTGCATAAGAGGGGGCCCTTCTTAACGCGTGCGCCGAGCGCGCCGCCAGCAGCGCGTCCGAGGCGCGGCGTCCGAGGCGCGGCGGCGTCGGCTAGAAGTCGCCGCCGCCGAAGTCGCCGCCGCCGAAGCCACCGAAGTCGCCGCCGCCGCCGAAGTCGCCTCCGGCGTAGTCGCCACCGCCGCCCATGTCGCCACCGCCCGCGTCGCCGCCCTGGTCGCCGAAGTCCTGGCCGTCGCCGAAGCCCTCCTGGTAGCCGGCGTCGTAGCCGGGATCGGCGAACGCGGGCGAGAACAGCGCGTCCGCGATCAGCATGCCGCCGACCACGCCGACACCCGCGCCGAGCGCGGTCTTCCACCACGGCGTGGAGTACCAGCCGGCCGGAACCGGCCGCCCCTGGAACCGCCCACCGGGGTAGTAGTAGGGCGTCGCGTTCCCCGGCTGCGGGCCGGCCCGGAACGTCTGCCCCTGCACGTCGACCTGGCGTTCCTTGGTGAGCGCGCCGGCGCCCTGGGCGGAGGCCAGCGGCGGCAGCTCCGGGCCCGGGTCGATGCCCATCGCGGTCCGCGCCGCCCGGATGTACGCCAGCCCTTCCAGCGCGGTCTCCCGGGCCAGCCCGAACTGGCGCGGCGTGCTCGCCTGCTCCAGCTGTGAACCGGCAGCGTTGTACCGCTCACCGGCGTCGGCGAGCGCCTGCCGGACCGCCGGGGCGTCGCCGTGCAGGTTCATGAGCTGGCCGCCGAGCCGCTCGTACCAGCGCTGCGCCTCGGCGCGGGCGTCGGCCAGCTCGTTCGCCCGCCGCGACCTGCTCCCCCGTCTCCAGAACACGAACGCACCTCCGAGCAGCAGGATCAGGACCAGCCACAACGCGAACTCCATGACTCAAACGTACCCACCGGGCGCTCGTCGTACCCGTTTGGCAAGCTCTTGGCCATGAGCTTTGCGACGCTGGCCGTGGTGCTGCTCTGCCTCGCCGCGGGCGGCGCGGTGGGCTGGCTGGCCGCCCGGGCGCGTGCGGCGGCGGACATCGCCCGCCTGGAGGCGACGCTCGCCGCCACCAAGGCCGGCGAGGGGCGGCTGGAGCAGTCCATGCGGGCGCTCAGCTACGAGGCGACCGCGCAGTCCCAGGAGGCGGTGGCCCGCGCGGTCGCGCCGCTGCACGACACGCTGCGCCGCTACGAGCAGCGGGTGGCCGAGCTGGAGCGGGACCGGGTCGACGCGTACGCCGAGCTGCGCGAACAGGTGCGGTCCATGAGCGCCGTCTCCGGCGAGCTGCGCACCGAGACCAAACAACTGGTCGCCGCGCTGCGCGCGCCGCAGGTGCGGGGCCGCTGGGGCGAGCACCAGCTCCGCCGGATCGTCGAGGCCGCGGGCATGCTGGAGCACTGCGACTTCAGCGAGCAGGTCACCGCCGCGACAGACCACCAGGGAGTACGCCCCGACCTGGTGGTACGGCTGCACGGCGGCCGGACGGTGGTGGTGGACGCGAAGGCGCCGTTCGACGCGTACCTCACCGCGATGGAGGCGCGCGACGAGCGCGGGCGCGACACCCACCTGGACGCGCACGCCCGGCACCTGCGCGCGCACGTGAACGCCCTGGCCGCCAAGTCCTACTGGTCGGCGTTCGACCAGACGCCCGATTTCGTGGTGTTGTTCGTGCCGGCCGACCCGTTCCTCGACGTGGCCCTGCAACGCGACCCCACGCTGCTGGAGCACGCCTTCGCCCGCGACGTGGTGCTCGCCACCCCGGCCACGCTGGTGGCGCTGCTGCGCACAGTGGCCTACTCGTGGCGGCAGGAGGCGCTGGCGCGCAACGCCGCGACCGTCCACTCGCTGGCCCGCGAGCTGTACGGGCGGTTGTCCACACTGGGTGACCACGTCGGCAAGCTCGGCAGTTCGCTGAGCGGGGCGGTGACCGCGTACAACAGGGCGGTGGGCTCGCTGGAGGCGCGGGTGCTCGTCAGCGCCCGCAAGCTGGCCGAGCTGGGCGTCTCCGACGACGAGCTGGCCACACCCGCGCAGGTCGAGCTGGCGCCGAGGCAGCCGCAGGCGCCGGAGCTCCTCGAGATGCCGTCCACATCGTCCGATAGGTCGACGAACGTCGACCTTTAGCACGACGCACGCGATGACGTAGGCCGATCCGCATCACGGAGTGATCACAAACCCGGGCCGGGTAGTGACACCTGCCGTCGTGACACGCAGGATCACCGTCACACGTGCCCTGTCCCTCGAGGGCCCTGTTCTCTGGAGGAAGAGAACGTTGAGTAAACCCCGCACGCGCAGCCGGCGGTCGTCCGCCGCGCTCCTGGCCTCGGTCCTCGCGGCCGGCGCTCTGACCGTCGGAGGTGGCGCCGGCACCGCGAGCGCCGCCCCCGCCCCCCAGCCCTCGCAGCCGACCGCCGCGAAGGCACTGGGCGCACACGACGCCAAGCTGCTCGACGAGGCCGAGGCGAAGAACGCGCCGACCGTCACGATGATCGTCGCGGCCAAGAAGGGCTCGACCAAGAAGGTCGTCGACGGCCTGACCGGCCTTGGCGCAACAGTCACCCAGCGGTACGACCAGATCGGCTACGTGCTGGCGAAGGTCCCCACCGCCAAGGCGCTCAAGGCCGCCACGCTGCCCGGGGTCGCCGCCGTCGACCTGGACGAGACCATCAAGCTCCCCGACCCGGCGCCGGAGGCGGCACCGAAGGGCGCCAAGACCGCCGCGCAGGCCCAGACGCTGGCCGGGCCGGGCGGCGACACCGGTGCGGTGAACCCGTACATGCCGACGAACGAGACCGGCGCGGAGGCCTTCAAGGCCGCGAACCCGCAGTGGGACGGCCGCGGCGTCACCATCGGCATCATGGACTCCGGTGTGGACCTCGACCACCCGGCGCTCCAGCAGACCACCACCGGCGAGCGCAAGATCGTCGACTGGGTCACCGCCACCGACCCGCTGGAGGACGCCTCCTGGCGGCCGATGCTGACCGAGGTCAGCGGCCCGACGTTCACCACCTCGCTCGGTACCTGGACCGCGCCGGCCGGCAGCTACCGCTTCAACGTGTTCCGCGAGAACATCACCGCCAACAGCGACGCGCGCGGCGACCTCAACCGCGACGGCGACACCACCGACTTCTGGGGCGTGCTCTACAACCCCACCACGGGTGACGTCCGCGTCGACGCGAACCAGAACAACGACTTCACCGACGACGAGGTGATGCGGCCGTACAAGGAGAAGTTCCAGGTCGGACGCTTCGGCACGGACAACCCGGCCACCGCCGTACGCGAGCAGATCCCGTTCGTGGTCGAGTACCGGCGCAACGTCGACACCACCCCGGTCGGCGGCCCCGGCCTGGTCGACTACGTCAACATCGGCATCGTCGAGAGCACCCACGGCACCCACGTCGCCGGCATCACCGCCGCCAACGACATGCTCGGCAACAGCGCCTTCGACGGCGCCGCCCCGGGCGCCAAGCTGGTCTCCGCCCGCGCCTGCTCCTGGGGTGGCGGCTGCACCGCGGCGGCGCTCACCACCGGCATGGCCGACCTGGTGATCAACCGCAAGGTCGACGTGGTGAACATGTCGATCGGCGGCCTGCCCGCGCTCAACGACGGCTCGAACGCCCGCGCGGTCCTCTACAACGACCTGATCAACAACTACGGCGTGCAGCTGTTCATCTCGGCCGGCAACTCCGGCCCGGGCCTGAACACGGTCGGCGACCCGTCGGTCGCCACCGACGTGGTCAGCGTCGCGGCCAACATCAGCAAGGACACCTGGCTGGCCAACTACGGCTCGGTGGTCCGCAAGGACAACGCGCTGTTCAACTTCTCCTCGCGCGGCCCGCGTGAGGACGGCGGCTTCAAGCCGAACATCGCCGCTCCGGGCTCGGCCATCTCCACCGCGCCGACCTGGCAGCCGGGCAACCCGGTGCCGGAGGCGGGCTACCCGCTGCCCCCGGGCTACCAGATGCTCAACGGCACCTCGATGGCCGCCCCGCAGGCCACCGGCGCCGCCGCGCTGCTGCTGTCGGCCGCCAAGGCGACCGGCAAGGGCGTCACCCCGGCCGCGCTGCGCCGGGCCGTCTACACCTCGGCACAGCCGATCGCGGACGTCCCGACGTACGCGCAGGGCTACGGGATGTTCGACGTGCCGGGTGCGTGGAGCCTGCTCGCCAAGGGCGTGGCGACCCGCACCTACACCTCCGAGGCGTCGGTCTGCACCGAGCTGTCGCCGAACCTGACCCGCTACGACCGGGCCTCCGGCACGTTCGTGCCGACCCCGAACGTCGGCACCGGCCTCTACAACCGCTGCGCCGCCGACCGCGGTGGCCAGAAGGTCAAGGAGAGCCGCTACTACGAGGTGAAGCTGACCCGTACCAGCGGCCCGAACAAGGGCATCAAGCACGAGGTCGCCTTCCGCGGCAACGACGGCACCTACAGCGCCCCCAAGGTGGTCTGGCTGCCGCTGAACACGACCGTCACGGTCAAGGTGAAGGCCAAGCCGATGACGGCCGGCGCGCACGGCGCCATCATGACCGTCGACGACCCGGCCACCAACGTGGTCGACTTCGAGGTCGCCGCCGTCGTGGTCGCCTCGAACCCGGTGGCCGCTCCGGCGTACTCCTTCTCGGCCGAGGGCTCGGTCGAGCGGAACAGCTCCCGGTCGTACTTCGTGACGGTGCCGCAGGGTGCGGGCGCGCTGCAGGTCAACCTGTCCGGCGTCGCGACCGGCTCGCAGACCCGGTTCATCGCCATCAACCCGTACGGCGTGCCGGTCGAGAGCACCGCCAGCACCGCCTGCTTCACCAACTTCTCCGACGCCGCCGTCTGCAAGCCGCAGGAGCGGGACTACCAGAACCCGATCCCGGGTGTGTGGGAGATCGAGGTGGAGGCGCGTCGCACCTCGCCGGCGCTGGACAACCCGTTCCAGCTCCAGGCCCGCGTGCAGGGCGTGAAGGTGGAGCCGGCCGTGGTGCAGCTTCCGTCGGTCACCGCCGGCACGCCGGCTCCGGTGAGCTGGAAGCTGACGAACACGTTCGGCCCGGTCCAGGTGACCGGCGTCGGCGGCCCGCTGGCCAGCGTCCGCACCGAGCGGCCGAGCATCACCCAGGGCGCCAACCAGGAGTACCTGGTGGAGGTGCCCGCGGGCGCCACCTCGTTCACCGCACGCATCGGCAACCCGTCCGACCTGAGCGCCGACCTGGACCTGACGGTCTTCCGCGGCACCACCCAGGTGGGGCAGTCGGCCGACGGTGACTCGGAGGAGGCGGTGACGCTGACCAACCCGACGCCCGGCACCTACCGGGTCGTGGTCGCCGGTTACTCGATGAGCGACCCGAGCACCGCGTACGACTACCGGGACTCGTTCGCGTCCCCGGCGCTGGGCACGCTCTCCGCGCCGTCCACGCCGCTGTCCCTGGCCAACGGCGCCACCGCCACCCTCACCGGTTCGGTGACCGCCCTGTCCACCCCGGCCGCCGGCCGGGAGCTGTACGGCGACATGGCCGTGACCACCACCGAGGGCGCGGTCGTCGGCCGCGGCTCGGTCGAGGTCCTCGCGGTCAACTGAGCCGCTGACACGACGGAGCCCCGTCCCCCGTACGCGGGGGGCGGGGCTCCGTCGTGTCGTCAGGCGGGGCGGGCGGACTCGACCACGAACGGCGTGCCCTGCTGGCAGGTGGTCATCATGCCCGGCTCGGGGCGGCCGGTGACCTCGACCCGGGCACCGGCCTTCAGCACGTCGCGCGGGCCGCCGACCAGCAGGTGGCCGTCGAGCAGCAGGCAGTTCGGCTCGACGCCGGCCTGCACGGTGCCGGAGATGACGGTGCCGCCGACGCCCGGCGGCGTGGACGGGCCACCCTTCCATGAGGGGTTCGGGCGGCTCGGGCTGATGCCGGGGTCGGGCTGGCTGGTCACCGGGGCGGCTCCCGTCGTACTCGGGCTCGGGCTGGAATCGGCGGACCCGTCGCCGGGTGCGGCGCAGGCGGTCAGCGCGAGGCCGGCGAGCAGTGCGACGAGCACCGTACGAGGAGTCTTCATGATCGGTTGGACGCGGCGCACGGCCGATCCGTTCCCGGTCAGCCGCGCGCCGCGGCGGCGGCGGCGGCCTTCATGTCGCGCTTGAGCTCCTGCGGCAGCGAGAAGGTCAGCCGCTCGTCCGCCGTGGTGATCTCCTCGACGTCGCCGAAGCCGCGCTCGGCCAGGTGCGCGAGCACCTGCTGGACCAGCTCGTCGGGCACGCTCGCGCCGGAGGTCACACCGACCGTGCCGGCGCCGGCCAGCCAGGCGTCCTCGATCTCGTGCGCGAAGTCGACCAGGTAGCCGGCGCGGGCCCCGGCGTCGAGCGCCACCTCGACCAGCCGGACCGAGTTCGAGGAGTTGCGCGAGCCGACCACGATCACCACGTCGCACTCCGGGGCGATCTCCTTGACCACGTGCTGGCGGTTGGAGGTCGCGTAGCAGATGTCGTCGCTGGGCGGGGATTGGAGCAGCGGCAGCCGCTTCTTGAGGCGGGCCACGGTCTCCAGCGTCTCGTCCACGGACAGCGTGGTCTGGGACAGCCAGACCACCTTCTCCGGGTCACGCACGGTGACCTTGTCGACCCCGTCCGGGCCGTCGACGAGCTGGATGTGGGCGGGCGCCTCACCGGCGGTGCCGATGACCTCCTCGTGCCCCTCGTGACCGATGAGCAGGATGTCGTAGTCCTGCGCGGCGAAGCGGCGGGCCTCGTGGTGCACCTTCGTGACCAGCGGGCAGGTGGCGTCGATCGCCCGCAGCGAGCGCTGCTCGGCCTGCTCGTACACCTCGGGGGCCACGCCGTGGGCGGAGAAGATGACTGTGGCGCCCTCCGGCACCTCCTGGTTCTCCTCCACGAAGATCGCGCCCTTTGCCTCAAGCGTGCGCACCACGTGCTTGTTGTGCACGATCTGCTTGCGCACGTAGATCGGGGCGCCGTAGAGCTTCAGCGCCTCCTCGACGGTCTGCACCGCCCGGTCCACGCCCGCGCAGTAACCGCGGGGGTTGGCCAGGAGCACGCGCTTGCCGGTCCGGGGAGTCGTCTCAGCGTCATTCACAGGGCCCATCGTACGTGCCGTTCTCCCGCGCGGCAGTGGCCGCGAGGCGCGCGCGGGCGCTGTCGGTCCCGGGCCGTAGGGTGGGCGGGTGAGCGCAGGCGAGGAGGGGCGGGGCACGTCTGAAGGGCGGGGCACGTCTGACGGGCGGGGCACGCCTGACGGGCGGAGCACGTCCGAGGAGCCGTGGCCGGTCCGGGTGGTCAGCCAGAAGGTCGGCGCCTGGATCGCCCGCCTCGGCTGGGTGTGGGTCGACGGCCAGGTGGCGCAGATCAGCCGCCGCCCCGGCGCGAGCACCGTCTTCCTCACGCTGCGTGATCCGTCGGCCGACCTCAGCCTCACCGTCACCACGAACCGGGACGTGCTGGACGCGGGCGCGCCGGAGCTGCGCGAGGGCGCCCGGGTGGTGCTGCACGCCAAGCCCGAGTTCTACGCCGCCCGGGGCACGCTGAGCCTGCGGGCCGACGAGATCCGCCAGGTCGGTCTCGGTGAGCTGCTGGCCCGGCTGGAGAAGCTCAAGAAGCTGCTCGCCGCCGAGGGCCTGTTCGACCGGGCCCGCAAGCGGCGGCTGCCGTTCCTGCCGGGCCGGGTCGGCCTGATCACCGGCCGCGCCTCGGCGGCCGAGCGGGACGTGCTGACAAACGCCCGCCGCCGGTGGCCCGCCGTCGACTTCCGCACGATCAACGTGGCGGTGCAGGGGCCGAGCGCGGTGCCGGACATCGTCGGCGCGCTCAAGGTGCTCGACGCCGACCCGGCCGTCGACGTGATCGTCATCGCCCGGGGCGGCGGCGGCCTGGAGGACCTGCTGCCCTTCTCCGACGAGGCGCTGTGCCGGGCGGTCTTCGCCTGCCGCACACCTGTGGTCAGCGCGATCGGCCACGAGACGGACGCGCCGCTGCTCGACTACGTGGCCGACGTACGCGCCTCCACCCCCACCGACGCGGCGAAGCGCATCGTGCCGGACCTGACCGAGGAGGTCCGGCTGATCGGTCAGGCCCGGTCCCGGCTGGAACGAGCGGTGCGCCACCTGGTCGACCGCGAGCAGCACCGGATCGACCTGCTGCGCTCCCGTCCGGTGCTGGCCCGCCCGCAGGTGATGGTCGAGCAGCGGGCGGTGGACGTCTCGGCGCTGCGCGACCGCGCCGGCCGGTCCCTGGAGCACCGGCTGCGGGGCGCCACCGACGACCTGCGGCACACGCTGGCCCGGCTGCGCGCGCTGTCGCCAGCGGCGACGATGGAGCGCGGTTACGCGATCGTGCAGCGCGCCGACGGCCACGTCGTCCGCGCGGCCTCCGAGGTGGCGAAGGGCGATGCACTGCGGGTACGCCTCGCCGAGGGCGAGCTGACCGCCACCGTCGACGGCTGAGGGAGACACGATGACCGGGACGAAGCAGGACGAACAGCTCAGCTACGAGCAGGCCCGCGCCGAGTTGGCCTCGGTGGTGGAGCGGCTGGAGGCGGGTGGCACCTCGCTGGAGGAGTCGCTGGCTCTCTGGGAGCGCGGCGAACAGCTCGCCGGGGTGTGCCAGCGCTGGCTGGACGGCGCCCGCGCCCGCATCGACGCCGCCCGCCAGCGCGCCGAGGGCTGACAAGGCGAATCTCGGGCAGTTCCCGTCCGGAACGGGACGGAAACTGCCCGAGCTCTCGGAGCGGACTGTCAGCTGAACAGGCCGTACAGCTCAGCGGGCGCCTCGACGACCTGGGCGGCCGAGGGCTTCTGGGCCGGGGCCGCGTTGCCGTAGTCGGTGTAGGTGATCTTCAGGTCCTGCGCGGCGCTCTGGCCGGCGGCCGGGATCTTGAGCACCATCTCGCTGAGGCGGCCCTGCGTGTCGACCTTGGCGGTGAACGGTACCGACTGGGCCTGCGCCCCGAGCGCGGTGATCACGGCCGGGTCGAGTGAGCCCGCCTGGGCGGCCTTCGACACGTCGACGGTGCCCTCATACGCGCCCTCGCCGGTCTGCCGTACCTCGGTGATGCCCTGGGTGAGCACGGCGCTGCCGGCCGGGTCGAGCTTCTCGAAGTCGAAGCCCAGCGCCCGGTTGCCCTTGATCCGGTTCTGGTCGAGGTGGTGGTACTTGCCGGTGTTGAGGTTCTTCACACCGGGGATCTGCGCGGCAGCCGTACCGCCGAGTTCCAGCTTGACCCAGCTGTCCGGCTTGGCGTGGATCAGGTCCAGCTTCATCATCAGGTCCGACGACGGGTCGCCGATGGTCATCCGCATGTCGGCGCTCTGGCTCGGCTCGTGCACCTGCCCTTCGGCGGTGGAGCCCGCACCGGTCATGGTGAACTTGAAGTTCCCCTCGCGGATGGCGTTCGTGGAGTCGAGCAGTGCCTGCTTTGCCGCACTGCTCGACGCCGTGGCGCTCGGTGCGACGCTGCCGGAGGCGCTCGGGGTCGCGGAGGCGTCGGACGTCGTCCCGTTGCCGTTGCAGGCCGCCAGGCCGGGAATGAGCAGCGCCGCGGCGAACGCGGTAGCGCTGAAGCGTCGTATCTTCACGTCAACCTCTCCAGGTGGGTCGTCCGGGCTCGATGTCCCTTCTGTTCCCGGAAGCGGCCTTCCGCAATCCCGCGTCCCCCGGAGGAAGGACGGTCAGCGCAGCGACGTGGCGAGTTTGCGCAGCTCCGCCTCGCCCGCGTCGCCGACCACGATCACGGTACGGTTCGGCTCCAGCAGGACGAGCGCCTGCTCGTTGCCGCGTGCGGTGTAGCGCTGCCAGCTCAGCTCACCGGGCAGGTCGGCCGCGCCCTGCGGCTGCCCCTCGGGCAGCTCGGCCGGCAGCAGCTTCTCCGCCGGGACGTTGCTCTCCACGAGCTGCGCGCCCCGGCCCTCCGGGGTCACGTACCCGATGCGCAGCGTCGAGCCGTCCCCCTCGGTCCGGAAGCGGGCGTTCACCGTCCGCCAGTCGTCGCCCAGCCCGGTCGGCTCGCCGACCGGGAACGCGTTCGCGGAGCGGGCCTGCTCCAGCGCGGGCGCCGGGTCGACGGTGACCGGCGAGTCGCCGCCGAGGAAGCCACGGTAGAAGGCGAGCAGCAGCGCGATCGGGACCAGCAGGATCAGCAGGGACAGCGCCATGTCCTTCGGCGACCGCTCGGACCGGGCCCTGCCGCCCGCCGGGGCGGGCGCGGGCGCACCCGCTGCCGGTGCCACGGCGGCGGGCTCGACAGCGGCGGGCCGACCGGCCGCGGGTGCCTCGGCCGCGGGCTCGACCAGCGCGGACTGGCCCTCCGGCGGGGTGGCGTCGGTCGGTGGGCGGTCGGCAGGCTGTGCGGCTTCCACCCGGCCATTGTCGCAGCCCACCGGGGGGCGTGATCCTGGCCTCCTCCGCCCCGCCGGGACGGCGAACCTGAGATCGTGTGAGGATCAGCGACAAAACCGGCGGTGGTGACCGCCGGTCCCACCCCGCAACGTCGCGAGGAGGCCGCCATGACAACCACCAGGACGCGGACGCCCCAGGATCTCGACCGCAACCTCGCCCTCGATCTGGTCCGGGTCACCGAGGCCGCGGCGATGGCCGCCGGCCGCTGGGTCGGCCGGGGCGACAAGGAAGGCGGCGACGGCGCAGCGGTCGACGCCATGCGAAAGCTGATCAACTCGATTCCGATGCGCGGCGTCGTGGTGATCGGCGAGGGCGAGAAGGACAACGCCCCGATGCTGTTCAACGGCGAGGAGGTCGGCGACGGGACCGGTCCCGAGGTGGACGTGGCGGTCGACCCGATCGACGGCACCACGCTGATGAGCAAGGGCATGCCGAACGCGCTGGCGGTGCTCGCGGTGGCCGAGCGCGGCGCGATGTTCGACCCGAGCGCTGTCTTCTACATGGAGAAGCTGGCGGTCGGCCCGATGTACGCCGACGTGGTGGACATCAACGCCGGGGTGGCCGAGAACATCAACCGGATCGCCAAGGTCAAGGGCACCGACGCCGCCGAGGTGACGGTCTGCGTGCTGGACCGCTCGCGCCACGACGACCTGGTGAAGCAGATCCGGCGTACCGGCGCCGGGATCCGGTTCATCTCCGACGGCGACATCGCCGGCGCCATCGCGGCGGCGCGGGGCGAGTCGGACGTCGACGTGTTGATGGGCATCGGCGGCACCCCGGAGGGCATCACGGCGGCGTGCGCGCTCAAGTGCATGGGCGGCATGATGCAGGCCAAGCTCTGGCCGAAGGACTCCGACGAACGACGCACGGCGCTGGACGCCGGGCACGACCTGGACCGGGTGCTGTTCACCGACGACCTGGTCACCGGCGACAACTGCTTCTTCGTGGCCACCGGCGTCACCTCGGGTGACCTGCTGCGCGGCGTGCGGTACCGCTCCGGTGGGGCGTACACGCAGTCGATCGTGATGCGCTCCAAGAGCGGCACGATCCGGGTGATCGACTCGTACCACCGGCTGGAGAAGCTCGCCCTCTACTCGGCTGTCGACTTCGACGGCCGTCCACTGGCCGAGCAGGAGTGAGCCGGACCGGGACGGCGGCACCACCGGCGCCACCGACGCTGTCGACCGGACGACGTGTCGCCGGTGTCGGGCTGGCCACCGCCTCGGGCGTGATGGTCGCCGTCCAGTCCCGGATCAACGGCGAGCTGGGCGTACGCCTGGCCGACGGGATCGCCGCCGCGGTGGTCTCGTTCGGCGTGGGTCTGCTGACCCTGCTGGTGCTGGTCCCCGCCACCCCCGGTGGCCGGCGGGGACTGGCCGCCCTGCGTGACGCGCTGCGCGCCGGCTCGCTGCGGCCGTGGCAGTGCCTGGGCGGCGTGTGCGGCGCGTTCCTGGTGGCGACGCAGGGGCTGACCATCGGCACGCTCGGCGTGGCGGTCTTCACCGTCGCGGTGGTGGCCGGGCAGTCCGGCAGCAGCCTGCTCGTCGACCGGGCCGGCATCGGCCCGACCGGCCGGCAGCCGGTTACCCCGAACCGGCTGATCGGGGCGGTGCTCACCGTGCTGGCGGTCCTGCTGGCGGTGGGCGACCGGCTCGGCGACCCGAAAGCGCTGGTGCTGGCCGTGCTGCCGCTGGCGGCGGGGGTGGGCATCGCCTGGCAGCAGGCGGTGAACGGGCGGGTCCGGGCGGCGGCGGGCAGCGCCATGACCGCCACGCTCGTGAACTTCACCGTGGGCACCGCGGCGCTGCTGCTCACGTTCGCGGTGGACCTCGCGGTACGCGGCCGCCCGGACGGCATGTTCCCCAGCGAGCCGTGGCTCTACCTCGGCGGCCCGATCGGCATCGTGTTCATCGCGCTGGCCGCCGCCCTCGTCCGGTTCACCGGGGTGCTCCTGCTCGGCCTGGCCACCATCGCCGGGCAGATCGTCGGCGCGGTGCTGCTGGACCTGCTGCTGCCGACCGCCGCCTCGCACCCCGGGCTGGACACGCTGCTCGGTGCGGCGCTGACCCTGGTCGCGGTGCTCGTCGCCGCCTTCGGGCCCACCCGCCCGCGCCCCTAACGGGCGGCGGTGGGCGCGGGGGCGCGCAGGCCGGTGACCATCTCGTCGACCACCCGGTCCAGCGGCGTCCCCTCGATCCCGAACGTCTCGACGGCGGCGGTGGAGTCCATCACGAACGGTCCGGCGAACTGGTGCGCGGTCTCCCGCATCTCCTTGGCGAGCGGGTCGGCCAGGCCACCGAGCCAGAGCACCGGGTAGGGCATCCGGGTGAGCCGGGGCGCCGGCGCTCCGGCCCGCTTCGCCGCCCGGTCGGCGAGCGCCCGCATGGACACCGGGGATGCGCTCGGCACGTGCCAGGCCCGTCCCCAGGCCCGCGGGTCGGTGGCGGCTGCGACGAGGGTACGGGCGACGTCCCCGACGTACGTCCAGGTGTGCGGGGCGTCCCAGGCCACCGGCAGGAACACCCGCCGTCCGGCGAGCACCTTGGGCAGCACCATCATGGGCAGCGAGTTGCCGCCGAGGCCGATGTAGTCGGAGCCGCGTACCTCGGTGATCCGGGCCCGGCCGGCGCGGTGGGCGGCCACGGCGTCGGCCCACATCCGGTTGCGGACCCGGCCCTTGACGCCGGTGGCGGCGAGCGGGGTCGCCTCGGTCATCGGGGCGTCGACCGGGCCGTACCCGTAGAGGTTGCCGACGGTGGCGAGCACGGCGCCGCTGCGCTCGGCGGCGGTGAGCAGGGCGGCTGCGAGCGGCGGCCAGTCCGTCGCCCAGGTGTGGTACTCCGGGTTGGCGCAGTTGTAGAGCGCGTCCGCGCCCTCGGTGAGCGCGGCGAGCCGGTCCGCGTCGGCGGCGTCGGCGGCCACCCGCTCGATCGCCGCGTGCTCGGGGCCGGTGCCGCGCCGGGTGATCACGCGCACGCGCTCGCCGCGCTCGGCGAGGAGGCGGGCGGTGGCGGTGCCGACGGGGCCGGCGCCCACGATCACGTGCAGTGCCATGGCAGGTCCACCTTAACTGAAGCAGTTGTCCAAAGCGAGAGCAGCGCTCTCGAAACAGAGCATGACTCATGGAGCCCGCTGCGTCAAGAGCACTGCTCTCTCTTTTGATTGCCGCTCTCTCCATGGCAGAGTGGAGACATGGTCGCTCCCTCGCTCCGCGCCCGGGTCCGCGCCGGGATGATCGAAGAGATCAAGACCGCCGCCCGTCGCCACCTGGACACCGACGGCGCGAACCTCTCCCTGCGCGCGGTCGCCCGGGACCTCGGCATGGTGTCCTCGGCGATCTACCGCTACTTTCCCAGCCGCGACGACCTGCTCACCGCGCTGATCCTGGAGGCGTACGACGCGCTCGGCGACGCGGTGGAGGCGGCCGACACCGCCGCCGACCAGACCGACCTGCGCGGACGCTGGCTCGCCGCCTGCCGGGCAGCCCGCACGTGGGCGCTCGCCCACCCCGCCGAGTACGCGCTGCTCTACGGCAGCCCGGTGCCCGGGTACGCGGCCCCGGATGAGACCGTCCTGCCGGCCCAGCGCCCACCGGTGACGCTGGTCGGCATCCTGCGCGACGGGCTGGCGTCCGGCCGGCTCGCCCCGCCCGACGAGGAACTACCCGAGCCGCTGGGTGGCGACGTGGCCGAGCTGGTCGACCTGCTCGGCATGGACGTGCCGCCCGCGCTGCTGGCCCGTGGCATGGCCGGCTGGACCCAGCTGTTCGGGCTGATCAGCTTCGAGCTGTTCGGCCGGATCAACCGGGCGCTGCCGCACCGCGACGAGTACTTCGACCACCAGATCGGCCTGATGGCGGACCTGGTCGGCCTGCCCTGACGCCGGTCGGCGTCAGGTGCCGTCGGAGGAGTGGCCGGGGAACAGGTGCGCGGTCGGGTCGATGACGACAGCCGCGTTGTTCACCGCGGTGGCGGCCTCGCCGAAACCGGTGGCGATCAGGCGGACCTTGCCCGGGTATTCGGTGATGTCCCCGGCCGCGAACACCCGGGGCAGGTTGGTGGCCATCGCGCTGTCCACCACGATGTGCCGCCGGTCGAGCTTCAGCCCCCACTCGGCGAGCGGGCCGAGGTCGGCGGTGAAACCGAGCGCCGCCACCACCGTGTCCACCGGGAGCGTCTCCACCTCGCCGCCGCGTACGGTCAGCTCGGCACCGGTGACCGTCTCCTCGCCGTACAGCCGGCTCACCTCGGCGTTGACCACGATCCGCACCGGCAGCGCGCGGACGCGCTCGATCGTGGCGGCGTGTGCCCGGAAGCGGTCCCGCCGGTGCACGAGCGTCACCGACCGCGCCAGCGGGGCGAGCGTGGCGGCCCAGTCGAACGCCGAGTCGCCACCGCCGACGATGAGCACGTGCCGGTCGGTCAGCTCGACCGGCTGCGGCACGAAGTAGACGATCCCGCCGCCGGTGAAGCTCTCCGCGACCGGCAGTGGCCGGGGCGTGAAGCTGCCGAGCCCGCCGGTGACCAGCACCGCGCCGCAGTTGAGCTGCTCACCGCCGGCGAGGCCGAGCACCGGCCGGCCGTCGAGGTAGGACAGCTTCTCCGCGCGTACGCCGAGCCGGTAGTCGGGGTGGAACGGCGCGGCCTGGGCGACCAGGTTCGCGACCAGCTCGCGGCCCTTGATCGCGGGGAAGCCGGCGACGTCGAGGATCAGCTTCTCCGGGTACATCGCGGTGACCTGACCGCCCGGTTCGGGCAGCGCGTCGATCAGCGACACGGAGAGTCCACGGAAACCGGCGTAGTAGGCGGCGAAGAGCCCGGCGGGACCGGCCCCGATCACGGCGACATCGACCTCGCGCATGGCGTACCGTCACTTTCCGCTTCGGATCACCCGTGCTGATGCGGAAACGGTAGGCGGGCGGGTGGCCGTGGGCAAGCACGTCCCGCGCTTCGATCAACGCGCCGTCAAGGCAGCGTCATCCTCGGTGACCCGAGACGGTCGTACTCGCCCGCGTCGTTGCGGCGCCGGAACAGAATCGCCGCGACCACGCCGCCGAGCAGCCCGAACAGGTGGCCCTGCCAGGAGACGCGCTCGTCGGTGGGGAGGATGCCGAGCAGTTGCCAGCCGTAGAGCAACCCGACCAGCAGGCCGACGGCGAAGTTCCACCAGCTCCGCTCCACCACGCCCCGGGTGAGCAGGATGCCGAGGTAGCCGAAGATCACGCCGCTGGCGCCGACCACCACCGAGTTGGGCGAGCCGGTGAACCAGACGCCCAGGCCGCTGACCAGGATGATGACCGCGGTGGACCAGAGGAACCGCCGGGTGCCCGCGGCCAGCACGAACGTGCCGAGCAGGATCAGCGGGATGCTGTTGCTGTAGAGGTGGTTCCACCCCGCGTGCAGGAACGGCGAGAAGAAGACGCCGTCCAGCCCTTGGAGCCGCTGCGGGATGATGCCGGCGGTGTAGTCGAGACCGAGTCGCAGGCCGACGTCGAGCGCCTCGACGAGGAACAGCACCGGCACGACCGCGCACATGGCGACGAAGGCCCGGCCGAGCGCCGCGTAGAACGCGTCGGTGCCGAACCGATGGGGGTCGCCACTTGGGCCGCCGTGCCAGGTCACCTACCAAGTGCTATCAGCAAATGCGGCGGGCCGCCAGTCGGGCGGCGGTACGACGACGGCGGGACACCCCGGTCTCCCGGTGTGTCCCGCCGTCGTGGTGCTGTGTCAGTACCAGCCGGAACTCTGCGACTTCTGCCACGCGCCACAGGGGGTGTCGTACCGGCCCTTGATGTAGCTGAGACCCCAGGTGATCTGGGTCGCCGGGTTGGTCTTCCAGTCGTCGGCCACCGAGGCCATCTTGCTGCCCGGCACGGCCTGCGGGATCCCGTACGCCCCGGAGGAGCTGTTCGACGCCTTCGGGTTCCAGCCGCTCTCCTTGGTCCAGAGCTTGTCCAGACAGGGGAACTGGTCGATGCCGAAGCCCTTGTCGAGCATGATGGCGCAACCAACCTTCCGGTTGCCGCTGTACTCCGCGCACGAGGACGGGATCGGGCCGTTGTACGGCTTGACCTTCGCCTCCTTCTCGGCCGCCTCCGCCGCCTCCGCCGCGGCGCGCTCCTTCTTGCGGGACGCGGCGGCCGCCTCGGCCTTCCTGGCCCGCTCGGCGGCCTCCTTCGCCGCCGCGGCGGCGCGCAGCTTCGCCTGGTACTCGGCGGCACGCTTCCGGGACGAGTCCAGGCGGTGGTCGGACAGCCGCTCACGCTGGTACGCGTGCTCCGCCTGGTCGACCTCCAGGCCGACCTGTGCGGTCAGGGCCTGCTGCCGGCCCTGTCGATCCTCGCCCAGATAAAAGCCGCCGGCAACGCCCACGGAGAGCAGTGCGACAGCGGCCGTACGGGCGCCGAACCGGCTCCACAGCCGACTCACGAGGTTTCCCTTCGTCGGGGGCAGGGACACGGCACACGTGGGTCCACTGTCGGTCACGCCGGGTGCCGTGAGCGCACCGGTACCGGTGTGACTCCGGGCCGTGTCCGGCTCTGGAGTGGTAGGCGACGCTCGATGGACACCATTGCGCACGGTGAGGCCGGTGGGAAATGGCCGGGCCGAAAAGTGATCTGCGTCACCATCAATATCGTGATGAAATAGGACAAAACCGGCGGTCAGCCTGGGATGTCCTCCAGCAGATCGGTAACCATGGCGGCGATCGGCGAGCGCTCCGATCGGCTGAGCGTGACGTGCGCGAAGAGGGGATGCCCCTTCAGCGCCTCGATCACCGCGGTCACCCCGTCGTGCCGGCCGACCCGCAGATTGTCCCGCTGGGCCACGTCGTGGGTGAGCACCACCCGCGACCCCTGACCGATCCGGGACAGCACGGTGAGCAGCACCCCCCGCTCCAGCGACTGCGCCTCGTCCACGATGACGAACGCGTCGTGCAGGCTGCGACCGCGGATGTGGGTCAGCGGCAGCACCTCCAGCAGGCCGCGCGAGGTGACCTCCTCCAGCACGTTCTCGTGCACCACCGAGCCGAGCGTGTCGAAGACGGCCTGCGCCCAGGGCGACATCTTCTCCGACTCCGACCCGGGCAGGTAGCCGAGTTCCTGACCGCCGACCGCGTACAGGGGACGGAACACGATCACCTTCTTGTGCCGGCGTCGCTCCATCACCGCCTCCAGGCCGGCGCAGAGCGCCAGCGCGGACTTGCCCGTGCCGGCTCGCCCACCGAGCGACACGATGCCGATGGACTCGTCCAGCAGCAGGTCGAGCGCGATCCGCTGCTCCGCCGAGCGTCCGTGCACGCCGAACGCCTCCCGGTCGCCCCGGACCAGCCGGATCGTCTTGTCCGGCAGCACCCGGCCCAGCGCCGAGCCCCGCGCCGAGTGCAGCACCAGGCCGGTGTGGCAGGGCAGACCCGCCGCGGCGTCCACGTCGAGCGTCTCCCCCGCGTACAGCCGGCCGACCTCCTCCTCGGCCAGGTCCAGCTCGGCCATCCCGGTCCAGGTCGGATCGCTGGCCTGGCCGTGCCGGTACTCGTCGGCGCGCAGGCCCACCGAGGCCGCCTTCACCCGCAGTGGCATGTCCTTGCTGACCAGCGTGACCTCGCGGCCCTCGGCGGCCAGGTTGAGCGCCACGGACAGGATGCGCGCGTCGTTCGACTCGGTGCGGAAGCCGGGCGGCAGCACGCCGTCGTCGGTGTGGTTGAGCTCCACCCGCAGCGTCCCGCCCTGGTCGTTGGCGGGCACCGGGCGGTCCAGCCGGCCGTGCCGCACGCGCAGCTCGTCCAGCATGCGCAGCGACTGACGAGCGAACCAGCCCAGCTCCGGGTGGTGCCGCTTGCCCTCCAGCTCGGAGATCACCACGAGCGGCAGCACCACCTCGTGCTCGGCGAAGCGGTGGAACGCCGCCGGGTCGGAGAGCAGGACCGAGGTGTCCAGGACGAAGGCCGGGCCGGCTGGTCGGGGCTCCTCGGCCTCGGCGGCGGCGCCGCGGCGGCTGCGGGTGGTCCGGCGGGTCGGGGCGGTCGAGGCCGGGGTCTGCTCGGCTCCGGCGGGGGTACGGCGAGTGGTCACAGGCCTGCTCCGCGGATGGGCACCCGGCCACCCGAGTTCCGCCTCTTCCGGTGCCCGGAGGACACGGGGTCGGATGCGGGCCCCGTGCGCGAGGACGCAGGTCCGGGCTGTCCGGCTGGCCCGGGAAAACCCCGCGCCATGCCTAGACGCTAATCGCCTCGGGGCCGCGGGGCTAGAGGCGCGCGTGGATCACCGCATGGTCTACGCGGGCGAACACCTGTGCGAGTGACGGGCGGACCGCAACCGGCCGGGATGCATGCCCCCTGCGCGCACCCCGGCCGGTCGTCTGGCGCCGCGACGCGGCGCGGGCCTCAGCCCTGCCGGCGCACCAGCGTGCCGGCCCGTGGCCCGGCGCCGGCCGCGCCGAACGACGATCCGGTGTACGTGGTGCCCACCCGGCCGGCGGCGCCGAGCTGGGCGGTCGCGGTGACCCGGACCGCCGGGGCGGAGCCGGGCCGGGTGGCGACGGCGGCGGGTACCGAGGTGCCGGCGAACGGCACCGCCGAGCGCCCGGCCGAGGTCACCACCGTCGGGCCGGGACCGGACAGCGCCGAGGCGATCGCCGCCTGGGCGTCGCGCCGGCGGCGGTTCCAGGCGCCCCGGTCGCCGTCGAAGTAGCCCTGGCGGTAACCGAACCGGTAGCCGATGCGGTAGCTGAGCTGGCCGTGCAGGCGCCCGGCCGCGTAGCAGGTGGAACCGAGCACGAGGACGAGCACCACGGCGAGAAAGGGGGTCATCGCTCGTCCGTCCCGGGCAGCGGGCCGACCACCAGCAGCCGCTCCAGGTCGTCGGTGCTGACCTCCTCGATCAACTCGACGCTGATCCGGCATTCGTCGAGAACCACCTCGGCCACCGACGCCCGGCGGATCTCCCCGCCGGAGTCGTAGACCCGCACGCTCAGCTCGGGGCAGCCGAGGTGGGTCCGCCAGGCGTCCCACTCCCCCCGGTCGCCGACGCTGAGCGAGAGGTACCGGCACCCGCGGGCGAGATAGAGACGCCAGGGGGCGCTCAGCCCGGCGGACACTCCGTCCGCGATCAGCCCGAAGGCCTGGGCGCGGGTCGCGAGCTCGGTCACGAGACCCCCTCGGCACCCGCGGAGTGACGCATGTGAGCACTGGTCGTCTCAGGCACGTGACACACCGTAAGTTGTCTCATGAGCGTGACAGTATCAGCTTTTCAGGCCTTTGCCGCCGTACTCGCGTCCATCTATTGTGGCCGGGTGACACCCCTCCTGAGCAGCACTGGATCGTTTACCGGAAATTCCCCGACAACGTCCCGTCGGCGTGACAGCAGCGTGCCGAGCCACCCCCTCGGGACCGACTGGCCGTACCGTCACGGGGTGACCGAGACGGCCAACGCACGGAAGATCGCCTTCGCCACCTTCGTCCGGCGCGCGCTCGACGACGCCCGCGCGCTGCGCGCCTGGAGCGGCACCGAGGTCTCCCGGCGCACCGGCGTCTCCCGCCAGACCATCAACCGATGGGTACGCGGCGACTGGGCCAGCGACCCGGAGGCGGAGCGGGTGGTCGCCTTCTGCGAAGGGCTCGGCCTCGACCCGATCGCCGCGTTCACCGCGCTCGGCTGGGACCGGGCCGCCGGGCCGCGCACCGAGCCGACGCCGCCCCCGATGGACCCGGATGTGGAGGCGTTGCTGCGCCGGCTGGTCGACCCGAACGTCTCCGACGCGGAGAAGTTCCACATCCGAGAAACCATCCGTTACCTCGCATATCGCCCCACCCTGCCGGGTGGTGTCCGAAATAGGGGGAAACAGGCGGGCTAGTTCCTCAGATGGCGAAAGAACGGAAGAGCAGACCCGATCGTTTCGCCGCGGGGACGGATCGGACCCGCTAGCGTCCACGTTTGTACTGCTAGGGGCTCGTCATCGGCGGGGGGACGGGACACAGCCGAACCCAGCCCAGCGGGACAGAAGGAGGGGTCTGTCGATGACCCTGAAATGGTTGGCAGTCGTGGTCGCGGTGGTGTCGCTGACATCGTGCGTGACCGGCAACGTGGTGGTCGGCGTACTGGACGGCGGGCAGCTCCCACTGGTCGTCAACCTCTTCGCGCTCACCACGGCCGGCACCGCGGTGATCCTCGCCGTCGTCGCCGAGCTGCACGATCGGCTCAACGACCGGGTCAGCGCGCTCACCGAGTTCCTGGTGGCGCGGCTCAACGAGATCGAGGCGCACAGCGGCGACCGCAACACCGGCTTCGTGGAGGGCTACCTGCTCAGCCACGGGCAGGAGGCAGCCGTGGTGCCGTTCGGTCGCCGGGGACGAGGAGCCGCCGAACGCTGATCCCCACGTCGTTCCGACGTCGCATCTCGGCCACGAATACGCCGCCCGGCGCGGGGTACGCTGACGCGCGTGCCGCCGTTGAATCTGGGCAACCAGCAGCCGAAGACCCCGTTGAACGCGGAGCACGCCTGGCGTGCGACCGCCGCCCGCGCGGGTGACATCGTCCTCTTCTTCGACTTCGACGGCACCCTGGCGCCGGTCGACGACGATCCCACTGCCGTACGGCCGGCGCCCAACGTGCTCACCGCGCTTGAGGCGCTCGCGCCGCACGTGCGCCGGATCGCGATCGTCTCCGCCCGCCCGGTGGACTTCCTCCGCGGTCACCTCGGCGGCCTCGCCGGCATCGACCTCTACGGGCTCTACGGCCTGGAGCACAGCCACTCCGGCGGCGAGACGGTCACCGAGCCGGCCGCCCTGCCATGGGTGCCGACGATGTCCGAGCTGGCCGAGCAGGCCCGCGCCGAGTTGCCGCCCGGCGCGCTCGTCGAGTTCAAGCGGCTCTCCGTGGCGCTGCACTGGCGTACCGCCCCGCAGCTCGGCGAGCTGGTGCAGGAGTGGGGCCGGGCCCAGGCCGAGCGGCTGGGGCTGCGCGCCCAGCCGGGCCGGATGGTGCTGGAACTGAAGCCCCCGGTCGACCGGGACAAGGGCATGGTGATCGGCGAGACGGTCCGGGACGCCGGTGGCGCCTGGTACTTCGGTGACGACGTCTCCGACATCAAGGCGTTCGCCGCGCTGCGCGCCCGCGCCGCCGACGATCCCGAATTCCTCGGTGTCTGCGTCGCTGTCGCCAACCCGGAGACCGGTCACGAGGTGGCCGACGCCGCCGACCTGACCCTCGACTCCCCCGCCGCCCTGGGCGACTTCCTCACCGCCGCCCTGCCCCACCTCCGCTGACGCCTCCCCGCCGAGGCGCCGGGGACGCGCGGCGGGCGGGGCGGTCAGGTGCCGAAGCGGCGTTGGCGGGTGGCGTAGGAGCGCAGGGCACGCAGGAAGTCGACCTTGCGGAAGTCGGGCCAGTTCAGCTCGCAGAAGTAGAACTCAGAGTGCGCGCTCTGCCAGAGCATGAAGCCGGAGAGCCGCTGCTCGCCACTGGTCCGGATGATCAGATCCGGATCCGGCAGCCCCTTGGTGTAGAGGTGCTCGGAGATGTGGTCGACGTTCATCGAGGTGGCCAGCTCCTCGATCGTGCCGCCGTTCGCCGCGTGCTCCAGCAGCAGCGAGCGGACCGCGTCGGCGATCTCACGCCGCCCGCCGTACCCGACCGCGATGTTGACCTGAGCCCCGCCGTCGCGGTCGCGGGTGCGCTCCTCGGCGGCCTTGAGCGCGGCGGCATGCTGCGCCGGCAGCACGTCGAGCGCGCCGACCATCCGCAGCCGCCAGGGGTTGCCCTCCTCGGCCAGCTCGGTGCTCAGGTCCTCGATGATCTGGAGCAGCGGGTCCAGCTCGGCGGCCGGGCGGGAGAGGTTGTCGGTGGAGAGCAGCCAGAGTGTGACGTGCCCGACGCCGGCCGCGTCGCACCAGCGGAGCAGTTCTTTGATCCGCTCGGCGCCCATCCGGTGGCCGTCGTTCGGGTCGACGAAGCCCATCTCCCGGGCCCATCTGCGGTTGCCGTCGCACATCACGCCGACGTGTGCGGGTACGGGCTTGCCCGCGAGCTTCGCCGTCAGCCGGCGCTCGTACACGGAGTAGAGGAGTTTCCGCAGAGTCATCACCTTGCAGGGTAGCGACCCGCGGGAGAGATCAGTGTCTCGGTGGCATATCACCTGAGGGCGAACCGCTCCGGCGCGGTCGCGGCAGGTCCGCCCCGATCGCCAGGAGCGTGCGCGCGTCCAGCCGGCCGTCGCCGAGCCCCAGCTCGACCACCGTGCGGTAGACGCGTTCGTCCCGCCCGGCCGCGCCGATCGCCGCGTCGACCACCCGGCGCCGCCGGGCCAGCCACGCCGCCACCGAGCTGTGCCGCAGGTGGGTGCCGAGCCGGGCGCGCAGCGCGGCGGCGTACGCCCGGGCGGCCCCGGCCGGGAAGCCGGCCGCCGCCGCACCGGCCAGCGCACCCGAACGCAGCGCGTAGAAGATGCCCTCACCGGTGAACGGGTTGATCAGCGACAGTGCGTCCCCGGCCAGCACGACCCGTCCCCGGCCCGGCGCCGGCCGGTGCGTGGACAGCGGCAGGTGGTGCGCCCGCAGGCCGGTCACCGTGGCCGGGTCGACGCCGGGGAGCAGCGCGGCCATCCGGTCCAGCAGGTGCGCGCGGGTCAGCGGCTCGCCGCGCAGCACCTCCCCGTACCCGACGTTCGCGCGACCGTCTCCGATCGGAAAGGCCCAGGCGTACGCGGGCCAGCGCGCCGCCGAGGTGACGATCAGCTGTTCCGGCGGCCCGGCGGGCGCGGGCGCGTAGCCCCGGATCGCGAGCGCCAGGTGCCGGTCCGGGTTGACCGGATGCCCGAGCGCGCGGCGTACCACCGATCCGGCGCCGTCCGCGCCCACCACCGCCCGCGCGGACAGCTCACCGTCGAGCAGCACCCGGTCGGCGGCGATCTCCACCCGGCGTACCGTGTGCCGCCGCAGCTCCGCGCCGGCCGCCACCGCCGCCGCCACCAGGCGTGCGTCGAACACCTGGCGGGGCACCGTGTACGCGGGCCGGGGCAGTCTCCGCGCGACGGCGCCGCCACCGGGGCCGACCAGGCGCAGCGCGGGCAGCGGCGGGTAGCCGTCGACCGCGCCGGTCACGCCCAGCTCGGTGAGGACGTCCAGCGCGTGCGCGGCGATGCCGTCGCCGCACGCCTTGTCGCGGGGGAAGTCGGACCGGTCGAGCAGCAGCACCCGCGCCGCCCCGGCCCGCCGCGCGCCGAGCGCCGCGGCGGCCCCCGCCGGCCCCGCCCCCACCACGACGACGTCCCACACCCCCTCATCCTCCCCGCCGCGCCGCCTTCCTGGGGCGTCGATCATGAAGTTGACGGCAGTCAAGGAGATCGAACTCGCCGGCAACTTCATGATCAACGGAGTGGAGGCGGGGTGCGGGTGGCGCGGTTCAGGGAGTAGAGGGTCAGGGCGGCGGCGGTGACCAAGGGGGCGCCGTCGCGGATCAGGCCGTCGACGCCGAGCAGCCACCAGCACAGCGGCAGATCGATCGCGAGGACGCCCAGGGTGACCACGACCAGCGCTCGGCGCGCCCACGGGCGGTCGCGCAGCAGGAACGCGGTGCAGAACAGCACGGCGTAGCTGACCGCGATGCCAGCGCCGAACCAGAGGATCAGGGCCGGCACGGCGGACAGCCGCCCGTCCAGCACGGTGCCGGTGGCGACGAGTGCCGGCACCAGCATCAGCGGGCTGTAGGTGAACGCCGCGACCCGGGCGGTGAGCAGCCAGCCGTTCGCCTGCGGGCGCTTCGGGGTGACCTCCCGCCAGGCGATCGTCCCACCCTCGACGACCAGGCCCTTGCGGTGCCGGACCAGGTGGGCGCGGATCGTCTCGGAGCGGTACAGCAGCACCACCACGGCGACGCAGAGCGCGGTGAGCACGGCGAACCCGGCCAGGCCGGGCAGCGCGGGCACCCCCTGCCGGGGCACGATCAGCCGCCCGACCGCGAAGATCGTGGTCACTGCCAGGATCAGCCCGAACGGCCGGGCGCCCACCCGGCCCTGGTTGACCTGCCCGATCAGCAGCAGGAAACCGAGCGACCGGAGCATCGCCCAGCCGGTGCGTACGGCCAGGCCGAACTCCTGCTCCGGGGCGTACCAGTAATTCAGCAGCTCGACCACGACGGTGGCCGCCGCGGTCACGGCGAGCAGCGTGGTGAGCGCCCGGACGGCGGACGGCCGCCGGACCTCGACAGGTTCAGCGGCCGTCCTCATGGCATCCGATGTTGCCCGGCTCGGGCAACAGGCACACCTGTTACTTCTGCGGCTCCGCGTCCAGCCGGGCGCGCAGCGCGTCCAGCTCGGCCCAGAGCACGCCGGGGAGCTTGTCCCCGAACTTCTCGAACCACTCGGTGACCAGCGGCAGCTCGTTGCGCCACTCGTCCGGGTCGACCTTCAGCGCGATCCGGACGTCCTCCGGGGTCATGTCCAGGCCCTCGACGTCGAGCGCGTCCTGCGCCGGGACCATGCCGATCGGCGTCTCCACGGCCTCGGCCCGGCCCTCCAGCCGCTCGATGACCCACTTGAGCACGCGGGAGTTCTCGCCGAAGCCCGGCCAGAGGAAGTTGCCCTCGGCGTCCTTCCGGAACCAGTTCACGTAGTAGATCTTGGGCAGCTTGGCCTCGTCGCCGTCCGTGCCCTTGCCCATCTCGATCCAGTGCCGGAAGTAGTCGCCGCCGTTGTAGCCGATGAACGGCAGCATGGCCATCGGGTCACGGCGGACCACGCCGACCGCGCCGGAGGCGGCGGCGGTGGTCTCCGAGGAGAGCGTGGCGCCCATGTAGACGCCGTGCACCCAGTCGCGCGCCTCGGTGACCAGCGGGATGGTGTCCCGGCGACGGCCGCCGAACAGGATCGCGTCGATCGGGACGCCGTTCGGGTCGTAGTAGTCGTCGGCCAGGATCGGGCACTGCGTGATCGGCGTGCAGAAACGGCTGTTCGCGTGCGAGGAGAGGTTCTCGCTCTCCGGCGTCCAGTCGTTGCCCTTCCAGTCGATCAGGTGCGCCGGCGGCTCACCCATGCCCTCCCACCAGATGTCGCCGTCGTCGGTGAGCGCCACGTTGGTGAAGATCGAGTTGCCCCGGTCCAGCGTCCGCATGGCGTTGGCGTTCGTCTTCCAGTCGGTGCCGGGGGCGACGCCGAACAGGCCGTACTCCGGGTTGACCGCGTAGAGGCGGCCGTCGGGGCCGAACCGCATCCAGGCGATGTCGTCGCCGATGGTCTCGACCTTCCAGCCCGGGATGGTCGGCTCCAGCATGGCGAGGTTCGTCTTGCCGCAGGCCGACGGGAAGGCGCCGGCGATGTGGAAGACCTTGCCCTCCGGCGAGGTGATCTTGAGGATCAGCATGTGCTCGGCCAGCCAGCCCTCGTCGCGCCCCATCACGCTGGCGATACGCAGCGAGTAGCACTTCTTGCCGAGCAGCGAGTTGCCGCCGTAGCCGGAGCCGTAGGACCAGATCTCCCGGGTCTCCGGGAAGTGCGAGATGTACTTGGTCTCGTTGCACGGCCACGCCACGTCCTGCTCGCCCGGCGCGAGCGGGGCGCCGATGGAGTGCAGCGCGTGCACGAAGTCGACGTCGTCGCCCATCGCCTCCAGGACCGACGACCCCATCCGGGTCATGATCCGCATCGAGGCGACGACGTACGGGCTGTCCGTGATCTCCACGCCGAACATGGGGTTCTCGGCCTCGACCGGGCCCATGCAGAACGGGATGACGTACATGGTGCGCCCGCGCATGCTGCCGCGGTACAGCTCCGCCATCGTCCGCTTCATCTCGGCCGGCGCCATCCAGTTGTTGGTGGGGCCGGCGTCCGCCTCGTCGACGGAGCAGATGAAGGTGCGCTCCTCCACCCGGGCGACGTCCGTGGGGTCGGTACGCGCGTAGAACGAGTTGGGCTTCTTCTCGGGATTCAGTCGGATCAGGGTGCCGTTCTCGACGAGCTCGTCGGTGAGGCGGCGCCACTCCTCGTCAGACCCGTCCACCCAGACCACGCGGTCGGGGGTGGTCAGTTCCGCGACCTCACGAACCCAGGCGAGCAGCTTGGGGTGGGATGTCGGGGCCTGATCGATACCCCGAACAGCAGCCGGAGCAACCATGTCACATCTCCTTGTGGTCGACGCTGACCGATCTATGGGGTGCACGAGTTCCGGCGGCCGGTACGCCGCCTCGTGGAAACCTGGGATTGGGCTCAGCGTAAACCGGACTGGCTCGTCAGTCAGTGGGACTGGTTGTGAACAACTGCACAAGGTACGGCCACGCTGCGGCTTCACGATCTGATACCCGCTTTCGCGAGCAGTTTCACGCAAATCCTGCGGCGAACCTTCGGCGGCCCACTCCGTCACGGAGTGACCGTGACGCCCGATCACGGGTGCGTGTACGAACATGTCGCGAAAGACGATTCCGTGATGCGCTCCACAGATTCGCACAGCGCGTTACGCTCTGCTCACGGGTATCGAGAACGGGCGACGCTCCCCGACCCGGGCGGTCCGAGTGCGCCGGCCGCGGCGAAGCCGTCGTGGCCGACTCGCCGTTGGAGTCCGCCCCGTTACCGGACAACCGGTACGCTCAGCGGGTGGCCGCGACGATGACCGGAGACCAACCGGGGGCTCCGCAGACCCGCCGGGGTCCGATCGGAGCACTGCTCGACCGCTTCGGCCACCTCATCCAGGAATTGAGCAAGTTCGCCACCGTCGGCGGGCTCGCCTTCGTCGTGGACTTCGTCCTCTTCAACTACCTGTCCAGCGGCCGGGACATGCCGCCACTGGCCGCGAAGACCATCTCCACGGTGATCGCCGCGACCGTCGCCTTCCTCGGCAACCGGTTCTGGACGTGGCGGCACCGGCAGCGGTCGAACCCGGCCCGCGAGTACGCGCTGTTCTTCTTCTTCAACGCTGTCGGCCTCGGCATCGCGGTGGCCTGCCTGGCGATCAGCCACTACGGGCTGGGCGCGCTCTGGCCCGCGGTGTTCAAGACCCCCCTGGCCGACAACATCGCCAGCTTCATCGTCGGCACCGGCCTGGGCACGCTCTTCCGGTTCTGGTCGTACCGAAGGTTCGTCTTCGTCGAGACGGGAACACCTCCCGTTCCGGCAACGAGCCACGACCGAGAGTCCGGGGCGTGACGACCCGCCCATCCCGACCCGCCGGGCCCAGCCGGCCCAGCCAACTGCCTAAGGTGTTCCGCATGCCTGGAGTCCGTCTGCTGCCCGAGCGCTGGCAGAAGTTCATCCATGAGGCGCTCAAATTCGGCATCGTCGGCGGCATCAACACCGTCATCAATTACGCGGTGTTCAATGCTCTCGCACTCACGGTTTTCCGCGACGGCCAGCTGAAGGCGACCGTGATCGCGACCATTGTCGCCACGATCACGTCGTATCTGATGAATCGCCACTGGACGTACCGTGATCGACCGAAATCGGCACTCCGGCGCGAATACGTCCTGTTCTTCCTTTTCAACGGCGCGGGCCTGATCATCGAGCTCGGCGTCCTGGCCCTGGCCAAGTACGGCCTCGGCGTACACGGCCTGCTCGCCCTGAACGTCGCCAAGACCATCGGTGTGCTGCTGGCCACGCTGTTCCGCTTCTGGTCCTACCGGACCTTCGTCTTCCAGCCGGTCGCCCAGCACGCCGAGGAGACCTGGCACTCGGTCCCGCGTGACGAGTGGGACAACGTCGCGGAGATGGACCCGGTGGCCGAGCTGGCCGAGTCGGTCAGCGAGCTGGAGGAGGAGGAACCGCCTCCGGGCCGGCCGGCCGACTACGCGCCGCCCCGGGGCCGCCCCGCACCTGCGGACTCCGGACTGGGCGGCGCGCTCGGCTCCGAGCTGGACGCCGAAATCGCCGCGGAACTCCAGCCCCGCCGCGCCCGCCGCTGAACGACGGAAAGGCCGGCGCCCCTGACGAGGGGGTGCCGGCCTTCTCCGTCGAACGGGTCAGGGCTGGTCGCGCAGGGACTTGCCCTCGGTCATGTCGGCCAGGATCTCGCGCATCTCGCCGTCGCCCAGGCTGTGCTTGTCGTGATGCGCCTCGACCAGCTCGTAGAGCTTCGTCTGCACCCGGTCCACACCCGGCACGTCGTGCAGCACCGACTGGCCGCGCTCACCGGCCGACTCGATGGTCAGCGTGCCGCAGCCGAGCAGCCGCTCCACGAAACGCTGATGCATGGCGTGGTCGTTGATCCGGGTCAGCGGCAGATCCCGCCGGTTGCGCGACAGCACCCCCTGCTGGAGCAGCACCCGCTCGTTCGTGAACAGGTAGTGCGTGGTGCGCCAGACCAGAAACGGCCACAGCCCCAGCCACAGCACGAGCGCCAAGCCGACCGCCGCGATCACGTAGAGCGCGATCGCGCCGCCGCCACCGTCGGGCAGCAGGAGCCACCCGACGACGACCGCCGCGACGGCGAGCACGAGCACGAGGACCGGCCGGATCAGGGCCTTCCAGTGCGGGTGCAGGTGCAACACGACGTGCTCGTCCTCGGTGAGCACGTCTTCGGGGAACGCCACGGCGGAACCTCCTCGCAGAACCGGACGCGCTGACCGTAACCGGTCGGGGCATCCCGTCGGCATCGGCCGCGCGGACGGCTGCCCGTGGTTGTGGAGAGAGGGCCCTTCCTTACCGCAGGTGCAGCACGTCTCCCGCCGCGAGCCGCAACGTCTCCCCGTCGGCGTCGATCAGGAGCTGCCCGTCTGCGTCCACGCCGGTGGCGGTGCCGTGCGCGTCGCTGCCGTCGGGCAGCAGCACCCGCACCCGCCGGCCGATGGTGGCGCACCCGGCCAGGTACGCCTCGCGCAGCCCGCTGGCCTCCGCATCACCTCCGGCGTCACGCCAGCGCTCGTACCAGTCGGCGAGCGAGCGCAGCAGCGCCCGAAGCAGCGGATCCCGGTCGGTGGCGGTGGCGCCGGCGAGCTGGAGCGACGTGGCGGGCAGCCCGGTCGGGTTCTCCGGCAGCTCGTCGGCGCGCAGCGTCACGTTCAGCCCCACACCGACCACGGTCGCGGGCGGCCGGTCGGTCTCCCCCGGCACCGCCTCGGCCAGCACCCCGGCGCACTTCGCGCCGTCCACCAGCAGGTCGTTCGGCCACTTCAGCCGCGCGTCCACCTCGGCCAGCAGGCGTACCGACTCGACCAGCGCGACACCGGCGAGCAGCGGCAGCCAGCCGTACGCGGTGACGGGCACCGGCGCCCAGCCTCGCTCGGGGACCGCCTCTCCGGGCCGCAGCAGCACGCTCGTGGCGAGGCCGGCGCGCGGCGGCGACTGCCAGACGCGGCCCCGCCGTCCACGGCCGGAGGTCTGCCGCTCGGCGACCACCACCAGACCCTCCGGCTCGCCGGCTCGCGCCGCGGCCACCGCGTCCGCGTTCGTCGAGCCGGTCTCGGCCAGCAGCTCCAGCCGGCGCCAGGGCCCGTTCGGCGCGATCAGCGCGCGCCGCAGCCGGGCCGCCGACAGCGGCGGTCGGTCCAGATCGGTGTACGGCGAGCCGGGCATCCCGCCAGCCTACGGCCACCGGGCTCGCCGGTCGCCGGGAAGCGGTGAGGCGCACTGCACAGCCTCTTCCACCTGAACCATCGTTATATTCCACGGGTGACTACCGACACCGGGTTCAACATCCACACGACCGCCGGCAAGCTGGCGGACCTGGAGCGACGGCTCGACGAGGCGGTGCACGCCGGGTCGGCACGGGCGGTCGAGAAGCAGCACGCGCGGGGCAAGAAGACCGCACGCGAGCGGATCGAGATGCTGCTCGACGAGGGCTCGTTCGTCGAGCTGGACGAGTTCGCCCGGCACCGATCGACGAACTTCGGGCTGGAGAAGACCCGCCCGTACGGCGACGGCGTGGTGACCGGCTACGGCACCGTGGACGGCCGGCAGGTCTGCGTCTTCTCGCAGGACTTCACCGTCTTCGGCGGCTCCCTCGGCGAGGTCTTCGGCGAGAAGATCGTCAAGCTGATGGACCTCGCCATGAAGATCGGGTGCCCGGTCGTCGGCATCAACGACTCCGGCGGCGCGCGGATCCAGGAGGGCGTCACGTCCCTCGGGCTCTACGGCGAGATCTTCTTCCGCAACGTACGGGCCAGCGGCGTCATCCCGCAGATCTCGCTCATCATGGGCCCGTGCGCGGGCGGCGCCGTCTACTCCCCGGCGGTCACCGACTTCACCGTCATGGTCGACCAGACGTCGCACATGTTCATCACCGGCCCCGACGTGATCAAGACGGTCACCGGCGAGGACGTGGGCATGGAGGAGCTGGGCGGCGCCCGCACCCACAACGCCCGCAGCGGGAACGCGCACTACCTCGGCACCGACGAGGAGGACGCGATCGAGTACGTCAAGGCGCTGCTGTCGTACCTGCCGTCGAACAACCTGGACGAGCCGCCGGTCTTCGACGCCCCGGCGATCCTCGACGTCACCGATGAGGACCGGGAGCTTGACACGCTGATCCCGGACTCGGCCAACCAGCCGTACGACATGCACCGGGTCATCGAGCACGTCCTCGACGACGGCGAGTTCCTCGAGGTGCAGCCGCTGTACGCGCAGAACATGGTGGTCGGGTTCGGTCGCGTCGAGGGGCGCCCGGTGGGCGTGGTGGCCAACCAGCCGATGCAGTTCGCCGGCACGCTCGACATCGCCGCGTCGGAGAAGGCGGCCCGGTTCGTGCGCACCTGCGACGCGTTCAACGTCCCGGTGCTGACCTTCGTGGACGTGCCCGGCTTCCTGCCCGGCACCGGCCAGGAGTGGGACGGCATCATCCGCCGCGGCGCGAAGCTCATCTACGCGTACGCCGAGGCCACCGTCCCGAAGGTCACGGTCATCACCCGCAAGGCGTACGGCGGCGCGTACGACGTGATGGGTTCCAAGCACCTCGGCGCGGACCTGAACTTCGCCTGGCCGACCGCGCAGATCGCGGTGATGGGCGCGCAGGGCGCGGTCAACATCCTCTACCGCTCGGAGTTGGCGAACGCCGAGGACCCGGCCGCCGTCCGCGCCGAGAAGATCGCCGAGTACGAGAACACGCTCGCCAACCCGTACATCGCGGCGGAGCGCGGCTACGTCGACGGGGTGATCCCGCCGCACGAGACGCGTACCCAGATCGTGCGGGCGCTGCGGGTGCTGCGCACCAAGCGCGAGACGCTGCCGCCGAAGAAGCACGGCAACATCCCGCTGTAGTGCGCCGGGTGCCCCCGCCGGTCCAGCGGCGGGGGCACCGGCGTCAGCAGCCCGGGTTCGAGGCCACGCACATCCGCTCGGCCGCAACCCGGCCCATCTGTTTCACCTGCTCCTCCGTCACCCGCGGCTCCGGGACATCGGTGCGCAGCCCGCCGGACGGGATCAGCACCGCCACCAGGTCGCCCACCCGCAGGACCAGCCGGTCCTCGGCCAGCGGCGGATAGCCGGGCGGCTGGCCGGTCACCTCGTCCTGCGGCACGGTGACCTCGTGCCGCAGCAGCAGCGCCTCATCTCCGGCGAAGCCGCTCGCCGCGACGTACCAGCGGTGCACGACCTCGGCGCCGGTCATCCCCCGCTCGGTGTAGACCTGGCCCGTCGTCCGCCACGCGCCGCAGGCCGCGACAGTGCCTTCCAGGTCGGCGACGAACCGGTCCGCCGCGCCCGGCGCCATCCGGTAGACGTCCTGGGTGAGGACCGTTCCGATGGTGGTCGCGGGCTCGGTCGGCGGTTCCATCAGGGTCTGCGACCGCGAGTAGCGCGAGCGCGGTTCCTCAGCCGGCCGCCCCTGTTCCCGGGCGCAGACCTGGAGGAGGTCGTCGACCCGGACCGGCTCGTCGAGGCCGGTCTCGCTGAGCCGCTCACCGGTCGGAGCGGGTATGTCGGCCGGTTCCAGCATCGCCTCGGCCACGATCTCCCCCGGCCCGTCGACCGCACCGGCGGCGGGCGGTGGCGACGCACCGGTCCGGTCCACCAGGGTCGCGGTGAGCGCCGCCACGACCACCACCGAGACCGCGGCGAGCGCGGCAGAGCGCCGGCTGCGCCGCCGGGCCGTGGCCCGGATGGCCTCCGGCTCCGGCCAGGTGACGTCGCGCAGGTCCCGGTGCAGCAACTCCACGAGCGCGACGTCGTCAGGCATCTGCCGCCTCCTCTTCCAGGTCCACCACGGCGAGCAGCTCGGCGAGCGCGGTCCGCCCCCGGAACAGCCGGGCCTTCACGGTGCCGATCGGCGCCTCGGTCTCCCGCGCCACCTCGGCGACCGGCATGCCGAGCAGGTAGTGCATGGCGATCGCGGTGCGCTGAGCCTCGGGCAGCCGGCGCAGCGCGGCGACCACCTCCAGCGTCTCGGTGCTCGGCGCCGGCACGTCCGCCACCGCGCCGTGCCGCAGGTAGGCGCGCGCCCGGCTGCGCAGGCTGCGCCAGCGGCTCACCGCGATCCGGCTCGCCACCACCCGCACCCAGGATTCCGGGTCGTCGTACCCGCGCACCGTGGACCACCGCTGCCAGGCCCGGATGTACGCCTCCTGCACGGCGTCCTGCGCCTCGGCGAGGTCGCCGGTGAGCACGTAGACGAAGCCGAGCAGCCGCTGCCGGCTGCCCCGGTAGAACTCGTCGAATCCGTCGCTGTCGGGCACCTGCCACCTCCCCGTGTTCGTGAGGGGACACGCCTGGCGGCGCGGCGCGGGTTGCCCGCTCAGCCGACCAATTTCTCCAGAACGCCTCGCGGGAAGCCGCCGGCCGGGATCCGGTCGCGGACCGCCCGGCGGACCGCGACCTGCACCGCCGCGTTGGCCGGGGTCGGCACGCCGTGCAGGCGCCCGAGCAGCACGATCTCGCCGTTGAGGTGGTCGGTCTCGACCGAGCCCGCGCCCCGGGCGAGACTCTGCCAGGTGGAGCCGCCGGAGCGCTCCTCGCCGCCGACCGGCCGGTGCGACACCCGGTCACCGCGCTCGGCGGCCTCCTCCTCGACGGTGGTGTGGACGATGCCGGCCGCCGCGAGCGCCGCCTCGCCCTCGGCGCGCACCCGCTTCGACAACGACTCGGGCACCTCCCGGCCGAGCAGCGCCTGGAGGCCGTTGCCGAGGTTGGCGAGCAGCTTGCCGTACTTCCAGCGCATCACGTCGTCGCGCACCGGGGCGACGAACCCGGCGACGGTCAGGTCGGCGGCGACCGCCCGGCTGGTGTCGTCGGCGCCGCTCGGGTAGCGGCCGATGTGCAGCATGCCCGGGTGCGGGTGGCCGTTGGCGACCACCACGCCCGGCTCCAGGTGGGTGGCGGGCAACCAGACGCACACCGGGTGTACGCGGGCGAAGCGGCGCAGCGCTTCCGGCTCGTTGGCCACGCCGTTCTGGGCCAGTACGACCGGCAGCCGTTCGCCCGCCGTTCCGCCGCCCTCGACCGGGGCGTCCGCCCAGGTGTCGAGCGCCGCCACGGTGTCCTGCGACTTCACGGTGAGGACCAGCACGGTGTCGGCCGGCAACGGCGGGCCGTCCGGCCCGGCCACCGCCGGGAGCCGGACGGTCACGGCACGGTCGGGCGTGCGCAGCGTCAAGCCCCGCTCTCGCAACGCGTCCAGGTGCGCGCCGCGGGCCACGAGTGTCACGTCGTGGCCGGCGTCGGCCAGGAGTACGCCGATGGTGCCGCCGACCGCGCCCGCTCCGATGATCACGTATCGCACGGTCCGATTCTGCCCTGCCGGGAGGCGGCCCGCTCCGCGACGCGGTGTGACGCGATGATCAGGCGGTGAGGCCCGTGTCGGCCAGGATCGGGCCGGCCAGCAGCAGCGCGCCGGCGGCCAGCGCGCCGACGCTCACCAGCAGGAACACACCCACCCAGAACAGCGCCGGGAACGGCGTGATCCGGGCGAGCTGGTCGGCGTCGGACTGCGGCATCCGGCCCCGGGCGCGCTGCCGGTGCAGCTCGAACACCGGCCGTACGCCGCCGAGCAGCAGGAACCAGACCGACGTCCAGGCGAACGCGGCCTGCACCTCGGGCGAGGTGTACCAGGACACGGCGAGCACCACGCCGCCGGTGACCAGCAGCGACAGCACGCCGAACAGGTTGCGGATCATCACCAGCATGCCCAGCAGCAGCGCGACCGCGAGCCAGAGCAGCAGCGTGATCCGGTTCCCGGCCAGCAGCCACGCGCCGCCGAGGCCGAGCAGCGATGGCGCGACGTACCCGGCGAGCAGGGTGAGGATCATCCCGGGCCCGGTGGGACGGCCAGCGGACAGCGTCAGCCCGGAGGTGTCCGAGTGCAGCCGGATGCCGTGCAGCCGCCGGCCGGTGAGCAACGCGACGAGCGCGTGGCCGCCCTCGTGCGCGATCGTCACCGCGTTGCGGGCGACCCGCCAGGGCAGCCGGGCCACGACCACCGCGAGCGCGACCACGGCGGTGAGCACCACGAGCAGGGGCGGCGGGTCCGGCTGGGCGCTGGTCAGCGTGTCCCAGAGCGTGGTGAGACCGTCGATCAGGGGCATGGGCGGGGAGCCTACCGGCCCGAGCCGTGTCGCTCGACCGATGAGCCTCACAGAGTGTGAGACGACGTGGACCGATGACGGCGTGATCCTCGACGGTGGCCACCACGTCGAGGTCGCGGTGGCCGCGCCACCTGGGCCAACGACAGCCGTCGATGAAAATTTCCTTCTCCCTATTGTGATCTAGGGCATTAACCTCCAAAGATGGACATCAATCAGTGCATGTCCCTCTGGAGGCAATCATGGCCCGTACCAGACTCTCCGTACGCCGGCTTCTCGCCGCCGGCCTGGCCGCCGCCGCCACCGCGGCCGTGGCCCTCGTGGCGACCGCCGGACCGGCCGCCGCCGCGACCACGCCGGGGATCGACGTCTCCCGCTACCAGGGCGGCATCAACTGGACCAGCGTCCGCAACTCCGGCATCCAGTTCGCGTTCATCAAGGCCACCGAGGGTACGAGCTACAAGGACCCGAACTTCAACGCGAACTACGTCAACGCGTACAACGCCGGGGTGATCCGGGGGGCGTACCACTTCGCCCGGCCGAACATCTCCGCCGGTTCCACCCAGGCCAACTACCTGGCCAGCAACGGTGGCGCCTGGTCGGCGGACAGCCGTACGCTGCCCGCCGCGCTGGACCTGGAGGGCAACCCGTACAGCGGCGGCTACTGCTACGGCCTGAGCACCACCGGCATGCGCAACTGGGTCCAGGACTTCCTCAACACCTACCGCTCCCGCACCGGCCGGTACGCGGTCATCTACACCACGACGAGCTGGTGGAACCAGTGCACCGGCAGCTGGAGCGGCCCGTGGGCCAACCACCCGCTGTGGCTCGCCCGCTGGGCCAGCTCGCCCGGCACCCTGCCGGCCGGCGCTCCGTTCTATAGCTTCTGGCAGTACACCAGCTCTGGCTCCGTCTCCGGGATCAGCGGCAACGTGGACCGCAACTACTGGAACGGCGACCGCAGCCGGCTCATCGCCCTGGCCAACAACACCTGACGTACGTGCGACACAAGTGGGACCGCCTCTTCACGAGGCGGTCCCGCTGTCGTCGTACCCGGGTCAGGCTCTGCGGCGCGCGGTGGCCGGGACGGGCACCGGCGTGCGGCGCGTCAGGCGCCACGCCGCCACACCGGCGACCGTGAGCGTCAGCACGCCGAGGACCGCGACCGGCGCGGACAGGCCGGCGGCGACCAGGAGCAGTACGACGTCGCCGAGCGCAACGAGCATCCACAGTGCCAGCCGCGGGCCGGTGTACCTCCGTCGGTAACCCATGTCGCGCCTCCTTCCGTCGTTGGAGGAATTCATACCCCCGAGGACGGAAAGCCATGCCAGCGAGTTTCGTGACCGGTGGGATTCCGGTCAGTTCCGGCGGTCCGGCACGAAGCCCTTGGTGATGATCTCCCAGTTCGCCAGGTTGGCGTCCCAGTCCTTCGCGGGCACCTCCCAGCGCAGCGCGAAGCCCCGGTTGCTGGCCGTCGCCACACCACGGTTGCGCACGTGGAAGCGGGTGTCGCCGTTGCGCGTCTCCAGCCAGTCCCAGTCGGCGCAGGTGCGGAAGTAGGGGTCGCACTTGGTGATGCCGACCAGCTTGTAGTCCCGGACGCGGGAGGCGCGGTACGGCTCCTGGCCCTTCCAGTCGGTGTACGCGTCGTCCTTCGGGTTCGGCGTCCACTGGATGAACAGCACGCGCCGGGCACCGCCGACCTCGTAGAGCACGACGTTGTCCCCGCCGACCCGCGCCTGGAAGTTCTCCGGGATCGGCACCTTGAAGCCGTTCGGGCCGGTGTAGAGACGCCAGCCGGCCGGCAACGCAACCCCGGACGCCGACGGGCTGGCCGACGGCGTGGGGCTGGCCGACGCACTGGTCGCCGGGGCGCTCGGCGACGCGCTCTCGCTCGGCGCGGGCGGCGGCGCCGCCGACGCCGAGGTGCCGGCCGTCGGTTCACCGCCGTCGCCGTCGTCACCGTTGTTCAGCAGCGGCACGGCCACCACCAGGCCGACGAGCAGCAGCAGGACCAGCGCGCCGATCAGCAGGTTGCGCCGGTTGGGCGCGGACTTCTCGACCGGCAGCACGGTGGCCCGGCCGGTCGACGGCGCCGGATCGGCGGAAGCCGGGCCGACCGGCGCGGAGCCGGACGTGGCCGGGCTGACCGGCACCGGAGTGCCGGTGACCGGCTCGCCGTCGAGCCGCGTCTCGTCAAGCGCCGGGTCCACGCCGTCCACCCGGGCCCCGTCGTCCACAAGCGTCTCGTCGGCCGAGGGGGCCGGATCGAGCTTCGCCGTCGGGTCGGCGGGCGGCGGGGTCACCTTCGCCGTGGGCCCGGCGTCCGAAGTGGGCGCCGGCGCCTCAGCTGCCGGGTCGGCGACTGCCGCCGTACCCCCGGTCGCGGCGACGCCGGACGCGGCGCTCGCCGCGCGTTCGGCCTGGTCGGCCGGGCGCGGCGCGGGCACCAGCGGCGGACGCGGCACACGCGGACCGTTCGGCCCCGGCCGGCGTACGCCGTCCAGCAGCGAGATGCTCTTGGCCCGTCGCCCTCCGGCCTTGCGCAGCATGCGCTCCGCCACCTCGGCGGTGATCCGCTCCTCCGGGTCCTTGCGCAGCAGGCCCTGGAGGAGCGGCTTCAGCGGCCCGGCGTTGCGCGGCGGCGGCATCGGCTCGGTGGCGAGCGCGGCCAGCGTGGCGATCGCCGACGGACGCGCGTACGGCGACTTGCCCTCGACAGCGGCGTAGAGCGTGGCGCCGAGCGACCAGAGGTCGGCCTCCGGGCCGGCCGTGCCTTCGCGGGCGCGCTCCGGAGAGATGTACGCGGGCGAGCCCAGCACCATGCCGGTGCGTGTCACGTTCGGGTCGCCGGGGATGGTGGCCAGGCCGAAGTCGGTCAGCACCACGCGGCCGTCCTCGCCGAGCAGCACGTTGCCCGGCTTGACGTCGCGGTGCATGACGCCGGCCTTGTGCGCGGCGTTCAACGCGTTCAGCACGCCGAGGCCGATCTCGACCGCCTTGGCCGGGGTGACCGGGCCGTCCTCGGCGATGGTGTCCTGCAACGACTTCGACGCCACGTACTCCATGACGATCCACGGATCGCCGTCGGTGCGCAGCACGTCGAAGATGCGGACCACGTTGACGTTGTTGAGGCGGGCGATCGCCCGCGCCTCACGCAACGAGCGCTCGCGCATCTCGCGGCGCTCGTCCGGAGTGAGACCGGGTGGCGGGACCAGTTCCTTGATGGCCACGTCCCGGTGCAGCACCTCGTCCCGCGCCTTCCAGACGCGGCCCATGCCGCCTTGACCGAGCGGCGTGAGAAGCCGGTATCGGTCTGCGACGAGTTGGGGGAGCGCGTTCGACATCGCAGAAACCGTACCCGGCGGCTGCGACGCTCACACCGTCGGCACGCCACTGTACGGCGAAGATCGAATTCACGACGCGTACCCTTGGGTCATGCCTGCCGAGGAGCCGCTGTTCCGCATCGTCCGTGGCGTGCCCACCGCCGAGGAGCTGGCCGCTCTGGTCGGCGCGATCGTGGTGCGCACCCGCCCGGCCCAGGCCGCCGCGCCGGCCCCCGTGTCGCACTGGGCGCACAGCGCGCGGCCCGCGCCGGCCGGCCCGATCGCCGGCCCCGGCGCGTGGCGGGCCTCCGGCTTGCCCCGCTGACGTCCCGTTCCGTCCGCCCGGCAACCCGTGTGGGGCTGCCGGGATCCACGTCGAGCCATTAACCTCACTCAGGGAAACCGTGTGGTGACGGGCAGGAGGCTCGATGATCCCGGAGGACAACCGTCCGGCTGGCTGGCTACGCGGCTACGGCGGCATCGAGGCCGACATCCGACAGATGCGGGAGTTCGCCGGCCGCCTCCAGGACGAGGTGACACGCAACTACTCGCCGCACCTGTCCTACATCGCCGACGACATGAAGGCCCCGGTGCCCAACCCGGCCGACGCCTTCATCGAGCTGGTCCAGTTCCTCCAAGCCCACCACGACACTCAGACGGCGGCGGTCAGCGCCGTATGGGACCTCGCACCGGCGACCGGCCGGCTCGCCGACGCCGCCGGACGGATCGCCGCTCGCTACGGCGACGCCGACGCGTTCTCCTCCGCCCGCGTGGCCGACGTGGAGCGAGCACTCGCCGGGCCGTCCAGCACCGTCGCCCGCCCGATGCCACCGCTTGCCGACCCCACCGCCCCCGAGCAGGGCCGGGTGAACCTGCCGTGATCGAACGGGGCAGCGGACGCACCTCCGGGCTGACCGACTGGCGGCTGATGGACGTCCTCAGCATGTGGGCGTGTGTGCAGGACCAGGACACCGCCGGCCAGTGGAAGCAGGTGGCCGGCTGGCGCAAGGTCTGCGACCTCGCGCTGACCCACCTGAGTCGCCTGCGGGAATACCGGCGCGGCCTGGCCGAGGCGTGGCCGCCGGAGACCAACGGCGCCGCGCGGGCGTACATCGCCGAACTCGACCAGCTCATCGACCGCGTGCAGCGCACCCACGACGCCGCAGCCGCGAACTACGACGCGCTGGCAGCAGCCGCCCGCGCCATCGGCAGCGCGCGGGCCGAGCTGCAACCACTGCACGAGGAGTACGAGAAGAAGCTGCGGCAGAAGCAGGCGTACGAGGCGACGATCGCCGACACGAAGGCGGTGGCGGGCAGCCGGTTGCCGGAGCGGCCGCCGGTGACCGACGACGATCTGGAGCAGTTGAACGTACGGGCGCGCGGGTTGATGACGGGGTTGAGCGGCGAACTCCAGCAAGCCCAGGTCATGCTCCAGCGCCCGCCTGCTGTTCCTCGACCTGGCATCGAGACGAATAACCCAGATATCTATGGGGCCAGTGGGGCAGCACCTGTTATCCCGCCAATCGCTCCGATTGCTCTCACAAGTCCAAGCCGAAGGTCAAAGCCATCGCCGCTTGGTGGCGCTTCCAATAAAAGGTCACAAAGTCCCCCCGCGGTGGGCGTCGGACCAGTCCTTGGCAGCGCCGGCCCCACCCTGACCCCTTCTCAAAATATCGCCACACCAAACGCTCCGCTGACTCCCCCGGCGTTGCCAAACTCGGCTCCCCTGCCGCCGACCGCTCCTGGCACTCTAGGCGCTAACCCATCTTCGCGGGATACTCGACACCCCTTCACTGGCAGATCAGGTTCAAGCGAGGCGCCGAAGAACGCCTTCCCCCGAACGCAGCCGAACGGATTAATCGGTCAGCCAACCGGCCCGGCTATCGTCCCGCCATACTCTCCAAATTCCACGCCCCGCAGGGTGAATCCCGTAGGAGGCGTTATCGGAGGTGGAGGCGCGGGCACCGCGCCCACCGGCAATGCTGGATCGCGCCCCGGAATTGGACGAAACTCAATGATGAGCCCAATGGGCGGACCACCTCTTGGCGGCTATCCCTCCACGAGCAACCGATCCAGTCGCCAGAACGAGCCGGGTGGATCATCCCCAACGTGGGATCCAGACCATCCCTGGGAGACCGATAAAGGGGTTAGTCCGGTCGTGCTACCCCCGACCGACGACGGTCCGATTGATCCAGGACCATCCATCGGTCGAGATCGTTGACTGATTCACCATGCGCGTAGCCCTCTCGATCTTGGCCGCGGCCAGCTTCATCGCAGTTCAGACAGTGCAGCCAGTCGCGTCAGCGGACGCGTCGCGCATCCGAAAAGATCAGTGGCATCTTACCTTCCTCAAGGTAAACGAAGCCCATAAGATCTCTCGCGGAGCCGGCGTCCTAGTGGCCGTCCCTGATACTGGCGTTGACCCCCATCCGGACCTCTCCCGAAACCTGCTTAGAGGCAAGAACGTTCTGACAGGCACCGGAGATGGTTTGCATGACGCAAACAGCCACGGAACCGCCATGGCGGGGCTCATCGCGGCCCATGGCTCCAACGGGACAACCGGCGCACTCGGCATAGCGCCCGAAGCCAAGATTCTCCCAATCATATCGTCCACATCGGACAACTACGGCGAGGCTGACAAGCTCGCCGAGGCAATAGACTATGCAGTCACGCAACACGCCGGGGTGATAAGCATCTCCAGCGCAGGTGTCACAAGCGATGAACTGATCCGTTCAGTGAATAATGCACTGGCCGCCGACATAGTCGTTATCGCAGGCGTTGGCAATCTCCCCGAAGCCGCCATGATCGGTTATCCAGCCGCAGAGAAAGGCGTCATCGCCGTAAGCGGGACCGATCAGGCCGGGAACCATGCCTCAATCGCAGTCACAGGATCTAAGATCGATGTCGCCGCTCCTGCTGTCGATATCTACAGCACGAGCTACGGCGGCAAGTACTCGAAGGGCACGGGGACCTCCAGCGCAACCGCGATCGTTGCCGGGGCTGCTGCTCTTATCCGCTCCAAGTATCCCGACCTCCCCGCTGCGGAAGTCGCCCATCGGCTGACCGCCACCGCCGTCGACAAGGGACCGCCGGGCCGCGACGACCAGTACGGCTACGGCGTGATCGACCTAGTCGCCGCGCTCACCGCCGACGTCCCCCCGCTCGGCTTCGAGTCCTCGAACGTCACGCCACCGGCATCGGCGGAGGCAGCCCCGGACAAGGGCGACGACAGCAGCGCGACCGTACGCGGGCTCGCCACCCTGGGTGTGCTGGTGGCAGCGGGCGGCGGGTACCTGTTCTGGCGTCGGCGCCGACGTGCCGACGACCCGCCGCCGAGGGTCAGCCGGTAGCGTCGTCGGGGTGTCGACCTCCGTACCGGTGCGCCTCGTGCTCGCCTCGCAGTCCCCCGCCCGCCGCAAGTTGCTCCAGGCGGCCGGAATCGAGCCCGACGTGCTGGTGAGCGGCGTGGACGAGTCGCAGGTGGTGAGCGATCGGGCCGAGGATCTGTGCCTGGAACTGGCCCGGTTGAAGGCGCAGGCGGTACGCGATCGGCTGCGGCCCTCGGCGGACGGGCGCACGCTGGTGCTCGGCTGCGACTCGGTGCTCGCCTTCGACGGCGAAATCCTCGGCAAGCCTGATGACGCGGCGGACGCCACCCGGCGGTGGCAACGTATGCGCGGGCGAAGCGGCGTCCTGCACACCGGGCACTGCCTGATCGATGTGACTCACGGGTCCCGCGCCGAGGGGGTCGCCTCGACCACCGTGCACTTCGCCGACATCAGCGACGACGAGATCGCCGCGTACGTGGCGACGGGCGAGCCGCTGGCGGTGGCCGGCGCGTTCACCATCGACGGGCTGGGTGGGGCGTTCCTGACCGGGATCGAGGGTGACCCGGGCACGGTGGTGGGGTTGTCCCTGCCGCTGCTGCGCCGGCTGCTCGCCGAGGTGGAGCTGAGCATCGTCGACCTGTGGACGAAGGTCGCGCCCGGGGGCCAGGAGATCGAACATCTCGGCTAACGTCCGGACATGACCACGAAGACGCTGCCGCTCACCCCCGAACTGCACGCCTACCTGGTGGCCCACGGGTCCACGCCGGACGAGATCGTCCGGGAGCTGGCCGAGGAGACCCGGGCGGCCCTGCCGGCCGAGGCGGTCATGCAGGTCGCGCCGGAACAGGCTGCGTTCCTGACGTTCCTGACCCGGCTCCTCGGCGTACGGCAGGCGGTCGAGGTGGGCACGTTCACCGGCCTCTCCTCGCTGGCGATCGCCCGAGGGCTGGCCGAGGGCGGCCGGCTGACCTGCTTCGACATCTCCGAGGAGTACACGGGCGTGGCCCGGCGCTACTGGGAGCGCGCGGGTGTGCAGGACCGGATCGAGCTGCGCATCGGTCCGGCCGCGGACACGCTGCGGGAGCTGCCCCGCGAGCGTTACCTGGACTTCGCGTTCATCGACGCGGACAAGGTCGGCTACCCGGTCTACTGGGACGAACTGGTGCCCCGGATGCGTCCCGGCGCGCTGATCGCCGTCGACAACACGCTGCGCGACGGCCGGGTCCTGGCCCCGTCCAACGCCGACGACCGGGCGATCGCCGCCTTCAACGACACGGTCGTCGCTGATGTGCGTGTGGAGGCGGTCATGCTGCCGATCGCCGACGGGGTCACGCTCGCCCGGGTGCGCTGAAGCCCTGCGGCTCTCAGGCCGGTAGGGCCGCCGGGCGCAGGGCACGGCCCAGCCGCACGGTGAGCAGCACCGCCACCGCGATGAACGCGGGCAGCAGCAGGAACGCCGGGTGCGGGCCGACACCGTCGGCCACCCACCCGAGCGCCACCGGCGCGATCCCGAAACCCACACCCATCGAGTACGCGGACCAGCCCGCCGCCTTGTCCGCGGCCGGACCGGCGACCGCGAGCGCGATCGAGATCGCCAGCGGGTAGTGCAGCGCGTTGCCGAGCCCGAGCACCACCAACCCGGTGACCGCGAGCCAGCCGACGGTGCTGGCCCAGAACAGCGCGAACCCGGCCAGCGAGACGGTGAGCGCGCCGAGCAGCAGCGGCACCGGCGCCCAGCGCAGCGCGGCCCGGCCACCCGCGAGCCGGCCGGCGAACATGCCGCAGACGATCGCGGCGACCGCCGCCGACGCCCCGCCCGCGCTCAGCCCGGCATGGGTCCGCAGCACGTCGGCCGTCCACAGGGACAGGCAGACCTCGATCGACCCGGTGACGGACATCAGAACCCAGGCGATCCAGTACGCGCGCGGCAACCGCCCCGACGCCGAACGCGCCCCGGAGGCGGGCATTTCCGAAGCGGGCACGGCCGAGGCGGGCACGGGAGAAGCGGGCAGAGCGGCGTCAGACGCCCCGGATGCGGGGACTGCGGGTACCCGGGTGGAGCCGGCCACGGGGACGGGGACGCCGGCAGCCGCGACAGCGGGGGCGCGTCGCGGCTCGCGTACCCGGAAGGCCAGGGTGGCGAGCGCGACCAGCGTGATCAGGCCGACCTCGACGGCCATCAGCGGTCGCCAGCCGAGGCCGGCACCGACGCTGGCGCCGATGACGAGCGGCGCCAGGATGCCCATGCCGGCGCAGGCGGCGTTGGCCTCGGTGAGCGCCGCGGGCGCGGCGGGTCCGTGCCGGGCGGTGAGCACCACGTTGACGCCGCTGATGACGAGCATGCCGGCGGTGGCGACGACAGCTACGGCGACGATGGTGGCCGGCAGCGGGCGGAGCAGGCCGAGCGCTGCGGCACCCGCGGCCACACCGGCGAGGCCGAGCCAGATGGCCGGGCCGCGCCCGAGCCGGCGGGCGATCGGGGCGAACAACGCGCCGCCGGCGAGCGCGCCCACCGCGATGCCGGTGCTGTGCAGGCCGGCGACGGCGGCGCCGGTGCCCTGTTCGTCGCGGAGCAGGGGTACGACCGGGCCGAACCCGTAGAGGAAGAAGCCCCACAGACCGAGCTGGGCGTAGGTCAGCCAGGTGATGCGGTCACGGGTGAGGCGAGGCACCGGCCCACGCTACGCGCGCCCGGCCGATGCCCCGCCCCTGCTGAGAGGTAGGTCTCCCCTGCTCAGCGGACGCTGCGGGCGAACTGGCGGGCGGCCCAGAAAACACCGGCGGCGGCGAGCACCGCGATGATGCCGAGGCCCTGCCAGACCCGGTCGTTGCCGAGGTCGCCGTTGAACAGCGCGCGGGTGCCCTCGACCGCCCAGGAGAACGGGTTCCACTTGGCCACGCCCTGGAGCCAGCCGGGCGCGAAGGTGAGCGGCAGCAGGATGCCGGAGAGCAGCAGCACCGGCTGCGCGACGGTGTTCATCAGCGGGGCGAGCGCGTCCTCGCTCTTGACCTTGAGCGCGATGCCGTAGGAGACGGCCGAGGTCATCAGCGCGATGAGGGCGAGCATCAGGTACGCCAGCAGCAGGTTGCCGATGAACACGCGCAGGTCGAACGCGAGCGCCAGCAGCGTGATGATGACCGCCTGCACGAGGAGCGAGACCACGTCGCGCAGCGAGCGGCCGAGCAGCAGGGCGAGCCGGCTGACCGGGGTGACCCGGGAACGCTCGATCACGCCGGCGCGCAGCTCGGCGATCAGGCCGAAGCCCTGGAACAGGCCACCGAAGATGGCGAGCAGCACGAGCAGGCCGGGCACGAAGATCTTGTACGCGGCGGCCTGGGTGGGCGCGTTCAGCGCGGGCTTGAGCAGCGGGGCGAACAGGAGCAGGTACATCACCGGCTGGAAGACGCCGACGAAGATCCACACCGGGTTGCGCAGGAGCAGCAGCGTCTGGCGCTGGAAGATCAGCCAGGTGTCGCGGGCGAGTTTCATGGCAGCTTCTCCGGGGGTCAGGACTCGCGCAGCGAGCGGCCGGTCTTGGTGAGGAAGACGTCGTCGAGGCTGGGTCGGTGCAGCTCGATCGAGCGCAGGTCCAGCCCGGCGTGGTCGAGACGGCGCAGCACCTGCGGGATGGCGGTCGCGCCCTCGTCGACGTAGAGACGCAGGCCTCCCTCGTCGACTGTCTCCAGCTTGCTCACGTACTCCTCGGTGTCGAGCAGTTCGGCGGCGCGCGGGGTGCTCGGCGCGTCCAGGCCGACGATCACCACCTCGCCGGAGATCTCCCGCTTCAGCTCGGCCGGTGTGCCCTCCGCGACCACCTCGCCGTGGTCCATGATCGCGATGCGGTCGCAGAGCGCGTCCGCCTCGTCCAGGTAGTGCGTGGTGATGAAGACGGTCATCCCCTCGGTACGCAGCCGGCGGATCTCGTCCCACATGTGCGCGCGGCTCTGCGGGTCGAGGCCGGTGGTCGGCTCGTCCAGGAAGACGATCTTCGGCTCGTGGATGATGCCGAGCGCGATCTCGACGCGCCGGCGCTGCCCGCCGGAGTAGGTCTTGCACTTGCGGTCGGTGTACTCGGTGAGCTGGAAGGCTTCCAGCGCGCGCTCGGCACGGCGGTGCGCCTCGGCCTTGCCGATGCCGTAGAGGCGGGCCTGGAGCACCAGCTCCTCGCGGGCGGTCGACTCGTCCCAGGTGCTGCCGCCCTGGGCCACGTACCCGATCCGGCGGCGCACCTCGGCCGGGTCCTTGCGCAGGTCGGCGCCGGCCACCGTGGCCTGGCCGCCGTCCGGCTCGATGAGGGTGGCGAGCATCCGCAGCGTGGTGGTCTTGCCGGCGCCGTTGGGCCCGAGGAAGCCGAAGATCTCCCCCGCGGCGACGTCGAGGTCGACGCCGCGGACCGCGTCCACGGTCTTCGTCTGGCGACCCTCGCGGGAGCGGTACGACTTCCGCAGCCCTCTGGTCTCGATCATCTCTGCTCCTGGTCGTCCGGGCGGACCGGAGTGGCCGCCGATCGTCCGCCGAGGACGCACGAATCCCCCGCGATCCCCGCCGAGGCTAACGCGATATAGCTTCTTTGGTCAACGTTGATTATGTCGTGTCACTGCGATCCGTCGGTCCAATCCGACCAGCCCTCCGCTCGTTCCATCCCATCGGGCAGGTACGACACTCCGGACTCGATCCGCTCCGCGATCCGCTCGCACCAGGCCGTCTCCGCCTCGGCGCGGGCCAGCCACAGCTCGAACATCCACCCGACGTGCACCGGCTTGCGGGTGCGCACCCAGTCCGAGTCGAGCGAGGCACGCATCGACTCCACCCCGGCGCGCAGCAGGTTCGCCCGGTTGCGCAGCGCCGCCGCAGCCTCCTCGCGGGGCATCGCCGGCAGGAACGAGAACGCCGCCACGAACGGGTCCGGCGACTCGTGGACCTGCCACCACTGGGCCCGCAGCAGCGTCTCGAACTCGTCCTCCCCCTTCGGCGTCACCTCGTACGTGGTGCGCGCCGGACGGGCGCCCACCTGCTCGACCGAGACGGTCCGCAGCAGGCCCTCGTCGGTGAGCTTGCGCAGCGCGTGGTAGATCGAGCCCGGTTGCACGTTCGCCCACTTGTCCGCGCTCCAACTGAGCAGCTCACGGCGCACGTCGTAGCCGTGCACCGGCTGCATCCACCTGACCAGACCGAGAATCATCATCCGCGTCGCCGACACGGACGCAAGCGTAATAGGCAAGTTTGACTACAGTGCCACATCCCACACTGAGCGATCGTTAGGCCCCGCAGCTCGGCCGCTAAACTCCCGGCAACGACCTCCCGGGAGGAGCCCCAAGGTGCGCAAGGTTCTCATCGCCAACCGCGGCGAGATCGCCGTCCGCGTCATCCGCGCCTGTCGCGACGCCGGACTGGCCAGCGTCGCCGTCTACGCGGACTCCGATCGGGACGCCCTGCACGCCACGCTCGCCGACGAGGCGTACGCGCTCGGCGGCGACACCGCCGCCGACAGCTACCTGCGCATCGACAAGCTGATCGACGTGGCGGCCCGCTCCGGCGCGGACGCGGTGCACCCCGGCTACGGCTTCCTCTCCGAGAACGCCGACTTCGCCCAGGCCGTCATCGACGCCGGGCTGACCTGGATCGGCCCCACCCCGCAGGCGATCCGCGACCTGGGCGACAAGGTCACCGCCCGGCACATCGCGCAGCGTGCCGGCGCGCCGCTGGTGCCCGGCACCCCGGACCCGGTGGCCAACGCGGACGAGGTGATGGCGTTCGCCGTCGACCACGGCCTGCCGGTCGCCATCAAGGCCGCCTTCGGCGGTGGCGGGCGCGGCCTGAAGGTCGCCCGCACCATGGAGGAGATCCCGCACCTGTTCGAGTCGGCCACCCGCGAGGCGGTCGCCGCCTTCGGCCGGGGTGAGTGCTTCGTCGAGCGCTACCTGGACAAGCCGCGCCACGTCGAGGCGCAGGTGCTGGCCGACCAGCACGGCAACGTGATCGTGGTGGGCACCCGGGACTGCTCGCTCCAGCGCCGGCACCAGAAGCTGGTCGAGGAGGCGCCCGCGCCGTTCCTCACCGCCGCCCAGCGCGCCCAGATCCACGACAGCGCCAAGGCCATCTGCCGGGAGGCCGGCTACCACGGCGCCGGCACCGTCGAATACCTGGTCGGCGCGGACGGCACGATCTCGTTCCTGGAGGTCAACACCCGCCTCCAGGTCGAGCACCCGGTCACCGAGGAGACCGCCGGCATCGACCTGGTGCGCGAGCAGTTCCGCATCGCCGACGGGGAGAAGCTGCGCTTCACCGAGGACCCGGCGCCGCGCGGTCACGCCATCGAGTTCCGGATCAACGGCGAGGACCCGGGCCGCAACTTCCTGCCCGCCCCGGGCACCGTCACCGCGCTGCGGCTGCCCTCCGGGCCGGGCGTGCGGGTGGACACCGGCATCTCGGCCGGCGACGTGATCGGCGGCAACTTCGACTCGCTGCTGGCCAAGGTGATCATCGTCGGCGAGACGCGCGCCGAGGCGCTGGAGCGGGCCCGCCGGGCGCTGGACGAGATGGTGGTCGACGGCATGGCCACCGCGCTGCCCTTCCACCGCCTGGTGATCCGCGACGAGGCGTTCGCCGCCGAGCCGTTCACCGTGCACACCCGGTGGATCGAGACCGAGTGGGACAACACCGTACCGGCCTTCACCGCCACCGCCGGCGCCACCGACGAGCCGGCCGCGCGCGAGACCGTCGTGGTCGAGGTGGGCGGCAAGCGGCTGGAGGTGGTCCTCCCCGCCGGGCTCGGCGCGGGTACGGCGGCAGCCACGCCGGCCGCGAAGAAGCCGGCCCGTCGGGGCGGCGGGGGCAAGGCGGGCGCCGCCGTCAGCGGTGACGCGCTCACCTCCCCGATGCAGGGCACGATCGTGAAGATCGCGGTGGCCGACGGCGACGAGGTGGCCGAGGGCGACCTGGTCGTGGTGCTGGAGGCGATGAAGATGGAGCAGCCGCTGCACGCGCACAAGGCCGGCACCGTGAGCGGGCTCGCCGCCGAGGTCGGCGCCGTGATCACCTCCGGCGCGGCGATCTGCACCATCGCCTGACGGCGCGGGCCGAGGGTGGTCTGAACCACCACCGGCGGCGGGACCGCGCCCGGGCGGGAATGATGGCCGGGTGCGGTTCCTTCACGGCGCGGTCCCCGCGCACGACCTGACCTACAACGACGTCTTCATGGCGCCCAACCGTTCCGAGGTGGGCTCCCGGCTCGACGTCGACCTGGCCACCACCGACGGGACCGGCACCACGATCCCGCTCGTGGTGTCGAACATGACAGCCGTCGCGGGCCGGCGGATGGCCGAGACGGTGGCGCGACGCGGCGCGGTGACGGTGATCCCGCAGGACATCCCGATCGAGGTCGTCGCCGACGTGGTCGGCTGGGTCAAGCAGCGGCACCTGGTGCACGACACCGCGATCACCCTCGGCCCGACCGAGACCGTCGGCGACGCCATCCACCTGCTGCCGAAGCGCTCGCACGGCGCGGTGGTGGTGGTCGACGCGGACGGGCGGCCGATGGGCGTGGTGACCGAGGCGGACACCGTCGGGGTGGACCGCTTCGCCCAGCTCCGGCACGTGATGTCGACCGAGCTGCACACCGTCCCGGCGGACGCGGATCCGCGTACCGGGTTCGACCGGTTGTCGGCGGGCCGGCGCCGGATCGCGCCGGTGGTGGACGGCGACGGCCGTCTGGTCGGAGTGCTGACCCGGCAGGGCGCGTTGCGCGCCACGCTCTACACCCCGGCCGTGGACGACAGGGGGCGGCTGCGGATCGCGGCCGCCGTGGGCATCAACGGCGACGTCACGGGCAAGGCCGCCGCCCTGCTGGAGGCGGGCGTGGACACGCTGGTCGTGGACACCGCGCACGGGCACCAGGAGCGGATGCTCCAGGCGCTGCGGGCGGTCCGCCGGCTGGACCCGCCGGTGCCGGTGGCGGCCGGGAACGTGGTGACCGCCGACGGGGTACGGGACCTGGTCGACGCGGGCGCGGACATCGTGAAGGTGGGCGTCGGGCCGGGCGCGATGTGCACCACGCGGATGATGACCGGGGTGGGCCGCCCGCAGTTCTCCGCGGTGCTGGACTGCGCCGCGGCGGCCCGTTCGCTGGGGCGGCACGTCTGGGCCGACGGCGGCGTACGCCACCCGCGGGACGTGGCGCTGGCGCTCGCGGCGGGCGCCTCGAACGTGATGATCGGCTCCTGGTTCGCCGGCACCTACGAGTCCCCCGGTGATCTCTACACGGACGCCGACGGGCGGCGTTACAAGGAGAGCTTCGGCATGGCGTCGTCGCGTGCGGTGAGCGCTCGTACGGCCGAGGACAGCGCGTTCGACAGGGCCCGGAAGGCGATCTTCGAGGAGGGCATCTCCTCGGCCCGGATGTATCTGGACCCGAGCCGGCCCGGCGTCGAGGACCTGATCGACGAGATCATCTCCGGCGTGCGCAGCGCGTTCACGTACGCGGGCGCACGCAGTCTGGAGGAGTTCCACGAGCGGGCGCTCGTCGGCGTGCAGAGCGCCGCCGGGTACACCGAGGGGATGCCGCTGCCGACGAGCTGGTGACGCCGGCCCGCCTCAGCTGAACAACCGCCTGATCACGGTACGGGCGGCGGCCTCCGGGTCGTCGCCCACCCGTGGCGGCAGCGCGCCGGAGAGCCAGAGCGTGGCGAAGCCGTGCACGATCGACCAGGCGGCCAGCGCGTCCGCGTCCGGCTCCCGCCCGGTGTGCCGGGCCACCCCGCCGCGCAGCAACTCGCCCGACCGGGCGCGGGCGGCGATCAGCTCCGGATCGTCGGCCCGGTACAGCTCGGGCCGGAACATGACGTCGAAGTGCGCGCGGTGCCGCACCGCGAACCCGACGTACGCCACCCCGGTGTCGAGCAGGTCGTCGCCGGCCCGCCGGAGCGCGTCGGCGAGCAGGTCGAAGCCCTGGGTGGCGAACGCGGTGAGCAGCCCCGCCTTGTCGCCGAAGTGGTGCGCGGGCGCGGCGTGTGAGACCCCGGCCCGCCGGGCCAGCTCACGCAGGCTCAGCGCGGCCGGCCCGGACTCGGCGATCGCCTCGGCGGCGGTGCTCAGCAGGACGCGGCGGAGGTCGCCGTGGTGATACGAGGCCATGCCGCCACCCTAACTTGTCATTGACAAGATGGTGCCCGTCGGCGCAATCTTGTCACCGACAAGATCCTGCGTCGGAGGGACTGACCCATGGCACCGCTGATCACACTCCTCGCCGGCACCGCGCTGGCCCGGCTCGCCGGCCTGCTCGGCGCGGACGCCCTGGACGGGTGGCACCCCGCGCTGCGGGTGGGGCTGGCGCTGATGTTCGTGCTGACCGGCGTGGCCCACTTCGCGTCCCGCCGAGCCGACCTGATCGCGATGGTCCCGCCGTCGCTGCCCCGGCCCGGCCTGCTGGTCACCGTCACCGGCGTGCTGGAACTCGCCGGCGCGCTCGCTCTGCTGTTCCCGGCCACCGCGCGTCCGGCGGCGGCCGGGCTGGCGGTGCTGATGCTCGCCATGTTCCCGGCGAACGTGTCGGCGGCGCGGCGCGGACTCACGCTCGCCGGCCGCCCGGTGACGCCGATCGGCGTCCGTACCCTGCTCCAGGTCGTCTTCGTGGCCGCCGCGCTGGCGGTGGCCCTGGGCGGGTGACCCGCCGCCTACCCGCCGGACGAGACCGGCGGGCCGGCGGGACGCGGCTCAGGCGCCGACCGGCTCCGCCTCGGCGGGCGGGGAGTCCCCGGTCCCCTCGTGGCGCACGGTCGGCAGGCGCAGGCAGGCGACCAGGCCGATCAGCAGGAACCCGGCGCCCGCGAAGGCCGCGTACCGGGTGGCCTCGGAGAACGCCGCCTTCGCCTCCTCGGCGATCGGCGCGGTACGCGGGTCCGCCTCCAGCCCGCCGATCGCCGCGCCGGCGCTCTCCTTGACCGCGCTCACCACCTGGTCCCGCTGGGCGGGGGTGAGTCCGGGCTGGTCGGCCAGGCGGTCGCCGAGGATCCCGCCGAGGCCGGCGAAGAGGACGGTGCCGAGCACCGCGATGCCGAGCGCGGAGCCGACCTGCCGGGCGGTGCTCTGCAGGCCCGAGCCCTGGCCACTGCGGCGTAGCGGCACCTGCGACAGGGAGACGCCGGTGAGCTGGGCGGTGGCCAGGCCGACGCCGACGCCGTACACGAAGAGGAAGCCCAGGGGCGCCCACCAGCTGGTGTCCGGCGCGACCACGAACCCGAGCCCGGCCACGCCGACCAGCTCGGCGGCGACGCCGAGCTGGACCACCCGGGCCGCGCCCCAGCGCTGCGTCAGCGGCGCCCCGATGCCGCTGGCCAGGAAGCTGCCGACCGCGAGCGGCAGCAGCGCCAGGCCGGTCCGGAAGGCGCTGTAGCCGAGCACGTTCTGGAACCAGAGCGGCAGCGCGAACAGCAGGCCGAACTCGCCCAGGCTGACGATCGCGGCGGCCAGGATGCCGTTGCGGAACGAGCCGATGCCGAACAGCGACAGGTCGAGCAGCGCCGGACGGCCGGCCCGGTTGCGACGTACCTGCTGGGCCAGAAAGATCCCGAGCGCGACGAGACCGACCAGCGCGGCCACCGGCACCGGCGAGATCGACGCGGTCCAGTCCAGCCCGAACAGGCTGAACGGCCGCTCCCGCTCCCACCAGCCGTAGGTGCGGCCCTCGATCAGGGCGAAGACCACGCCGGTCATGCCGACCACCGACAGCAGCGCGCCGGGCAGGTCCAGGCCGCGCTCGGCCTGCTCGTCGCGGGACTCGGCCACGAGCACGAGCGTCGCCACGATCACGGCCAGGCTGACCGGGACGTTGATGCCGAAGGCCCACCGCCAGGAGTACGTGGTGGTGAGCCAGCCGCCGAGCAGCGGCCCGAGCGCCGCCGCGCCACCGATCGTGGATCCCCAGACGGCGAACGCGATGCCCTTCTCCCGGCCGGTGAAGTTGGCGTTGAGCAGGGAGAGCGAGGTGGGCAGCATCATCGCCCCGCCGATGCCCTGGAGCACCCGGGAGGCGATGAGCGTCTCGCCGGAGCCGGCGAGCGCCGCGAGGACGCTGGCGACCACGAACACGGTGACGCCGACGAGGAACATCCGCCGCCGCCCGGACCGGTCGGCGAAGCGGCCGGCGACCAGCAGCAACGCGGCGAAGACCAGGGTGTACGCCTCCTGCACCCACTGCGCGTCGGAGGAGGTGATGTCGAGGTCCCGGATGATCTGCGGCACCGCGACGTTCACGATGGTCGCGTCCACGATGATCATCGCTACGCCGAGGCTGATGGCCAGCAGCCCGAACCAGCGTCCGCGCCCGTCGCCGCGCATTGCGCCCTCCCTTTAGCTAGATTCTCTAGCTACCTGAGATGCTAGCTTTATCCCATGGAGGAGGTGCCGTCAAGCGGGGAACCGACGCCGGCCGCGCCGCCGAGCAGCGAGACGTCCCGGGCGCTGCGCGACGCGCTGCGGATCGCGGGTGACACCCGGGCCGCGCTGGCCCGCCGCCTGGGCCTCAACGCCACCGACGCCGCGGCGATCGACCACCTGGTCTCCAGCCCGGAGCCACTGGGCCCGGTAGAACTGGGCAACCGCCTCGGCATCCGGTCCGCCTCGGCGACCACGCTCGTCGACCGGCTCGTGCAGGCCGGTCACGTCGCCCGGACGCCGCACCCGCACGACAGGAGGCGGCTCAGCCTCCAGGTGACCGAGAGCGCCGTCGGCGAGGTGCTGGAGGCGCTGCGCCCGATGCTCGTCGGCGTCGACCGGGCGGTCGCCCGGCTCACCCCGGAGCAGGCCGAGGCCGCCACGGCGTTCCTGCGCGAGGTCACCGAGGTGATGCGGGAGTACGTCGCCACCGCGCCGGACGAGCCGTCCCGGGCCCGCGCCGACCGCGACTGAGGAGACTCTCAGAAATAGTTTGGGCCCTGATGATTCGGGAGCTAATCTGACGCTCGTGAACACGGGCCCGCTCGTCCGCTTCCCCGACGCTCTGCACCACGCGCCCCTCGGCCGGCTGATCTCGATCGCCGGTCACGTCGTGGAACAGCACTGGGGGCGTTACCTCGCCGAACACGGGCTCACGTCCGCCGGCATGCGGGTCCTGATGATCCTCCTGCGGGCCGGCGAGGTGAGCCACCGGGAAATGGCCGAGCTGTGCTTCGTCCGGCCCGCCACGCTCACCGGCATCGCCGACACGCTGGAACGCGACGGCTTCGTCAGCCGCCGCCGCGCCCCGGAGGACCGCCGCACGGTCCGGCTCGCCCTGACCGACAAGGGCGGCGAGCACGCCCGCACCGTCATCGACATGATCCACAGCGACCGGCCGTTGACGTCGGTCGACGCCGACCCGGCCAACCGGGCGGTGATCCGCCAGTTCCTGATCGAAATCATCACCGGCATGTCCGACGGGGACCTCCGTCGGTTGGACCGGGACAGCGAGTCCGACACCGAGCCGCCGACGGGGAGCCATCCGTGTTGATCCGCCTGCTCCGCACACATCTGCACCCGTACCGACGATGGCTGGCCGCCGTGGTGGCGTTCCAGTTCGTCGGCACCATCGCCTCGCTCTACCTGCCGAGCCTGAACGCCGACATCATCGACCGGGGCGTCGCGGTCGGCGACACCGACCAGATCGTGCGTACGGGCGGGTGGATGCTGCTGGTCAGCCTGCTCCAGATCGCCTGCTCGATCGCCGCCGTCTATTTCGGCGCGAAGACCGCCATGGCGTTCGGCCGCGACGTACGCGGCTCCATCTTCCGGCGCGTCAACAGCTTCTCCGCCCGCGAGGTCGCCCGGTTCGGTGCGCCGTCTCTGATCACCCGCAACACGAACGACGTCCAGCAGGTGCAGATGCTGGTGCTGCTGAGCTGCACCATGCTGGTGGCCGCGCCGATCATGAGCGTCGGCGGCGTGGTGATGGCGCTGCGCGAGGACGTCGGGCTCTCCTGGCTGATGCTGGTCTGCGTACCGGTGCTGGCCGTCGCGCTGGGCCTGATCATCCGCCGGATGGTTCCGGGCTTCCGGCTCATGCAGACCCGGATCGACACCGTCAACCGGGTGCTGCGCGAGCAGATCACCGGCATCCGGGTGGTCCGGGCGTTCGTACGGGAGCCGTACGAGACCGACCGGTTCCGGGTCGCGAACACCGACCTGACCGCCACCGCGCTGCGGATCGGGCGGCTCCAGGCGCTGATCTTCCCGATCGTGATGCTGGTGCTGAACGTCTCCAGCGTCGCGGTGCTCTGGTTCGGCGCGGAACGTGTCGACTCCGGCCAGATCCAGGTCGGCGCGCTCACCGCGTTCCTGCAATACCTCATGCAGATCCTGATGGCGGTCATGATGGCCACCTTCATGCTGATGATGGTGCCCCGGGCGGCGGTCTGCGCCGAGCGCATCGAGGAGGTGCTCGACACCGACTCGTCGGTGGTGCCGGCGGCCGACCCGGTCACCGAGGTCACCGGCCGGGGCGAGTTGGAGTTGCGTGGCGCCGGATTCCAGTACCCGGGCGCGACCGCGCCGGTGCTGCACGACATCTCGTTCCGTGCCCACCCGGGCCGGACCACGGCGATCATCGGATCCACCGGCGCCGGCAAGACCACGCTGCTGACGCTCATCCCCCGCCTGGTCGACCCGACCGCCGGCGCGGTCCTGGTCGACGGCGTGGACGTACGAGAGCTGGCCCCGGACGAGCTGTGGCGGCGGATCGGGCTGGTGCCCCAGCGGCCCTACCTGTTCACCGGCACCGTCGCCAGCAACCTGCGCTACGGCAACCCGGACGCCAGCGACGCCGAACTGTGGGCCGCCCTGGAGATCGCCCAGGCGCGTGACTTCGTCGCCGAGATGCCGGGCGGGCTGGAGGCGCCGATCGCGCAGGGCGGCACCAACGTCTCCGGCGGCCAGCGGCAACGCCTGGCCATCGCCCGCGCGCTCGTCCGCAAGCCGGAGATCTACCTCTTCGACGACTCCTTCTCCGCGCTCGACCTCGGCACGGACGCCCGGCTGCGGGCCGCCCTCAAGCCGGTCACCGCGGACGCGGCGGTGGTCATCGTGGCCCAGCGGGTCTCCACGATCATCGACGCCGACCAGATCATCGTGCTCGAGGACGGGGGTGTCGTCGGGATGGGACGACATGAGGAACTGCTGGAGAGCTGCCCCACGTACGCCGAGATCGTCGCGTCGCAGCAGACGGCGGAGGTGGCCGCATGACCTCGTCGGTTCCGCAGCAGAAGAACGAACCCACACGACTACCTCCGGCCGGGCGGCGTCCCGGCGGTGGCCCACCGCACATGAGCATGGGCATGCCGGCCGAGAAGGCGATGAACTTCGGGCCGTCGGCGCGCCGGCTGCTGGGGCGGCTGCGGCCGTACCGGCTCCAGCTCACCGGCGTGCTCGCGCTGGCCCTGGCCAGCGTCGGGCTCAGCGTCATCGGGCCGAAGGTGCTCGGCCACGCCACCGACATCATCTTCAGCGGGGTGATCGGGCGGCAGTTGCCGGCCGGCACCACCACCGAGGCGGCGGCGGAGGCGGCCCGCGCCCAGGGCAACGGCAACTTCGCCGACATGCTGGCCCGGATGGACGTGATCCCCGGCCTCGGCATCGACTTCTCCGCACTGGGCCGGGTGCTGGCGTTCGCCGTCGCGCTCTACGTCGGCGCCGGCATCCTCCAGTGGGCACAGGGCTGGGTGCTGAACGGGATCGTGCAGCACACCGTGCTGACGTTGCGCGCCGACGTGGAGGACAAGCTCACCCGGCTGCCGCTGCCCTACTTCGACAAGCAGCCCCGCGGTGAGCTGCTGAGCCGGGTCACGAACGACATCGACAACGTGTCGCAGACGCTCCAGCAGACGCTGAGCCAGTTGCTCACGTCGCTGCTCACCGTCGTCGGCGTACTCGGGATGATGTTCTGGATCTCACCGCTGCTGGCGGTCGTCGCGCTCGTCGCGGTGCCGCTGTCGGTGGTGGTCACCGGCCAGATCGCCAAGCGGTCGCAGGGCAAGTTCATCGCCCAGTGGAAGCACACGGGCGAGCTGAACGGCCAGATCGAGGAGGCGTACACCGGGCACGAGCTGGTGAAGGTCTTCGGCCGGCAAAAGGAGGTCGAGGCCGCTTTCCACGCCAAGAACGAGGAGCTGTTCCGGGCCGGCTTCGGCGCGCAGTTCGTCTCCGGGCTGATCATGCCGGCGATGTTCTTCATCGGGAACCTCAGCTACGTCGCGATCGCCGTGGTCGGCGGTCTGCGGGTGGCGTCGGGCTCGATGAGCCTCGGTGACGTGCAGGCGTTCATCCAGTACTCGCGGCAGTTCACCCAGCCACTCACCCAGGTCGCGTCGATGGCCAACCTGCTGCAGTCCGGGGTGGCCTCGGCCGAGCGGGTCTTCGCGGTGCTCGACGCCGACGAGCAGAGCCCCGACCCGGCCGAGCCGGCCCGGATCGCCGACCCGCACGGGCGGGTCGAGTTCGAGCACGTCTCCTTCCGGTACGACCCGGAGAAGCCGCTCATCGACGACCTGTCGCTGGTCGCCGAGCCGGGCCACACGGTGGCCATCGTCGGTCCCACCGGCGCCGGCAAGACCACGCTGGTCAACCTGGTCATGCGGTTCTACGAGCTGGACGCCGGGCGGATCACGCTGGACGGGGTGGACATCGCCACGATGCGCCGCGACGAACTCCGTGGCCGGATCGGCATGGTGCTCCAGGACACCTGGCTGTTCGGCGGCACCATCCGGGACAACATCGCCTACGGCCGCCCCGACGCCACCGAGGAGGAGATCCTCGCCGCCGCCGGGGCGACGTTCGTGGACCGGTTCGTCCGCAGCCTACCGGACGGCTACGACACGGTGATCGACGAGGAGGGCAGCAACGTCAGCGCCGGGGAGAAGCAGCTCATCACCATCGCCCGCGCGTTCCTGGCCGAGCCGTCGCTGCTGATCCTGGACGAGGCGACCAGCTCGGTGGACACCCGGACCGAGGTGCTGCTCCAGCGCGCCATGGCGGCGCTGCGCTCGGACCGGACGAGCTTCGTCATCGCGCACCGGCTCTCCACCATCCGCGACGCCGACCTGATCCTCATGATGGAGCAGGGCCGGATCGTCGAGCAGGGCACCCACGACCAGCTCGTCGCCGCCGGCGGCGCGTACGCCCGGCTCTACCGGGCGCAGTTCACCGGCGCGGTGATCGAGGACGAGATCCCGGCGCCCACCCCGCCCGGTCCGTCGAGCGGGATCCGCGCCGGCGCCGGCACGCCGGTCGGGAACTGACGTGGACCCGGCGACCGGCCCGGCGCCGGTCCCCGTCCGGGTGCCTTCCCGGCACCCGGACGGGCCGGAGTCAGGCCGGCAGCAGCCCCGCCGACCGGCTCGCGACCACCGCGCCGATCAGGCCCAGCGCCTCGGCGGCGGGCATCGGGTCGAGCACCCGGCCGGCGCGCAGGCGCAGCGAGACCGAGCCGTCGGCCGCCTCCCGGGGGCCGAGGACCCCGGTGTACGGGACGCGGCGGCGGGACGCGTCCCGGATCCGGGCACCGAGCGAACCGGCGTGGTCGACTTCGGCCCGCAGCCCGGCCGCCTCGGCCCGGCGGGCCAGCGCGACGGCCGCGTCGGCCTGCGCCGCGTCCACCGGCAGCAGCAGCAACTGCACCGGGGCGTACCAGGCCGGGAACGCGCCCTGGTGCACCTCGATCAGGTACGCGAACAGCCGCTCCATGCTGCCGACGAGGCTGCGGTGCACCATCACCGGCCGTTTCCGGCGGCCGTCCGAGTCGGTGTACGACAGGTCGAACCGCTCCGGCTTGTCGAAGTCGAGCTGCACGGTGGAGATGGTCGACTCGCGGCCCGCCGCGTCCACGATCTCAATGTCGATCTTCGGCCCGTAGAACGCGGCCTCGCCCGGCGCCTCGACGACGTCCACCCCGTCGAGCGCGGCGCGGAGCAGTTCCTCGGCCCGCGCCCAGCCGGCGTCGTCGCCCACGTACCGACGGCCCGGCCCGCGCAGCGACAACCGGAACCCGGCGGGACGGACGCCGAGCGCGGCGTGCGCCTCCCCGATCAGCCGCAGGATCTCGCGGACCTCGTCGCCGACCTGCTCCAGCGCGCAGAAGTTGTGCGCGTCGTTGAGCGAGATGGCTCGTACGCGGGACAGCCCGCCGAGCACCCCGGAGCGCTCGGCCCGGTACATCCCGCCCAGTTCGGCGACCCGCAGCGGCAGCTCCCGGTAGGAGCGCCCGCGGGCCCGGAACACCAGCGCGTGGTGCGGGCACAAGGCCGGACGCAGCACGAACTCGTCGTCGGCGCTCAGCCGCATCGGCGGGAACATGTCGTCGGCGAAGTAGCCCAGGTGCCCGGACAGCTCGAACAGCTCCCGTTTGCCCAGCGGCGGCGAGTAGACGTGCCGGTAGCCGGCCCGGCGCTCCAGTTCCCGCACGTACTCCTCGACGGCGTGCCGGGCGGCGGCGCCGGCCGGCAGCCAGATCGGCAGTCCGGCGCCCGCGAGCGGGTCGGAGACGAACAGCTCCAACTCCCGGCCGAGCCTGCGGTGGTCGATCATGTCGCTCTCCTTGATCGGGTACGACCCGGAGGCGAGCAGGCCCGGAACGCCGCGAGGCCCCGGAGCGGATCGCCCCGGGGCCTCGTCGACGGAAACGTCAGTGCGGCACGCCGGGAACACCCGGCGTCGTCGTCACTACCGCGCTGCACATGCCCCGACGCTAGACGCGCGGGCGTCGATGGCGCACCTGAATTACGGAGAGCGGGGGCGGGTCGCCGGCACGGGACCTGCCGGCGACCCGCGGCGGCCCGGGCATCGAGAACGGGGGACCCGACGACTCCGGCGCCGCGTCCCACCAACGGTACTCCGCGTATCGATGATGTGCCGCCCCGCCCCGGCCCGGACGCGCCGGTGACCCGTCACCTTTCGGCAGGCTGCCTCGTTCCACATCTACGGCCTGCCGGTGTCGGCTGTCACCGCACGGTGGGGCCGGTGGTGGTGACGCCGGACACGGCGTCAGGCTCGGTCCGGTCGAACGGAGAACTCCGACGAGGTGGCGGTCGTGGCCGAACTCATCTCTGACGTCGCGTCGCCCATGTGGGCGTACGCGCTGCTGTTGATCCTGCTGGTCGTCGACGCCTTCGTCCCGGTGGTGCCGACCCAGCTCGTCATGATCACCAGCGGGGCGCTGACCGTGTACGGCGGGCTCAGCCTGCCGGTGACCATCGCGGTCGGCGCAGCCGGTGTGTTCATCGGGGATCTGGCCTGCTACCTGATCGGCCGCAGCACGCCGACCCGCCGCCCGGCACGCGCCACCACACCCGGACGGGCACGCCGGGCCGTCACCCGGGTCACCCGTGGGCTGCGCGAGCCGGGGCCGCTGGTGATCCTGCTCTGCCGCTTCGTGCCCGGCGGCCGGATGGCGGCCTGTTTCTCGGCCGGGCGCAGCCGATACCCGTACCGCCTGTTCCTGCCCTACGAGGCGGCGGCGGCGCTCGCCTGGTCCAGTTACGGCACGCTCGTCGGTCACCTGGGCGGTACGGCGCTGACCCACTCGGCGTGGCGGCTGCTGCTGGTCGGCGGGGTGGCCGCAGCGGGATTCGCGCTGGCCGGGTGGGCGATGACCTGGATCAGCAACAACCGGCAGACCCGCGCCGAGACCGCCGCCGACTCAGCCGGCAGCTGACGCGCCGTCGTGGGACGCAGGCCTGTCCCAGGCGCGGATCAGCCAGATCGAGAGCGGCGAGAGCGATCCTCCCGGGGTGCCGGTAGGGGACGACCCGGGTAGCGAAGTGGGTGGTGGTCCCGGATCCGTCTGGGGCGGTTCCGGCGACAGGCTGGCCGTATGCCTGGAACGCGGAGAAGCGGCCTGCTGGCCCTCGGCGGGATCCTCCTGGCGGCGGTGCTCGCGGTGATCGGTCACCTCGGGGTGAGCGACGACCTGGATCCCTGGTCGCTGACCGTCAGCGACTTCGCCGTCTCCGATCGGGGCGGCGCCATCGACACGGCGATGGCGGTGCTCGCGGCGGCCGGCCTCGTACTCCTGCCGGAGCTGCGCCGGGCCGGCGCGGGCCGGGTGCCACTCGCGCTGCTGGCCGCCTGGTCGGCCGGGTTGCTGGCCGCCACCGTGGTGCCCACGAACGAGCCGGGCACGCCCATGGACACCGCCGCGTACGTGCACCGGTACGCCTCGGTGCTGTCGTTCCTGGCCCTGCCGGTGGCCGCTTGGCTGCTCGCCCGTCACCCGGTCGCCGGAGCATCCGCCTGGCTGCGCGGGCTGACCGTGGCCAGCCTCGTGCTGGCAGGCGCGATGATCTGGTCCGCCTACCCCGGCGACCGCGCGCTGCTCGGCCTGATCGAGCGCCTGCTCATCCTCACCGAGACGGCCGTACCCACCACCCTGGCCCTGACCCTGACCCGCCCCAGGGCCGTCGATCATGCAGTTGGGGCCCCGCACAGACCGGACATACCGGTCGGATCGGGGGCCGCAACTCCATGATCGACGAAAGCCCGCACCGGGCTACTCCAGCTCGTGGAGCATGAGCTGGCGGGCGGCCTCGGTGATGGAGCCGGACAGGCTCGGGTAGATGGTGATGGTGTGGGCCAGCTCGTTGACGGTGAGGTTGTTCTCCACCGCCATCGTGATCGGCAGGATCAGCTCGCTCGCCTTCGGCGCCACCACCACGCCGCCGATCACCTGACCGCTCGCCGGCCGGCAGAACAGCTTGACGAAGCCGTCGGCCAGGTCCGCCATCTTCGCCCGGGCGTTGCCGGCCAGCGGCAGCATCACCTGGCGGGCCGGGGTCTTGCCGGCGTCCACCTCGTCCTGCGAGACGCCGACGGTGGCCAGCTCCGGGTCGGTGAAGACGTTCGCCGCGACGGTACGCAGCCGTAGCGGCCGGACCGCCTCGCCCAGCGTGTGCCACATGGCGATCCGGCCCTGCATGGCAGCGACGCTCGCGAGCGGCAGCACGCCGGTGCAGTCACCCGCCGCGTAGATGCCCGGCACATTGGTACGGGAGACCCGGTCCACTGTCACGTAACCGCCCCGGGCCAGCTCCACGCCGTACTCGGCCAGGCCCAGGTCGGCGGTGTTCGGGATCGAACCGACAGCGATCAGCGCGTGCGAACCGGTGACCTGACGGCCGTCGGAGAGCACCACCTCCACCCCGTCGCCGACCCGGCGGACCGCCTCGGCGCGGGAGTTGTTCAGGATGCTCATGCCGCGGTTGCGGAACACCCGCTCGATCGCCATCGCGGCGTCGGCGTCCTCGTGCGGCATCACCCGGTCGCGGCTGGAGACGAGCGTGACCTTGACGCCCATGGCCAGGTACGCGCTGGCGAACTCGGCGCCGGTCACGCCGGAGCCGACGACGATCAGGTGCTCGGGCAGCTCGGGCAGGTCGTACACCTGGCGCCAGGTCAGGATGCGCTCGCCGTCCGGTACGGCGGTGGGCAACTGGCGGGGGGTCGCGCCGGTCGCGACGAGCACCGTCGACGCGGCGATCGAGTACTCCTCGCCGCCGTCGGCCGGGGTGACGATCACCCGGTGGGTGTGGCCGAGCGTGTCCTCGCCGAGCCGGGCAGTGCCGGCCACGAACTCGACGCCGGCCTTGACCAGCTTGGTGTGGATGTCGGCGGACTGGGCCAGGGCGAGCCGCTTGACCCGCTCGTGCACCGTCCGGGCGTCGACGGTGACCGCCTCCAGGCCGTCGGGGTGCACTCCGAACTCCTCGGTGTCCCGGTAGCCGGTGACCACCTCGGAGCTGGCAATGAACGTCTTGGAGGGCACGCAGTCGGACAGCACGCAGGCGCCGCCGGCACCTTCCGCCTCGACCACCGTGACCTCGGCGTCCAGCTGCGCGGCGACCAGGGCCGCCTCGTACCCGGCCGGTCCGCCGCCGATGATCACGATCTGGCTCACAGGAATAGCCCCTCGTCTGTGCTCACAGTGACTTTCTTCTCCCCGTCCCGTCCGACACGCACTGTCGTATTCTCCCCCACCCGCCAGCCGGGCTATCGTCGTCGCCGTGGGTCTCTATGCTGCTTACGGCTCGAACCTGGATCCCGCCCGCATGCGCGCCTACTGCCCGCACTCGCCGATGGTGGGCACCGGCTGGCTGGAGGGGTGGCGCCTCACCTTCGCCGGCGAGGACGTCATCGGGTGGGAGGGCTCGGTCAGCACCGTGGTCGAGTCCCCGGGTGACCGGGTGTTCGTGGCGCTCTACGACATCCACCCGTACGACGCCGCGCAGCTCGACGAGATCGAGGGCGTGACCGCCGAGACGTACCGGAAGTTGACGGTCCGCGTCTCGACGCTGGACGGCGACGTGACCGCGTGGGTCTACGTGTTCGACGGGTACGAGGGCGGACTGCCCACGGCGTGGTACCTCTCGGAGCTGGCGAACGCCGCGGAGAAGGCGGGCGCGCCGGACGACTACGTCACCGAGCTGCGGTCCCGCCCCACCGGCACCGCGTCGGCGTAGCGCGTCTCCCACACGGACAGTCTGCGCCGCGCGGCCGCACCCGCGCTCGGCGACCCCGGTACAGGGGTGCCGGGTCACACCCGCGAGGCGGGCACACTCCGCTCGTACATGTCGGCCCAGTGCTCCTCCACCAGCCCGACGGAGCGGTAGAGCGTGACCGGCGCGGTCGGGTTGGCCAGGTCGACGCCGAGCCCCGCCCCGGCGCGGCCCTTCGCCGCGTAGACCGCGAAGGCCCGGCGCAGCAGCGCCGCACCCACCCCCCGGCGCCGGTACGCGGGCAGCACCGACAGCGTCCGCACCCACCCCCGGTCCTGGTCGAGTGCCTGGTCGGAGGACTGGAGCGCGCCGGCCGGCTCGCCGTCCACCTCGGCCAGCAACCACTCGTCCCAGACCTTGCCGTACGACGGCAGCAGATCCCGCCACTGCTCGAAGTCGAGCGGATCGTGGTCCGGGGTGTCCCGGAACGCGGTGTCGTAGATGCGGTGGAACAACCGCAGGTCGTTCTCGTCGTCGGCGCGCAGCGGCCGCACTGTAACCCCCGGCGGGGGCGCCGGCTCGGCGGGCAGGTCGGCGAGCGACCGGGACATCCGGATGTAGCGCTTGATCCGGGTGAACCCGGCCTCGGCCAGCTCACCCGCCCAGCGGGCCTCCGGCGCGTACACCCCGGCGCGGGCGGTCAGCGCGGGCAGGCCGCGCTCGGCGGCCCGTTCGGCGACCCGCTCCAGCAGCCGGGCCAGCAGCGGCGCACGCAGGTCGGCGCCGCGGTCGGGGTCGACGAGCACGTCCACCCACTCCCGGCCCACTCCGCTCGGGTTGGCCAGGATCGACCAGGCCACCGCCGTGCCGTCCGGGTCGGTGACCAGCCAGGAGTCCCGGGCCGGGTCGACGAACGGCGCGGTCAGCGCGGACCGCACGTCCTCGTCGTCGAAGTCGGGGTGGCCGACGGCGAACATGTCGGCGGCGTGCACCACCGCCAGGATCGCCGGCACGTCGTCGAGGGTCGGGCGGCGGGCCGACCAGCCGGCGGGAAGCGTCACGGGCCAGATCCTGGCAGCCGGACCCGGCGCATCGCCTCCCATTTATCCGCCGCGGGCGCGCTGCCGTGCCGCGGCGAGCAGACCCAGCAGCTCAGCGCCCTCGGCGGTGCTCAACACGCGGAACGCCGCCGAGGCCAGCCGGTCGGTCACCGCCTCGGCCCACAGCCGGCGCCGCACCAGCGGCCCGACCGGCGGGTACGGGGGCGCCCAGCCGCACGCGGCCGCGCCCGTCTCGCCCTCCGGCCCGGCCAGCACCGCCTCCAGCGGCGTCAGCCCGGCCGCGCGCACCGCCAGCAGGTACGCCCCGGCGAAGTGCTCGCGCAGCAGCAGCATGCCGACCGCCGCCCGCGCACCGGGTGACGGTTCGGGCACCGGCATCGCCCGCCAGGCGGCGAACAGCGGCATGCCGCTGCCGTCGGCCGCGTCGACCGCCCGGCCCAGCAGAACGGCGAGCCGCGCCGACTCGGTGCCGTCGCCCAGCCGGGCGGTGCCCCACCGGCAGCACTCGGCCAGGTTGGCGGCGGCCACCTCAAGCGGCGGAACGATCCGCGCGGCGGCGTCCCACCCGTCGGTGACCGCCTCCGGCGCGATGAAACCGAGCGCCGCGGCCACCGTCTCGGCGCGGACGTCACCGAGGGCCCCGGCCCGCCCGGTGATGTAGAAGGCCCACCCGGAGATGCCGAGCAGCCGCGCCCGTCGAAGCGTGGACGGGCAGCGGGCGAACGCCTCCCCGAGTTCCAGCACGAGCGGTTTGCAGGCGGCGGCGAGCTGTTCCGGAGTCATCGGCGGCCCGTCACCGTCACTCCACCGTGGCCATTCATCACGCTCAGTCTGCCCGGTCGTCACCCGACCCGGAATCCCCCTCTTCGGCGTCGAGCGCCTCCAGCACGGCCTCCACCTCGCCGGCCCGGCGACGGGCCGCGGTGACCGCCCGCTCCGCGCCCCGGCGGGCCAGCCGGGCCCGGCTCAGCTCCTGCTCGGCCACGGCCCGGCGACGCTCCAGCTCGGCCAGCTCCGTCTCGATCCGGTCCAGCGTCGCGGCTCCGTCCCGCTCGGCCGAGTCGGCGGTGGCCAGCTCCTTCTCGGCCCGGTCCAGGTCCGCGCGGGCCCGGGTCAGCTCCCGGGTCGCGGTCCGCCGCCGCCCGGCCCGTTCGGCCCGCGCCGCCCGCTCGTCGCGGGCCCGGCGCGCGTCGGTCCGCCCGGCCGCCCGATCCGGTACGACCGGCGCCTCCTCGCCCTCTGTCACGAGCCGCAGCTGGGGGCGGGGCACCTCGCCGAACCCGGCGTAGTGGCTGGCCCGCAGCAGGCGTCCGGCGCGTACCTGCTCGGCCACCTCGGTGTCCGACAGCGCGGCGTTGAGTGTCGCCTCCACCTCGCCCAGCGGCAGTTTCCCGGCCGGTGGCGCGGCGGGTTCGGCGGCGGCGAGCCGGCGTACCTCGGCCACCAGCGCGGCCACGACGGCGCGTCGCTGCGCGGACAGTTCCCGCAGTGTGCCGCCGCGCAGGTCGCGTTGCGCGGCGCGCAGCGACTCGGCCAGCCGGGCGAGGTCGGCGACCAGCTCAGGACGGCGGATGGCCAGCAGGTTGACCAGCCAGGCCGCGACCGTCGGCCGGCGCAGTTTGCCGATCTCCCGGGCGGTACGCGGGTCGCCGGACTGCCGCGCCTGCGCGACAGCGGCGTCCCGGGCCGCGACGAACCGGTCCGGCGGCGTGGCGTAGAGCCGCCGGATCACCTCCGCGGGCACCTCGGCCATGCTCAGGCGTCGATCCGGGTGCCCGGCTCCAGACGGCGGTAGTCGGTCTTGGACAGCGCCGTGTACTGCCGGTCCAGCACGCCGAGGCCGTTGTCGTTGAGCAGCCCGTCGTGCAGCGCGTACGCCCGGCGCGGCGCGACCGCGCGGATGAAGTCGACCACCTCGGAGAACTTCGACCAGGGCGCGTGTATCGGGGCGAACAGCGTGTCCACCTCCACGTCGTCGGGCACGAACAACGCGTCGCCCGGGTGGTACACCACGTCGGCGAAGAGGTAGCCGATGTTCTGGATCACCGGGATGTCCGGGTGGATGACCGCGTGCTGCCCGCCGTACGCCCGCACCGGCACTCCGGCGACGGTGAACGACTCGCCCGGCGCGACGGTCACCAGCGCCTCGGCGGCGTCGCCGAGCACCCCGGCGAGCGACGCCGGGCCGTGCACCGGCACCGGCCTCCGCTCCAGCGCCCGGGTCAGCGCGCCGACGTCCACATGGTCCGGGTGTTCGTGGGTGATCAGCACCGCGTCCGCCCCGTCGAGCGCCGCCGGATCGCTGAAGACCCCCGGGTCGACGACAAGCACCGCACCGTCGTGCTCCAGCCTGAGGCAGGAGTGGGCGTACTTGGTCACCTGCATCGTGATCCCTCGCTTATCGAATCGTGATGTCCTCAGCGCAGTCTGCCGGAACCGGCGCGACCACGCGTCACGTCCGAGGTATCGGTCCCGGCGAGCGGGGCCGTCGAGGATCGGAGTACGGGGCATGGGTGGACGACGGCTCCGGGGCGTGGCCCTGGTGGCGGTGGGTCTGATAGCGGCGCTGGGCGTGGGCGCCTGCAGCGCGGGCGGGGACGGCGGCAGCGACTCGGCCGTGCCGGCGGCCGACGAGGGCGCGGCGCGCGAGCAGGCCACCGTGGGCGGGGCGGACAGCGACCAGGCCGCTCCCGGCGGCACCGGCGGCGCGGACCTGCGGGTCGATCAGCGGTCCATCATCTACACCGGGACCATGCAGGTCCGGGTGGACGATGTGGAGGCCGCCGCGCGGGAGGCGACCACGGCGGTGACAGCGGCCGGCGGATTCGTCGGCGCCGACCGGCGGTCGAGCCGGGCCGCCGAGGCGCGGGCGGCGCTGACGCTGCGGGTGCCGGCGGACCGGTTCACCGCGGTGATCGACCGGCTCGCCGGGTTGGGCCGGCAGGAGCGGCGGGAGATCCGCACCGAGGACGTCACCGAGCAGGTGGTCGACCTGGACGCCCGGATCGCCACCCAGCGGGCGCGGGTGGAGAGCGCCCGCAAGCTGCTCGCCCGCGCCACGTCGGTGGACGAGCTGGTCCGGCTGGAGAACGAGGTGGGCTCCCGGCAGGCGGACCTGGCCTCGCTGGAGGCCCGCAAGCGCCGACTGGCGGACCTGACCGCGCTGTCCACCATCACCGTGACGTTCCTCGGTCAGGACGCCAGCACCGCCGAGGAGGAGGCCGACCTGGGCTTCCTCAGCGGGCTGGGCGGCGGCTGGTCGGCGTTCCTGGCCTCGGCCCGCATCGCGCTCACCGTGCTCGGCGCGGTGCTGCCCTTCGCGGTGGTGATCGGCGTACCGCTGTGGTTGCTGCTCCTGTGGCGGCGCCGGGTGCGGGCCCGGCGGACGCCGCCGCCCGGCGTGGGCGCGATGCCGCCGATCCCGGCCGGGCCGGCCGGTGGTCCGGTCAGCGCGCCGCCGCCAGTGCCCGCAGCGCGGTCTGGACCATGAGGCGTACGCCGGCTTCGATGGCGCGCTCGTCCACGTCGAACGAGGCCCGGTGCAGGTCGACGTTGGGCCCGCTGCGGCCGACTCCGAGACGGGCGAGCGCGCCCGGCACGTGCTCCAGGTACCAGGAGAAGTCCTCGCCGCCCATGCTCTGCGGCGTCTCGGCGATGCCGTCGGGGCCGAGCGCCGCGGCGGTGGCGGCGGTGAGCACGCCGATCGCGCCGGCGTCGTTCGTCACCGGGGGCCGGCCGCGCAGGTATTCCAGGTCGACAGTGGCGCCGGTGGGCGCGAGCACGTCCCGCACCACCTGAGCCACGATCTCGGGCGCCTGGTCCCAGGTGTCGCGGTCCATCACGCGCAGCGTGCCGGCCGCGCACGCCTCGGACGGGATGACGTTGTAGCGGGTGCCGGCCGAGGCGTGGCCGAACACCAGCAGCAGTCCGCTGTTGGCCGGCACCCGGCGGCTGATCAGCGTCGGCACCTCGGTCACCAGCCGGCCGAGCGCGTCCACCAGGTCGACGGTCAGGTGCGGGCGGGCGGTGTGCCCGCCCGGCCCGGTGAGCTTGACCGTGACGTTGTCGGCGGCGGCGGTGATCGGGCCGACCCGCAGGCCGACCTTGCCCACCGGCAGGTTCGGGTCGCAGTGCAGCGCGAAGATCTGCACCACGTCCTCCAGGCCGCCGGCCTCGATGACCTCCAGCGAGCCGCAGGGCAGGATCTCCTCGGCGGGCTGGAAGATCAGCCGGACCCGGCCGTCGAGCCGGCCGTCGTCGGCGAGCTGGGCCAGCAGCATGCCGACGCCGAGCATCACCGCCGTGTGCACGTCGTGACCGCAGGCGTGGCAGACGCCCTCCACAGTCGAGCGGTACGGCACGTCCTTCGGGTCGCTCAGCGGCAGCGCGTCGATGTCGGCGCGGAGCGCGATCACCGGCCCGTCCGGGCGCCCGTCGATGTCGCAGATGACGCCGTTGCCCTTGGGCAGCAGGCGCGGCTTGAGACCGGCGAGGGACAACTCGCGGTGCACCAGGGCGGCCGTCTCGAACTCCTCGCCGGACAGTTCCGGGTGGGAGTGGAGGTGACGGCGCGTTTCGATGAGGCCGGGTACGCGCAGCGCGAGCAGATGGTCGAGCTCGAAGGGCAGGGGCAGGTAACCGGTCGGCGCCTCGGGCCGGGACGACGCCAGCGGGCCGCCGGAAGGCAGCGTCAACGCACTCGTCACGTCGAATTCTCGATCACTAGAGATGGATGGATCTTCGGGTCGGACAGCAGACAGCCTAGACCTCCGACGGTGACGCTGCGCAACATCTTTCGTGTAGCGGTCGGACAGCGCAGCGTCACGAATGCCCTGGTGAGAGGGGTCGAATATCTGCGGGATAGCAGGTAGATCGCGGTCGAACCGCATCATCCGCCTCCCACCTCCTACAACGCGTAACCGTTCAGCGGCCCCTAAATACCCGTCCGCCGTTCCGAATTGTCGCATTAGTCGCGGCGATTAACTGCCTCTCCGACAATTGCACGACAACTGTCGGCTTCCGGAAGACTCCCGACGGTGACACGACCGCCCGACCGTCGCCCGCACACACTGTCCGTCCCCGTTCACCCGATCGGGTTACCCGGAACACCGAATCGCACACGCGCGACGGCGGCCCGCGCCACGCACCGGAGTGCGTGGCGGGGCCGCCGCCGGACGACTCAGAAGCGGTCGCTGGGCCGGTAGATCCCCCACACCTCGCGCAGCGTCCCGCAGACCTCGCCGACGGTGGCGCGGGCCCGCAGCGCCTCCTTCATCGGGTAGAGCACGTTGGCGTCCCCCTCGGCGGCGGCACGCATCTCGGCCAGGGTCCGCTCCACCGCGCCGGAGTCCCGCTCGGCGCGCAGCCGGGCCAGCCGATCCCCCTGCGCCGCCTCGATCGCCGGGTCCACCCGCAGCGGCTCGTACGGCTCCTCCTCGTCGATCCGGAACCGGTTGAGGCCGACCACCACCCGCTCGCCCGAGTCGATCTCCTGGGCGATCCGGTACGCGGACTGCTCGATCTCCCGCTTCTGGAACCCGGCCTCGATCGCGTCCACCGCCGAACCGTGGTCGGAGACCCGTTCCATCAGCTCGACGGCCGCCGCCTCCACCTCGGCGGTCATCGCCTCCACCACGTACGACCCGGCGAACGGATCGACGGTGGCGGTCAGGTCCGTCTCGTACGCCAGCACCTGCTGGGTCCGCAGCGCCAGCCGGGCCGCCTTCTCGGTGGGCAGCGCGATGGCCTCGTCGAAGCTGTTCGTGTGCAGGGACTGGGTGCCGCCCAGCACCGCGCCGAGGCCCTGCACCGCCACCCGGACCAGGTTCACCTCCGGCTGCTGGGCGGTGAGCTGCACGCCGGCGGTCTGGGTGTGGAACCGCAGCATCATCGACTTCGGGTTCTTCGCGCCGAACTCGTCGCGCATCAGCCGGGCCCAGATGCGCCGGGCCGCGCGGAACTTGGCGACCTCCTCCAGCAGCGTGGTACGGGCCACGAAGAAGAACGACAGGCGGGGCGCGAAGTCGTCCACCGCTAGCCCGGCCGCGAGCGCCGCGCGCACGTACTCCACGCCGTTGGCGAGCGTGAACGCGACCTCCTGCGCGGGCGTGGCGCCGGCCTCGGCCATGTGGTAGCCGGAGATGGAGATGGTGTTCCACTTCGGCACCTCCGCGCGGCAGTACGCGAAGGTGTCGGCGACCAGCCGCAGGGAGGGCTTCGGCGGGAAGATGTACGTGCCCCGGGCGATGTACTCCTTGAGGATGTCGTTCTGGATGGTGCCGTTGAGCGCCGCCCCCGGCACGCCGTTCTCCTCGGCCACGAGCTGGTAGAGCAGCAGCAGCACCGAGCCGGGCGCGTTGATGGTCATCGAGGTGGAGACCTTGTCCAGCGGGATGCCGCCGAACAGTGTGCGCATGTCCTCGATGGAGTCGATGGCGACGCCGACCTTGCCCACCTCGCCGTGCGCGATCGGGTCGTCCGAGTCGTACCCCATCTGGGTGGGCAGGTCGAACGCGACGGACAGGCCCATGGTCCCGGCGCGCAGCAACTGGTGGTAGCGCGCGTTGCTCTCGGCCGCGGTGCCGAACCCGGCGTACTGCCGCATCGTCCAGGGCCGGGAGGTGTACATCGTCGGGTAGACCCCGCGGGTGTACGGGAACTCGCCCGGCTCGCCCAGCCGGGCGTCCAGGTCCGCCGGAAGGTCTGCCGCCGTGTAGACGCCCTGGATCGGGAAACCCGACTCGCTTGACCGCGCATCGCTCATTACCGGATGGTAGGACGAGCTGACCGCCGGGTGGGTGAGGGATACCGCACACCTCGCGGCGCGTCTCACCGGAGGTGAGCGAGCGACCACATACCGTCCAGTAGGTAAACGCCCGCCGCGTCGGGTTTCGCATCGGGCGTCGGAACCAGCAAGATAGAGGGGTTGTGTCCCAGCCCCCTCGATATCCCCCGGTGGCTTTTCTGTGACTCAGATTCCGACGTGGAGCGGCGGACCGGCCAGTCCTCCCACTGGACGCGCGGCGCCCGGCACCACCATCGGTGGTCGCTACTCGCTGCGCTCCCCGGTGGGCAACGGAGGCATGGGCACGGTCTGGCGGGCCACAGACACGTTGCTGCGCCGTGATGTGGCGGTCAAGGAGGTCGTCCTCCCGCCGGGGCTCGCCCCGAGCGACCGCGACGCGCTCTACGAACGGACGCTGCGGGAGGCACGCGCCGCCGCCGCGATCCAGCACCCGGCCGTGGTGCAGGTATACGACGTGGTCACCGAGGGTGGCCGGCCGTGGATCGTGATGGAGCTGCTGGACGCCCGCAGCCTGGCCGACATGGTGATCGAGGACGGGCCGGTCGCGCCGCGCGCCGTCGCCAAGATCGGGATTGCGCTGCTCGGCGCGCTCGAGGTGGCGCACGCGATCGGCGTGCTGCACCGCGACGTCAAGCCGGCGAACGTGCTGATCTGCACCGACGGCCGCTGCGTGCTCACCGACTTCGGCGTCGCCCGGATGCCCACCGACGTGCAGCTGACCACGCCCGGCATGGTGCTCGGCTCGCCGCACTTCATCTCCCCCGAGCGGGCCATGGGCCAGGAGTTCGGGCCGCCGAGCGACCTGTTCTCGCTCGGCGTGACGCTCTACACGGCGGTCGAGGGCCGGCCCCCGTTCGACAAGGGCGACCCGATCGAGACCATGCACGCGGTGGTCGAGGACCCGCCCGCCACGCCGCAGCGCAGCGGCCCGCTCACCGGGGTGCTGATGGGGCTGCTGGAGAAGGACCCGGCCCGCCGGATGGACGTGCACCGGGCCCGCGCCAACCTGCGCGAACTGCTCGCCGGGCCGCTGACCAGCACCGCCAACGTCGTCAACTCGGTCACCGACCCGTACGCGGTGGTGCCGGTGCCGCGCCCGACCACGCCGCCGGCGATCACGGCGGAGCCGAAGCCGAGCGGGCAGATCGGCGGCCGGGCCATGATCGGCCCGGAAGAGTCGCTCACCGACCGGCTCGCCGCGCTGCGCCGCGGTGAGCGGCCCACGGCGGAGAAGCCCGCGGCGGGTGCCGCCGCGCTCGACGAGACCAGCGCCGACGCGCTGGCCGGTCCCCTGCACACGCCGACCGGCGCGATGTCCGGGCCGGGCACGCCGGAGGCCACCCAGCGCATCTCGCCGGACGCCACGGTCCGGCTCGGCCAGGGCGCCGCCGGGGACGCGACCCAGGCGGTGCCCACCGCCGTGCCGGCCACGTACGGCCGCACCGTCGACGCCACCCAGCCGGTGTACGGCGGCAACCAGTGGTCGGTGCCCGGCACCGGCCAGCCGTGGACCACCCCGTCCACCGCCCCGGACACCGCAGGTGACGGCGGCGCGAAGGGGCTGCTCGGGCGGGTGAAGGCGTGGCCGCGCAAGGTCCAGCTCGCCGCCGCCGGTGGCCTCGCCGTGGTGCTGCTGGTGAGCGTGATCGCGCTGACCGGCGGCGGCGACGACGCTCCCCCGCCGATCGTGGGCGCGCTGCCGTCGAACTCGGCCGCCGCCTCCCCGGTGGAGATGCAGGAGCAGACCGTGAAGGGCATCACCGTCCAGGTGCCGAAGGGCTGGGACCGCAAGAGCGGTGGCCTCTTCGTCGACTACGTCGACCCGAAGGACAGCGGCCGCAAGGTGCGGCTGCTGGCGGAGAACTGGGGCGGCACGTCGGTCAGCTGGGCCGAGTTCGCCTCCCGCAACCTGCGCGACAAGAGCAAGTCGTGCGCCAAGCCCTACGAACAGCTCGCGATGACCGAGACGACGCTGGCCGGCAAGCCGGCTGCCGAGTTCGAGTACACCTGCGGCGAGGGCGACGAGAAGCGGCACGGCGTGTGGCGCGGCGTGGTCCAGGGCGGCAAGGTCTACTCGTTCTATCTCACCTCCAGCGACGCGACCTTCGCCGAGAGCAAGCCGATCTTCGACGCGATGGCCGGCTCGTTCCAGCTCACGGCGGCCAACTGAACCGAGGCCGACGGCCAGTGGTGATCCGCCGCCGTGTTTTCATGAGGCAATGGCGGCGGAAACCACTGACCTTGACGACCTTCGCGGACGAGCCGAGCGCTGGCTCGCCGACGACCCGGACCCGGCCGACCGCGACGAGCTGCGCGGCGTCCTCGACGGGCTGCCCGGCACGGCGGCCGACCTGGCCGACCGGTTCGCCGGTCCGCTGACCTTCGGCACCGCCGGGCTGCGCGGCCCGCTGCGCGCCGGGCCGAACGGCATGAACCTCGCCGTGGTCACCCAGGCCGCCGCCGGGCTCGTCGGCTGGCTCGCCGCCCAGGGCGGCGAGGGCCCGCTGGTGATCGGGTACGACGCCCGGCGCGGCTCGCGTGCCTTCGCCCAGCGCACCGCACAGGTGGCCACCGGTGCGGGCCGCCCGGCGCTGCTGCTGCCCCGGCCGCTGCCCACGCCGGTGCTGGCGTTCGCGGTCCGGCAGCTCGGCGCGGTCGCCGGCGTGATGGTCACGGCCAGCCACAACCCGCCGCAGGACAACGGCTACAAGGTCTACCTGGGCGCGCAGCTCGGCGGTGAGCTGGGCGCGGGCGCGCAGATCGTGCCGCCCGCCGACGCCGGGATCGAGGCGGCCATCCGGTCCGTCGGCCCGCTCGCGGCGGTGCCGCTCGGCCCGGCCGGTCAGGTGCTCGGCGACGACCTCGTGGCCGCGTACGTCGAGCGGGCCGCCGCCGTGGTGGATCCGACCGGACCGCGGGACCTGAAGGTGGCGTACACGCCGCTGCACGGGGTGGGCGCCGCGGTGCTGACCGCCGCGTTCGCGCGCGCCGGGTTCGGCGTGCCCGGCGTGGTGCCCGAGCAGGCCGAGCCGGACCCGGCGTTCCCGACGGTGAGCTTCCCCAACCCGGAGGAGCCGGGCGCGGTGGACCTGCTCGTCGCGCTCGCCGACCGCACCGGCGCGGACCTGGCCATCGCCAACGACCCGGACGCGGACCGCTGCGCGGTGGCCGTACGCGACGCCGGGTCTTGGCGGATGCTGCGCGGCGACGAGGTGGGCGCGCTGCTCGCCGACCACCTGATGCGGCGCGGCGTGACCGGCCTGTACGCCACCACGATCGTGTCGTCGGCGCTGCTTCGGGCCATGGCGGCGGCCCGAGGGCTGCCCTACGACGAGACGCTCACCGGGTTCAAGTGGATCGTGCGGGCCGGTGGTGGCCGGGAGCCGCTGGTGTACGGATACGAGGAGGCGCTGGGCTACTGCGTCGCGCCGGAGCACGTACGGGACAAGGACGGCATCACCGCCGCGCTGACGGTCGCCGAGCTGGCCGCCGGTCTCAAGGCCGAGGGCCGTACGCTGCTCGACCGGCTGGACGAGCTGGCCGCCGAGTTCGGCGTGCACCACACCGAGCAGCTCTCGGTGCGGGTGGAGGACCTGCGGGTCATCGCGGACTCGATGGCCCGGATCCGGGCGGCCACGCCGACCGCGCTGCTCGGGCAGCCGGTGACCGAGGCGTCCGACCTGCTTCCGGACGCGGACGTGGTGATCCTGCGTACCGGCGCGGCCCGGGTGGTGATCCGGCCGTCGGGCACCGAGCCGAAGCTCAAGGCGTACCTGGAGGTGGTGGAGCCGGTGAGCGGCGGCGACGTGCCGGCTGCCCGGCAGCGCGCGCGTGCCGCGGTGACCGAGCTGCGCAACGAGATCGCCACCGCCCTGGGCCTCTAGCCCGGACGTGAGGAAGGGCCCCTTGTCAACACCGGGTGTCAACAAGGGCCCTTCCTCTACCGGAGGCGTTAAGAGGGGGCCCTTCCTTACCGCTTGCCCAGGGCGGCGTCGACGGCCTGGGCCAGCGCGGCGATGACCAGGCTGATCGACGGGCGTACCACGCTGTCGTCAAGGCTCACCGTGCCGGAGAACCCGGCCCCGGCGGCGATCTCCGGCAGCCGCCGGCCGGCGTCCTCGGCGGCCGGGCCGGTCAGCCCCAGCGCCGGTTCCATCCGCAGCACCGCGACGAGCGTGGCGAGCGCGGCGGTCCGCTCGTCCGGGAGCTGCCCGCTGGTCAGCGCGTCGGCGAGCCGCCCCCGGATGTCCGCCTCGACCGAGGCGTCGGCCACCGGGTAACGGTGCACGTGGATGAATCCCAGCTCGGTCTCGTCGATGTCCCGCACCACGCCCCGGTCGCAGAGGTCGGAGAGGATCCGGTCGCGCAGCCCGTGCCGCAGCCGCTGCACCCACGACGAGGGTGTGTGCGGGGTGTCCGCGGCGATCTTGGCGAGTACGGCGTCGGCGATCGGCTCGCCGGTCGGGGACGGGTCGACCACCGCCAGGTTCCCGTCCGCGTACGCGACCCGTCCGGCCAGGGCCAGCTCGACCAGCACCGCGGCGGCCATGCCCAGGTCCAGGCTGATCCTCGGCATGGTGGCCTTGCCGGTTTCGTCGTCATACGCGAGGAGCAGCAACTCCTCGGCGAGCGCAACACCAGTCATGGCCCGGAACGCTAGCGCCTCCGCGCACCCCCGCGCATCGACTCGCCGGGTGGGTCCGGCGCCCGGTGCGGAGGGCCGTGCCTCCGCACCGGACCGGTCTCAGAAGCGGGGCATGCCGCCGAACTGGCGGTCACCGGCGTCACCCAGGCCGGGGACGATGAACTTCCGGTCGTTCAGACCCTCGTCGATGGAGGCGGTGACCAGGCGCAGCGGCAGGCCGGAGCGCTCCAGCCGCTCGATGCCGACCGGCGCGGCCAGCACGCAGAGCACTGTGATGTCGGTGCAGCCGCGGTCGGCGAGCAGCCGGCAGCAGTGCTCCAGCGAGCCGCCGGTGGCGAGCATCGGGTCGAGCACCAGCACCGGCAGGCCGCTGAGGTCGCGCGGCAGCGACTCCATGTACGCGCGGGGCTCGTACGTCTCCTCGTCGCGGGCCAGGCCGACGAAGCCCATCGACGACTCGGGCAGCAGGCCGAGTGCGGCGTCGGCCATGCCGAGACCGGCCCGCAGCACCGGCACCAGCAGCGGCGGGTTCGCCAGCCGGGTGCCCTCGGTGGCGGTGACCGGGGTCTGGATCGAGTACTTCTCGATCGGGAAGGAGCGCGCGGCCTCGTACACCAGCATGGTGGTGAGTTCGCGCAGCGCCGCCCGGAACGACGACGAGTCGGTTCGGGCGTCCCGCATGGCGGTCAGCCGCGTCTGGGCGAGCGGATGGTCAATGACGTGTACGTCCACGATCGCCCAACCTACCGTTTGGCGGCGCGGCGCAGGGCGGGTGCGGTTCGACAGGCGACCCCGCTCACGTATGACGCTCACGACCCGTGGATCGTGAGCAAGATCACCCGACTCGCTGGTGCGTACTATTCGGGGCATGACGGCGACAACGACGTCGGCCCGTTCGGACCTCACCGAGCTGGGACGATCCGAGACCGCTCTGCGGACCTTCCTGCACGGCCTGCCCGGCGTGGACCAGGTGGGCGCGGAGCAGCGGGCGGCGCAACTCGGCACCCGCTCCATCAAGACGACCGCCAAGGCCGAGGCGATCGACCTGGCGATCCGGATGGTCGACCTGACCACCCTGGAGGGGGCGGACACGCCGGGCAAGGTGCGGGCGCTGGCCGCGAAGGCGCTGCGCCCCGACCCGGCCGACCCGAGCTGCCCGCACGTCGGCGCCGTCTGCGTCTACCCGTCGATGGTCCCGCACGTGGCCGAGGTGCTGCGCGGCAGCGGAGTGCACCTGGCCAGCGTGGCGACCGCGTTCCCGTCCGGCCAGGCTCCGCTGGAGATCAAGCTCGCCGACGTGCGGGCAGCGGTCGAGGCGGGCGCGGACGAGATCGACATGGTGATCAACCGGGGCGCGTTCCTGGCCGGGCGCTACGCCGAGGTCTACGACGAGATCGTGGCCACCAAGCACGCGTGCGGGGACGCGCACCTCAAGGTCATCCTGGAGACCGGTGAGCTGGCCACCTACGACAACGTGCGGCGCGCCTCCTGGCTCGCCATGCTGGCCGGCGGCGACTTCATCAAGACCTCCACCGGCAAGGTCCCGGTCGCGGCCACCCTGCCGGTGACGCTGGTGATGCTGGAGGCGGTACGTGACTTCCGCGCCGCCACCGGGCGTCAGGTCGGCGTCAAGCCGGCCGGTGGCATCAAGACCACCAAGGACGCCATCAAGTACCTGGTCATGGTCAACGAGACGGCCGGCGCCGACTGGCTGAGCCCGGACTGGTTCCGGTTCGGCGCGTCCAGCCTGCTCAACGACCTGCTCATGCAGCGCACCAAGCTGACGACCGGCGTCTACGCCGGCCCCGACTACTTCACCCTGGACTGAACGCGATGTTCGAATACGCTCCCGCCCCCGAGTCCCGCTCGGTGGTGGACATCAAGCCCTCGTACGGGCTCTTCGTCGACGGCGCGTTCGTCGACCCGGCCTCCGGCGGCAGCTTCAAGTCGGTGAACCCGGCCTCCGAGGAGGTACTGGCCGAGATCGCCGAGGCGGGCGAGGAGGACGTGGACCGCGCGGTGCGCGCCGCCCGGACCGCGTACGAGAAGGTCTGGGGTCCGATGCCGGGCCGGGACCGGGCCAAGTACCTGTTCCGGATCGCCCGGATCATCCAGGAGCGCTCGCGCGAGCTGGCCGTGCTGGAGTCGCTCGACAACGGCAAGCCGATCAAGGAGTCACGCGACGTCGACCTGCCGCTGGTCGCCGCGCACTTCTTCTACTACGCGGGCTGGGCGGACAAGCTGGAGCACGCCGGGTTCGGTGCGAACCCGCGGCCTCTCGGCGTGGCCGCGCAGGTCATCCCGTGGAACTTCCCGCTGCTGATGCTGGCGTGGAAGATCGCCCCGGCGCTCGCCGCCGGCAACACGGTGGTGCTCAAGCCGGCCGAGACCACCCCGCTGACCGCGCTGCTGTTCGCCGAGATCTGCCAGCAGGCCGACCTGCCGGCAGGTGTGGTGAACATCGTCACCGGCGCGGGCGACACCGGCCGGGCGCTGGTCGAGCACCTGGGCGTGGACAAGGTCGCGTTCACCGGCTCCACCGAGGTCGGCCGGGCCATCGCCCGCGCGGTCGCGGGCACCCGCAAGAAGCTCACGCTGGAGCTGGGCGGCAAGGCCGCCAACATCGTCTTCGACGACGCCCCGATCGACCAGGCGGTCGAGGGCATCGTCAACGGCATCTTCTTCAACCAGGGCCACGTCTGCTGCGCCGGTTCCCGGCTGCTGGTCCAGGAGTCGGTGGCCGACCGGGTGCTGGAGTCGCTGAAGCGCCGGATGGCCCAGCTGCGGGTCGGCGACCCGCTGGACAAGAACACCGACGTCGGCGCGATCAACTCGGCCGCGCAGCTCGCCCGGATCCGGGAGCTGTCCGACGCCGGATCCGCCGAGGGCGCGGAGCGCTGGTCGCCGCCGTGCGAACTGCCCGAGCGCGGCTTCTGGTTCGCGCCGACCATCTTCACCGGGGTCACCCAGGCGCACCGGATCGCCCGCGAGGAGATCTTCGGCCCGGTGCTGTCCGTGCTCACGTTCCGCACCCCGGCGGAGGCCGTCGAGAAGGCCAACAACACGCCGTACGGGCTGTCGGCCGGGATCTGGACCGACAAGGGCTCCCGGATCCTGTGGGTGGCCGACCGGCTGCGCGCGGGCGTGGTGTGGGCCAACACGTTCAACAAGTTCGACCCGACGTCGCCGTTCGGCGGCTACAAGGAGTCGGGCTACGGTCGCGAGGGCGGCCGGCACGGGCTGGAGGGGTACCTCAATGTCTGAGCGGGTCGCGGTACGCAAGACGTACAAGCTCTTCATCGGCGGGAAGTTCCCGCGCAGCGAGTCGGGACGGTCGTATCTCGTGCAATCCGCGAACGTGTCTCTTGCCTCCCGGAAGGACGCGCGGGACGCGGTAGTGGCCGCCCGCGCCGCGGTGAAGGGCTGGGCCGGCGCGACCGCGTACAACAGGGGTCAGATCCTCTACCGGGTGGCCGAGATGCTGGAGGGCCGGCGCGAGCAGTTCGTCGCGCTGGGCGTACCGGCCGGCGAGGTGGACGCGGCGATCGACCGCTGGGTCTGGTACGCCGGCTGGTCCGACAAGCTGCCCCAGGTGTACGGCGGCGCGAACCCGGTGGCCGGCCCGTACTTCAACCTGTCCGCGCCGGAGCCGACGGGCGTGGTGGCCGTGGTGGCCCCCGAGGAGCCGGCGCTGCTCGGCCTGGTGAGCGTGATCGCCCCGGCGATCGTCACCGGCAACACGGTGGTGGTGGCCGCCTCCCCGGCGGCGCCGCTGGCGGCGGTGACGCTGGCCGAGGTGCTCGCCACCTCCGACCTGCCCGGCGGCGTGGTGAACATCCTCACCGGCCGGCTGACCGAGACGGTGCCGACGCTCGCCGCGCACATGGACGTCAACGCGATCGACCTGACCGGCGTCGCCGACGCCGAGATGGCGGCGGACCTGGAGATCAAGGCCGCGGAGAACCTCAAGCGGGTGCTGCGGCCGGCTCCGGCCGACCACGACTGGCACACCGACCCCGGCATCACCCGGATGACCACGCTGCTGGAGACCAAGACGGTCTGGCACCCCAAGGGCGCCTGACCCCGGCAACCGGCGGTCGGAAGGGATCTACTACCGGGGGTAGGATTGTCGGGTGACTCGGCTGGGGGACCTTGAGCGTGCGGTGATGGACGTGCTGTGGGACGCGGCACCCGCCGCCTCCGGTGGCGTGACGGTGCGCGAGGTCGCCGACGCCCTCGACGGGCGCGAACTGGCCTACACGACCGTGATGACAGTGCTCGACCGGCTCGCCGGCAAGGGCATGGTGCAGCGTGAGCGGGAGGGTCGCGCCTGGCGCTACCGCCCCGCCGCCACCCGTGAGGCGCACATCGCCCAGCTCATGCTCGAAGCCCTCGACCTCGGCGGCAGCCGGGACGCCGCGCTGGTGCGCTTCGCCCGCTCGGTGACCGGCACGGAGGCGGACGTGCTCCGCGCCGCGCTCAGCGCCGAGGCCGGAGCGACCGGCCCCGCGACCGTCGAGGACGGGCCGGTCGGCCGGGTGGAGGATCCCCGGCCCGGCCGGCCGGCGCTCGACGAGGCGACGGACCGGTAGGGCGGCTGCCGTGGCGTACGCCCTGCACTTCGCCGCGATCATCCTGGCCTGCTGGCTGACCGCACAGGTCCTCGCCGTCGCGCGCTGGACCTGGCGGGCGCCCCGGGTGGCGATCATCTGCTGGCAGGCGGTCGGGCTGGCCCTCGGCCTGTCGGCCATGGGACTGCCGATGGCGCTGGGGCTCGACGCGTACGACCGGGCGACCGGGTGGGCGCTGCTGGCGCTGGCCGACGACCTGGCCCACGGCACGCTGCCGGCCGGGGTGGGCGCGGTGCACCTCAGCCTGGTGGGCGTCGGTCTCGGCATCGGCGTGGTGCTGCTCACCACGACGGTACGCAGCCTGCACGGCGCGGTCCGCGCCCAGCGCCGGCACCGCGAGCTGCTGCACCTGGTGGCCCGGCACGACCCGACGGTGCCGGGGGCGCTGGTGCTCGACCACCCGAGCGCGGCGGCGTACTGCCTGCCCGGGGTGCGGCCCCGGGTGGTGGTGAGCGCGGGAACGCTCGACCTGCTCGATCCGGCCGAGCTGGCGGCGGTGCTCACCCACGAGCGGGCACACGCCCAGGAGCGGCACGACCTGGTGCTGCTGCCGTTCACCGCGCTGTGCCGGGCGCTGCCCTGGTTCCAGTGGGTGCGGGACGCGCACGCCCGGGTGGCGCTGCTGGTCGAGATGCGCGCCGACGACAAGGCCCGGGAGCTGCACGCGGACGCGCCGCTCGCCGGTGCGCTGCGCCGGTTCGCCGCCGCCGAGCACCGGGTGCACCCGGCCGGCACGCTCGGACTCGGCGACCGCGACCTGGACGTACGCGTGCAACGGCTGCTCGACGCGGACCGCCCGCCGCGGGTGCTCGGCGCGATGGCGCTGGCCGTCGCGGGCACGCTCGTCTCCCTGCCGTTCGCCCTGTTCCTGAGCTGACCTCACCCCTACGGGACTTCTCCGGGTTCGCGCGCCCCTATAGGTAGCGAGTCTACGTGTAGGTTGACTACGACAAGAGAGCCAACCCATCGGAGGACGACAGTGGACCCGCTGCTCCTCGCCCGCCTCCAGTTCGCCGCCACCACGTCGATCCACTTCCTCTTCGTGGCGGTCACGCTCGGCCTGGTCACGCTCCTGGTCGGGTTGCAGACGGCCGGCTACCTGACCGGCAAGCCGGTGTACGAGCGGCTGACCCGGTTCTGGGGGCAGCTCTACGTGATCAACTACGTGCTGGGCATCGCCACCGGGATCGTGATGGAGTTCCAGTTCGGGCTGAACTGGAGCGGGCTGTCGCGCTACGTCGGCAACGTGTTCGGCGCCCCGCTGGCCATCGAGACGCTCGTGGCGTTCTTCCTGGAGTCCACGTTCCTCGGGATGTGGATCTTCGGGTGGCACCGGCTGCGGCGCGGCGTGCACCTGGCGCTGCTCTGGGGTGTGGCGCTGACCGCGTACGCCTCGGCCTTCTGGATCATGGTGGCGAACGCCTGGCTGCAGAACCCGGTCGGGTACGAGGTCCGCGACGGCGTCGCCCACCTCACCGACTTCGGGGCGCTGCTCACCAACCCCACGTTCGGCATGGCGTTCGGCCACGTCGTCTCGGCGAGCCTGGTCACCGGCGGCCTGCTGATGGCCGCGGTGAGCGCCTGGCACCTGCTGCGGCGGACCAGCGACTACGCCCTCTTCCGCACCTCGCTGCGGCTCGGCCTGGTCACCGCGGCGCTCGCGGTGTCGGCGCTACAGGGCTTCGGCTTCGCCCAGTTCGGCCCGGTCGGGCAGCTCCAGCCGACCAAGTTCGGCGGCGGGCCGGACCGGGACGCGCTCGTCGCCGACTGGACGGCGCGGTTCGGCCCCGGCGACTGGGAACCGCCGGTGTTGTCGAACGTGGGTCTCGGTTTCATGATCCTGATCGGCTTCACGCTCGGCGCCCTCTGGCTCCTGCTGCCGCTGCTCTGGCGGGACTGGATCATCCGGCTGAGGGTCCCGCTCTGGCTGATCCTGCTCGGCCTGCCGCTGCCCTTCGTGGCGATGCTGCTCGGCTGGATCGCCCGCGAGGTGGGCCGCCAGCCCTGGGCCGCGTACGGGCTGCTGCCCACCGCACAGGCCGTCTCGCCGGTGTCCCCCGGGCTGATGCTCACCTCGCTGATCGGGTTCAGCCTGCTGCTCGGCGCGCTCGCGGTGACCAACTGGGTGCTGCTCGCCCGGCACGCGGCACGCGGGGCGCACGACCCCGCGCTCGGCCGCCCGCCCGCGCCCGACACCGACGCCCACCATCAGCCCGTCCTCGTCTGAGGGAGCCCGTCGTGGAACTCACCTGGTACGCCCTGCTCGGCCTCTTCTTCGCCACCTACCTCGTGCTCGGCGGCTACGACTACGGCGTCGGCCTGCTGCTGGCCCGGCGCGGCCCGGCGCCGGGGAGCCGGGCCACGCTCGCCGCGCTCGGGCCGTTCTTCCTCGGCAACGAGGTCTGGCTGGTGGCCGCCGTCGGCATCCTGTTCGGCGCGTTCCCCCGGCTGGAGGGCGAAATGCTCTCCGGCTTCTACCCGGCCGTGCTCGCCGCGCTGGCCGGTGTGGTGCTGGTGACCGCCGGGGTGCAGCTGCGCAGCCGCCCGGTTTCCGCCACCGCTCGCGCCGGCTGGGACCGGGTGGTGGTGGCCGGCTGCGTACTCGCCGCGCTGGGCTGGGGCGCGCTGCTCGCCGGGCTGCTCCAGGGCGTACCGGTGAGCGCGGACGGCCACGTGGTCGGTGTCGGCCATCTCGCCACCCCGTTCGTCGCCGCCGCCGGGCTGGCCCTGCTCGGGCTGGTCGCGGTGCACGGTGCGACATTCCTCACGCTCCGGCTGCCGGCCGCCGACGCCCCGGCGCTCGCCCGGCTCGCAGGCGGCCTGGTGCCCGCCGCGCTCACCGCTGTCGCAGCGGCCACCGTCCTGGGCGTGCTCTCCGACCGGGTACGCGCCGCGGTGGCGCGCCCGGCGGTCGCCGTACTCCTGCCGTTGGCGCTGGCGGCCGCGCTGCTGATGGCGCGCGCGGCGCTGCGGCGGGGTCGTGCCGGGGTGGCCTTCGCGGCGACCGCGACGGCGCTGGCGCTTCCCGCGCCGCTGGTCGGGGCTGCGCTCTGGCCCCGGATCCTGGTCTCCACGACCGACCCGGCGGCGTCGCTGACGGTGGCCGAGGCGGCGGCCAGCCGCCCGACGTTGGCGCTGTTGGGATGGCTCGCGTTACCGCTCCTGCCGGCCCTACTAGGCTTTCAGGCGATGTGCTGGTGGGTTTTCCGGGGACGGATCGACGGCAGGGCACCGGTGTACTGGTGAACCGCCGCCCGTTCGACCCGCGTCTGCTGCGTCGGGTCCCCGCGGCCCGGCGCGACCTCGCCGTGCTCGCGGTGCTGGGCGGGCTCACCGCACTGCTGGTGATCGCTCAGGCCACCGCGCTGGCGACGCTGCTCGCGACGGCGTTCGACGGGCGGCTGCACCGGCCGGCGCTGGCCGGGTTCGTGGCCGCGGTCGCCGGGCGGGCGCTGGTGAGCTGGGCGCAGGGCACGGTGGCGGCGCGGGCCGCCGCCACGGTCAAGGCGGCGCTGCGCGCCGATCTGCTCGACGCGGTCGGCCGGCACGGCCCCACCTGGGTCGCCGGGCAGCGGGCCGGGCAGCTCGCCACGCTGGCCGGGCGCGGGCTGGACGCGCTCGACCCCTACTTCACCGGCTACCTGCCGCAGTTCGTGCTGAGCGTCACGGTGCCGGTGGCGGTGCTGGCCCGGATCGTGTTCGCCGACTGGAGTTCGGCGGTGATCATCGCGCTCACCATCCCGCTCATCCCGATCTTCGGCGCGCTCGTGGGCTGGCAGACGCAGGCCGCCACCGAGCGGCAGTGGCGGCGGCTGTCGCTGCTCGGCGGGCACTTCCTCGACATGGTGGCCGGGCTGCCCACGCTGCGTGCGTTCGGCCGGTCCCGGAGCCAGGTCGACGTGGTACGCCGGATGGCCGACGGCCACCGTCAGGCCACCATGAAGACGCTCCGGATCGCGTTCCTGTCCGCGCTGGTGCTGGAACTGGTCGCCACGCTCTCCGTCGCGCTGGTCGCCGTGCCGGTCGGCATCCGGCTGCTCGGCGGCGGCCTCACGCTCTCCACCGCGCTGCTGGTGCTGCTGCTCACGCCGGAGGCGTACCTGCCGCTGCGGGCCGCGGGCAGCCGCTTCCACGCCAGCTTGGAAGGGCTCACCGCGCTGGACGAGGCGCTCACGCTCTCCGCCACCGACGCGCCCGCCACCGACGCCGAGGCGCCCCGCCGGCCCGCGCCGGACGGCCGGGGCGAGATCCGCTTCGAGGGCGTCACAGTCGCGTACGACCGGACCACAGCGCTGCGCGACGTCACGCTGGCCATCCGGCCCGGCGACCGGGTGGCGATCATCGGGCCCAGCGGCGCGGGCAAGAGCACGCTGCTCAATCTGCTGCTCGGCTTCGTCGCACCGACCTCGGGCCGGGTCACCGTCGACGGGGTGGACCTGGCCGGGGTCGATCTCGACGCCTGGCGACGCGAGCTGGCCTGGGTGCCGCAGCGGGCGCACCTGTTCGCCGGGTCGCTCGCCGACAACATCCGCCTCGGCGCACCGGACACCCCGGATGCCGCGCTCGCCGCCGCGGTCACCGGCGCCGCGCTGGACGAGGTGGTCGACGCGCTGCCCGACGGGCTGGACACCCGCCTCGGCGAGCGCGGCCACGGCCTGTCCAGCGGCCAACGGCAGCGGGTCGCGCTCGCCCGCGCGTTCCTCCGGGACGCGCCGGTCGTGCTGCTCGACGAGCCGACCGCGCGGCTGGACAGCGCCAGCGAGGCGATCGTGCTGGACGCGACCCGGCGGCTGGTCGCCGGACGTACCGCGCTGCTCGTCGCGCACCGGCCCGCGCTGCTCGCCGACGCCGACCGGATCCTGCGCGTCGAGGACGGCCGCGTCACCGAACTGCACCCGACCACCACCGGCCCGGCGGCGCCCCGATGATCCACGTCTCCCCCGCCCGCCCGGCGGTGACCCGGTGACCGCCGCCGACGGCGTGACGCCGGTGGGCCGCGAGCCCGCCGGGCCGACCGGTGTGCCGGTGACGCCCTCCGGCTCGCCGGAGCCGCCCGCGCCCGCCCGGCCGGGTGCCGAGCGGGCGGTGCTGCGCCTGGCCCGGCCGTACCTGAGCCGGCTGCTCGGCGCCGGGCTGCTCGCCGCCGCGACCGAGTTCGCCGGCCTGGCGCTGATGACCACCGCCACCTGGCTGCTGATGAGCGCCGCCGGCCGGCCGCCGCTGGACCGGCTGACGGTGGCCATCGTCGCGGTCCGGGCACTGGCCGTGAGCCGGGGCGCGTTCCGGTACACCGAACGGCTCGCCGGGCACGACGCCGTGCTCCGCATGATCACCGACGTACGGGCCCGCGTCTTCGCCACGCTCGCCACCCGGCGCGACACCGGCCGGCGTACCGGGGACGCGCTGAGCCGGCTGGTCTCCGACGTGGAGGCGGCCCAGGACCTGCTCCTGCGCGTCCTCGTGCCGGGAGCGGCGGCGGCACTGGTGAGCGTGCTCGCCGTGGGCGTCGCCGCGCTGATCTCACCGCCGGCCGCCGGTGTGCTCGCAATCGGTCTGCTGGTGGCAGGCGTGGCGCTGCCCGCGCTCGCCACCCGGATCACCCGCCGCGCCGCCGACGAGGTGGCCCCGCTGCGGGGCGCGCTCGCCGTGGACGCGGTCGACCTCACCCACGGGGCCGCCGACCTGGCCGCGTTCGGTGCGACCGGCGCCGCGCTCGCCGCCGCCGGGAACCGGGGCGCCCGGCTGGCGAAGCTGGAACGCCGGCTCGCCGCGACCGGCTTCGCGGTGGACGCGCTCGGCGTCCTCGTCGGCGGCCTCACCTCCGCCGCGGTGGTGGTCGTGGCGCTGCGGGCCGGGGTCGGCGGCGTGCTGGTCGGCGTCCTCGCGGTCGGCTCGCTCGCCGCCGTGGAGGTGGCACTCGCGCTCGTCGCGGCGGCCCGCCAGCGCACCCAACTGCGGGCCGGGCTGGCGCGAGTCGCCGACCTGCTCACCGAGCCCGCCGAGGCGACGCCGCAGACGACGCCGGAGCCCGGGACCGACGGCCACGACGTGCGGTTCGCCGACGTGACGGTCCGCTACCGGGCCGGGGCCGCCCCCGCGCTGGCCGGATTCGACCTCGACCTGCCGGCCGGCCGGCGGGTGGCGGTGGTCGGGCCGAGCGGCGCCGGCAAGAGCACGCTCGCCGCGGTGCTCACCGGCGCGGTACGCCCGGACACCGGCCGGGTCACGGCCGGGGGCGTGCCGGTGTCCGAGATCCCGGCCGAGCACCTGCCAGGGATCGTCGGCGGCCTGCTCGCCGAGGCGTACGTCTTCCACGCCACCGTCCGGGAGAACCTGCTCCTCGGCCGTCCGGGCGCCACCGAGGCGGACCTGGAGGCCGCGACCCGGGCGGCCGGCCTGCTCGACTGGGTACGCGAACAGCCCGAGGGCTGGGAAACGGTGGTCGGTGAGCAGGGCGGACAGCTCTCCGGCGGGCAGCGGCAGCGGCTCGCGCTGGCCCGGGCGTTGCTGGCCGCCCCGCCGGTGCTGGTGCTCGACGAACCGACCGAAGGGCTCGACCCGGCGGCGGCCGACGCCGTGCTGGACTCCGCGCTCGCCGCCACCCCGGCCGGGCACTCGGTGCTGCTGATCAGCCACCGGCTCAGCGGCCTGGCCGGGCTGGACGAGATCGTGGTGCTCGAAGGCGGCCGGGTGGTGCAGCGCGGCCGGCACGACGAGCTGGTGGCCCGCCCCGGCTGGTACCGGGAGCAGTGGCTGCGCCAGGAGACGGCCGAGCGCGGTTACCTGGCCGTCACGCCCTGACACCCGCCCGATCGGGGTTTTCCCTGACGCGGCTGTCGGCCGTCGATGGCAGGCTTACCCGCATGCGGGTGCACGAGGAGGCAGTGGTCGACCGCCGGCTGCACGAGTTGTCCACGCGGTTGCACGGGCCGGACCGGCTCAAGGCCGACCTGCTGACCGAGGCGCGGCACGCGCTCGAGGACGCCGTCGAGGCGTACCGGGACGGGGGCCTGCCGCCGACGGAGGCGCAGCGGCGGGCGGTCGCCGAGTTCGGCAGCGACGCCCAGCTCGTGCCGGGTTTCCAGGCCGAGCTGGCCGCCGGTGCGCTGCGCGGGCTGGCGCTGCGCACGCTCGTGGTGGCGGTGGTGCTCCTCGCCACCGGTGACCTGACCTGGCAGGGGTCGAGCTGGAGCGACGGTCCCCCGCCGCCTGCCGCCTATCTGCTGCTCTCCGCCGCGCTGAACGCCATCTGGGGCGTGGTCGCCGCGCTGGCGCTCGCCGCGCTGCTGGCCGGTCCGCTCGTCGCCCGGTGGAGAACAGCACGGCTCGTCCGCCCGGCCCGGCTGATCGGTTTCGGTCTGACCGGCAGTCTGCTGCTCGGCGCGGCCGCCGGGGGCGCGCTGTTCGCCTGGTCGGTCGGGCTGTGGGACGCCGCGCTCACCTGGCCACCAATGATCATCGGGATGGTGGTGATCTCGGCGGCCTGGTTCGCCCTGGCCCGGGCGGCCCGCTGCTGGGTGCTCGCCGAGCGCCGGCTGGCCGGCTAGCCGGCGGCCTGCGCGGGCGGGCCGCCGCCCGTCTCCGGCTCGGCCGCCGGGTGCCCGCCCGCCGGCCGCGGTCAGGCCGGGGCCGTGGGCGGCTCGTCCGCGCCGAGGAACCGCCCGACCGTGGCGCTGAACTCCCGCCAGCCGGCCCGCTCCCCGGCCAGCGCCCGGCCACCGGCCTCGGTCAGCTCGTAGGTGCGGCGCTCCCGGCCGTTCACAGTGCTCCACGTGCTCGCCACCAGCCCGGCGCGCTCCAGCCGGCGCAGCGCCGGATAGATGGTGCCGGTGGGCAGATCCAGCGCGCCGCCGCTGCGGGCGCGCAACGCCTCGATGATCGCGTAGCCGTGCAGCGCGCCCCGTTCCAGCACCGCGAGCAGCAGCGCGTCCAGGTGTCCGTGCAGCGCCTGCGCCTTCATGTGTAGCAACGCTACTTGTCGGCTCGCCGCCACGCCATGGGGTGCACCTCCCGGTCAGAACGGTCGCCCACTAGGGTATGTGCCCAGAGTCACTCGGCGGCGCGACGCCGCCGGGTGGGCAACCGAACGCACACGGAGGTCAGCGTGGCCCGCCAGTCGCCCCAACGGCCCGACGCCGACGAGCCCGAGCTCGACGACACCGACGCCGCCGTCGCGGCCGACGAGGTCGAGGAGGACCGCCCGCCGGCTGACCGCGCGCTCTGGGACGAGGTGCGGATCGACCCGGTGGAGATCGCCCTGCCCGCCGGCACCGGCTTCACGCTGCGGGCGTACCGGCAGGCGCGCGAGCTGGACCCGACCGACGTCGCCGAGCGCGACCAGGACGACCCGTTCCTGGCCCGCCGCCAGGTCGTCGAGACCGAGGACGACGAGGAGGTGGTGATCCTCGACGAGGAGTTCGCCGCCCTCTCCGCCGAGGAGGACGACGAGGACGAGGAGAAGGACGCCAAGTCGCGCCGCAAGGCCAAGGCCAAGGCCGACGCCTCGGACGACGAGGACGCCGCCGAGTCCGACGACGAGGACGAGGGCGACGAGGACGAGGACGAGGCGGGCGACGAGGAGGTGCCGGTCTTCCTCACCCACAAGGGCCGGCTCCTGCTGTTCAAGACCCCCGAGTCATTGGTCACTTTCATCCGTTCCGGTGCGCCGAACGACATGTCCCAGCTGGACAGCTGGAATGAACTGTCCGAACGGCTGGAGCCGGCCGACATCGCCCCGCTGGACGAGGACACCTACGAGCTCGACCTGGTGGTGGAGAACCTGCGCGGCGGCCACGACGCGTGGGACCACGAGCTGCTGATCGAAGCCGGTGAGATCGCCCGCGACCTGGCGTACGCCCTCCGGCTACCGGCGGTGCTGGACATGCTCTCCGCCGGCTCCAGCCTGGACGACCTGGACGAGGCGCTGCGCGCTTCCGTCAACGGTGGCGTCGGTGGTTTCCTGGGTCGTCGGCGGCTGAAGAAAATCGGGGCACAAACCGCAAGTCTGGGTTGGCGCACCATTGTCGGGAAGATCTCTGCGGTTGTGGACTGGCGCGACTGACCCGGAGCGGGGAGCATCAGTCTCTGGCAGTGCAAGACCTGTGTCCCGGGAGGAGGACGACGCCGTGGCGCTCGTGCGCGTGTACTGCGGTCTGGCCTCGGCAGATCCGGCCGACCGAACGGCTTCGGCCGGAACGACGCTGACGTCCGCTGTGGTCGACGACGCAGGCCGTCTGCTGCACGTCTGCGAGATCGGTGACGATCCCGCCGGTTACGCCCGGCTGGTCGCGCTGCTGGTGGAGCGGTCCGGCGGTCCCAGCGGGGCGGCCATCGCCGCCGACAGCGACGACCACATCGTCACCTCGCTGCTGAGCGCCGCCGGCCGGCCGCTGGCGATCGCCGACGACGACTCGGTCGACGACTTCGCCGAGCGTTTCGCCGACGACGACTCCCTGGAGGAGATGCAGTCCCCGCCCGCCGAGCGCCGGGCGGTCGGGCTGGCCCGCGCGCTCCAGGCCGGCGCGCTCTCCGCGGTGACCCTCCCGGCACCGCGCGAACTCGCCGGATACACGCAGGTCCTGGCCGCGCACGCGGCGCTGGCGAGTGGCCGGCACTCCGCTGCGGTGACGCTGCGGGAGGTGCTCCGCGAGCTCTACCCGGCCGCGCTGCGGGCCTATCCGGACCCCGCCGACCGGGTCGCCCTGGCGGTGCTCGACGCGCTGCCCGAGCCGGGCATGCTCACCGGCCCCGCGGCCCGTGGCGGCCGCGACGGCGGGCTGACCGCCGACGCGGTGGTCGCCCAGTTGGCCGGCGAAGGGGTGGCCGACGTCGATGCCGTCTCCGACGCGGTGACCGCGCTGCGCGTCGCCATCTCCGAGACGCCCCGGCGGGCCACCGTCAACCGGACGCTCACCGCGGCCGTCGCCGAGACCGTACGGCAGGCCGTCGCCTCCGTCCGGACCTGTGACGCCGGCTGCGACGCGCTCGTCGGCGCGCTCGCCGAACGCACCGCTCCCACTCCCGCGACCGGCCGCCGGGCCGCCGCCCGGCGGGGAGAGCAGGTCGACGAGCTGGCCTCGACGTCGGTGGCCGACCTTCGTCCGGTGCCCGCCATCCAGCCGGGCCCGGTCGCCGAGCCCCACCACGGTCGTCCCGAGCCGGCCGGGGCACCCGAGCCGGCCGGCCGCCGCGGCCGGCCCGAGCCGGTCCCCGGTGGGCGGCGCAGCCGTCCGGAGCCGGTGTCCGGTCCGGCCGCCACGACGACACCTCGGCCGCTCGGCCCGCCGCCTGTCGCACCCGCCCCGGTGACGCCGCCGCCCGTCGCCCCGGCCCCGGTCACGCCCGTCGCTCCGGCTGCCGCACTGGGCCGGCCGGCGTCGGCTCCCCCGGCACGGCCCGAGCCGACCGGCGCGCCGCTGCCGTCGCGGGTGGACGGTCCCACCAACCGGCCGGTCTCCGCGCCGCCCCCGCCGCCACCGGGCATCACGCCGATCGCGCCGTCCCCGCGCGGCGCCGTCCCGCCGGCCGAGGCCGGCGAGCCGTTCCGCCCGACCCTCACCACCGCGGCGATCAACAAGGCGCGGGCCGAGCGGCAACGCACCGTCATCCCGCCCCGGCCCAAGACCAACCAGCACCAGGAACCGCCGACCGGTGGGTTCAGCGCCACCGACCTGAGCATCCCGGTGCCGGCCCCGCGCCCGCCCGCGCCGGAGGCGGCGCCGCCGGGCTCCCGGGCCAACTGGCCGCTGGTGAACAACGAGGACGACGCAGCGCGGGAGCGTGAGGGCACGACCTACTCGTACGGGCGAGGCGTTGACGCACCGAGCGACCCCGGCCGCGTCACGCCGCCGTGGCTCGCCGACGACCTGCCTCAGGAGCCGCCGATGCTGCGGCTGGTGGAGCCGCCGCCGCTCGCCGACCGCGCGCTGCGCGACGAGATGAGCCGGTCGGCCGACGCCGGCCTGGAGACGCCCCCGCTGCGTCTGGTCGACCAGGTCGACCCGGGCCGTGTCCCGCTGCCCGCCGCGCCCGAGCGGCGGCCCGCGCCGAAGGAGCACCGGCCGCCGCCGGTCTCCGACGAGGGTGACGGCGATCTGCTGATCTTCGCGCAGGCCAAGTCCGCCTGGTTCGTCGGGCACGGCGACGAGGCCGACCTGGAGTGGTCGACCACCGCCGACACCGGTTGGCAGGCGGCCGAACAGGCGGCCCGCCCGGCCATCGGCGCGGAGACCAAGGCCGGTCTGCCCAAGCGCGTGCCGCAGGCCAACCTGGTGCCGGGCTCCCCGCTGCGCGAGGAGCGTCCACTGCGCATCATCCGGAACGCGGCGAGCCTCGCCGAGAACACCACCGGCTACTTCCGGGGGTGGCGGCGCGGCCAGGAGATCGGCGGCTTCGCCGTGGGCGGCCGTCCGGGCCGTGAGGCGGCCGGCGGCTGGGACTTCACCCGCGACAGCGGTGACCGCGACGACGACCGGGAATACGAGTACCGTTCGGCGGGCTACCGCACCTGACCTGGACTCGCCGGGTGTTTCATCCCACACCGGGGCGATTTGACGCTGCGCTGGGCCGGCCGGGAACATACCCGGCGGACCAGCGGCGGCGCCTGTTCGCCGGGGTGGGAAGGCGATTCCATTGGCGACACCGGCGTTCGACTCCACTGTGCTCACCCGGCGGGGTTTCCTCGCCGCCACGGCCGGGAGCCTGCTGCTCGCCGGGTGCGCGCCGCAGGGCCATCGGCCGGAGGACGGGCCGTCCAGCAGCGCGCCGGCCGACCAGGACCTGATCATCGGGGCGAGTCTGGAGCTGACCGGCGCGGGGGCGCTGCTCGGCGTCGCCCAGCAGCAGGCCCTGCAACTCACCGCCGACTCGCTGAACCGAGCCGGCGTACCGGTCGGGAACCTGGTCCGATCGGTCCGGCTGCAGATCCTGGACAACGGCAGCAATCCCGAGGTCGCCGCGCGCCATGCCGCCGATCTGACCCGGGTCGGTGCCCAGGCGCTGATCGGCGGTGTGCTCGGCGAGACCTCGATGGCCCTCGCGGCGGCCGCCCAGCGGGTCAAGACGCCCTTCCTGTCGCTCGGCTACGGTGACCGCATCGTGCTGCCGCTGGACGAGCGCACGTTCACCTACAAGCTCACCCCGGACGCCGTGGACATGGCCGGACGCCTGGTGGAGCTGTTCGAGGCGAAGCGGATCCGGCGGGTGTCGGTGCTCGCCGCCGCCGGGCTGCACGGCGACTCGGGGGTGCGGGCGATGCGGGAGGCGCTCGCCGACAGCAGCACCGACCTGGCCCGCACGGTACGCCTGACGGCGACCGGCCGGCGGTTCCGCGCCGCCGCCGAGCGCGTCGTAGGCGGCCAGCAGGACGGCGTGGTGATCTGGGGTACCGCGCCCGACTCCGGTGCCGCGGCACGGGAGCTACGCGCCGCGGGCCACCGCGGACCGATCTTCTTCGACGCCGGGGCGGTGGCCGACGACACCGTGCAGGGCGCCAACGCCGCGGCCGTGGAGGGCGCGTACGCGGTGCACCCGGCCTGCCTGGACGTCTCCGCGGCCACCGCCACCACGACGGCGCAGCTGGCCCGCCGGGACTTCGTCAACCGCTACACGCAGCGCCACGGCGTCAGCCCGGACTTCGCCCCGTACGCCTCGGACGCGCTCCAGCTCCTCGCCACGTCGGCGCGGATGGCGACGAGCCTGGACCGGGGCCGGCTGCGGGCCCTCCTTCAGGCGCAGACCGTCGAGGGCATCGCCGGCGGGTACGCGTTCCGCGCCGACCGGCACGGCGGCATGGAACCCGACTCGCTCGCCGTGTACCAGGTGTTCCGGGGCACCTGGACCCGGTACGCCTGACCGGAGACGCACCCGGTGACCGTCCCGCCTGGAGGGTCACCGGGTGATCGCGTACCGTGTCCATCCCCAGACGCCAGGAAGCGCCCGGTGGCCTCAGGCCGCCGGGCGCTTCCGCGCGTCGGTCAGGCGGGCGCGACGGCCCGCGAGCGCCGCATGGTGAGCACGTACTCGACCAGCGAGATCAGCACGTGCTTCGTGGACTCCCGGTTACGGGCGTCACACGGCACCACCGGCACGTCGCGGGAGATCGCCAGCGCGTCCCGGACGTCCTGCGGATCGTGGTACTGCATGCCGTCGAAGCAGTTGATGGCCACCAGGTACGGCAGCCGCCGGTGCTCGAAGAAGTCGATGGCGGCGAAGCAGTCGGCGAGCCGCCGGGTGTCGACCAGCACCACCGCGCCGATCGCACCACGGACCAACTCGTCCCACATGAACCAGAACCGCGTCTGACCCGGCGTACCGAACAGGTACAGGATCAGGTCACGGTCGATCGAGATACGACCGAAGTCCATCGCCACCGTTGTCGTCGTCTTACCCGGCACCTGCCGGGTGTCGTCGACGCCGACACCGGCAGAAGTCATGATCGCCTCGGTGGTCAGCGGCGTGATCTCCGAGACCGAGCCGACCAGCGTCGTCTTGCCGACGCCAAACCCACCGGCGATAACGATCTTCGCCGACGTCACGCGGCCGCTCTGGGCCGGCGGCCGGTGCGACATGTCAGAGCCTGCGAAGTCCACTCAGCACCCTCTCCAGCAGTTCAGTGCCCATCGCGTCGTCGGAGTCGTCCAAAATGGTCGGCTCGTGGACCGCGACCAGGCCGTCCGTCGCCATGTCGGCGATGAGCACCCGGGCCACGCCGAGGGGAAGCTGCATCCGCGCCGCGATCTCGGCGAGCGACTGCACACGTCCGTCACACAACGCGGCGATGTACTGGTGTTCACGACCTTGGCCACCATTGCCAGTGGCAACCGCTCGACCGCGCACCGTCGTCTCGACGAGCGCCTCCAGGGCGATGTCGAGCCGGGGACGGGTACGACCGCGGGTAACGGCGTACGGCCGGACCAACGCTCCGGTCGGCTCGTCACGATCCGCCATTTCGCCGCTCACCTCCCTCGTACCCGGCACCGGCTCGCCCCGGTGGCATCCGTCGCTGTCGTTGTCGTTCCCGCACCTGACCCACCGGCCAGCGCGTCATTCAGCCCATCATCCCCACAGCCGTTCGCGGCTGCGGCGTCAGGGCATCGCCCACCCGGTCCACGAGCAGGGCCATCTCGTACCCGACCTGACCCACGTCGCAGCTCCGCGCCGCCAGCACCGCGAACGACGAGCCGTCCGAGATGGACATCAGGAACAGGAAACCGTTGTCCATCTCGACGACTGTCTGCAACACCGCCCCGCCCTCGAAGCAGCGGGCCGCGCCCTGGGTCAGGCTGACCAGACCGGACGCGATCGCGGCGAGCTGGTCGGCGCGGTCCCGCGGAAGGTCCCGGGACGAGGCGAGAAGCAGGCCGTCGGCCGACACCGCGACCGCGTGCGCCACACCGGGCACCCGGTCGGCGAAGTTGGCGAGCAGCCATCCGAGATCCTGCGTAGTAGTCATCCTTGTTGCTCCTTCTGCCCGCTCCCGGCCACCGGGCCTGAGCCAGACTGCGAGGACTGCTGCCCGCCCGGAGTGCCCTCCGGGCCGGTCGTGTTGCTGTCGGTGTTACGCCCGCGCTGCACGCCTCGATGGTAGGCCGAGAGCAGGCCCCGGACTCCCTCCGGCGTACGCCGCTGCACCGACGCAGAGGGCTTGTCGATGCTGCCCGGCACGAGCTGCGCCATCGGCGTCCGCTTCGGCAGGCCCTTCTGGGTGGTCTCCGCCACCGGCACCTCGGTGGCCGCCGAGGCGGCCCGCCAGCCGTCGTCGGCCGCGGTCTGCCAGGGGGAGGAGGACTGCGACGACGCCGTCGGCTGCCGGCTGGGCAGCCCACCGGTGTACGTGGGACGCGTGTTCCCGTTCGCCGGGCCGTTCTCACGCGGTGCTCCGCCGGCCGTCGGAGTGTGTGCCATCGGTGTGTTACCTGTCGTTGCTGGTGTCGGCTGCGGCACGGGCCGGCCGGCGGTGTCCACCTTGGCGAACTGCTGGGTGGCGGCGGCGCCACCGTTCGTCGCCGGGGCCGGGGCCGGGGCGGCCGCCGCCTCCTCGGGCCCGGGCCGGCGGGTACGGAACCACGCCGACTCCAGCTCGCGGAAGATCGGCAGCTCCATCGTCTCGTCCGCGTACCGCTGGCGGTTGCCCGGCTGCTGCGGCGTGGCCGGCCGCGACACCGGCGTGGCCGGGGTGGCGGGCCGGGCCTCGGACGGCCGGTTCGCGGCCGGAGCGGCGAACGGCTGGCCGGCCCTCGGCTGCGGGGTGGCGGGCATCTCCGTGCGCGGCACCCGGGGCAGCTCGGTGGTCATGTCCATGCCACTGGCGGGCCGTTCCGGCGCCGGCGGAGCCGGCGTCGGCGCGACCGGGGGCCAGACCGGCGGGGCGCTGACACCCGGGGCGGGCCCCGGGCGCGTCGGCAACTGGTTCGCCGGCGGCGCGGAGGCCGGGTGACCGGCGGTGGGCTGCCCGGAGACGGGGGCGGCCGACGCGGGGTGCCCGGAGACCGGCGCCGCCGAGACCGGACGGTACGGCAGCGGGTCACCGGAGACCGGTGCCGCGGAGACCGGACGGCCCGAGAACGGGTCGCCGGAGACCGGGGCGGCCGAGACCGGGCGGTACGGCATCGGGTTGCCGGAGACCGGTACGCCGGAGACCGGCGGCAGCGGCGGCGCCGACACCGGCGGCACGGGCGGCGCGGAGACCGGCGGCGGGCTGTAGGGCCGCGCCTCCGGGCTGCTCGGGAGCTGACGCGGGATCGCCGGCTGCTGGCCGCTGCTGCCAGGGTCGCCGTCGGCCGGGTTGCGCCGCTGGGGCAGCGGGTCCCTCGACTGGCCGTTTGCGGGCCGGGGACCGAATCCGCCGTCCCCGCCGGCCGGGTTGGCGCCGGTCAGGTCGGACCAGGCCGGCATGGCACGGCCGCCGCCGGCGTTCGCCGGGGTGCCCGAGCCGTTGCGCGGCGCCGGGTCGAAGGCGCGTCCACCGAGCGTGACCTGGTTGCCCGAGGAGCCCGGGTGGGACGCGGGCGGAAGGCTCGGCGCGTTGTTGCCGAAGGCGGCCAGGGCGCCGAAGGCCGGCGCCGGGCCGTTCTGCTGCGGGCCGGCGGCCGGCAGGGCCGGTGCGTACGGTCCGCGGCCGGACAGGGCGCGCGGCACCAGGACCGAGGTCGGCAGCGTCACGTCGGCGACGGTGCCCCGGTCGGCGCCCGGTCGCAGTTCGACCCGGACGCCGTGCCGGGCGGCCAGCCGCGCGACCACGACCAGGCCCATCATCCGGGAGACCGCGACGTCCACCTGCGGCGGCGTGGCCAGCCGCTCGTTGAGGTCACGGAGCTGCTCCGGGCTGATGCCGATGCCCCGGTCCTCCACGTAGAGGGAGGCGCGGTCGCCGACCCGCCGGGCCTCCACCATGACCTGCGAGTCCGGCGGGGAGAAGGCGGTGGCGTTGTCGAACAGCTCGGCGACCAGGTGCACCAGGTCGTTCACCGCGTGCGCGGCGACCTCGATGTCCCGGTCGATCACGCCGAACTCGATCCGGGTGTAGTGCTCGACCTCGGACTGGGCGGCACGGAGCACGTCGATCAGGGCGGCGGGCTCGCGCTGCACGCGGGTGGAGTCCGCACCGGCGAGGACCAGCAGGTTCTCGTCGTTGCGGCGCATCCGGGTGGCCAGGTGGTCGAGCTGGAACAGCTCGGCCAGCCGGTCCGGGTCCTCCTCGCCGCGCTCCAGCCGGTCGAGGTGGCCGATCAGCCGGTCGACCAGGATCTGCGAGCGGCGGGCCAGGTTGACGAACATGGTCGCGACCGACGCCCGCAGGGCGGCCTGCTCGGCGGCGGTGCGGACGGCCTCCAGGTGGACGGCGTTGAACGCCTCGGTCACCTGGCCGAACTCGTCCTTGCTGCGCACCGGCAGCGGCTCGGCGATCTGGTTGGCCAGTTGGACCGGGGAGAGCTGGCCGGTCACCTGCGGGTCCCGCAGCCGGGCGACCGCCTGTGGCAGCCCGTACTGGGCCACCGCCAGGGCGCCATGACGCAGGTCGCGCAGCGAGCGGGCCATCGACCGGGCCACCAGGTACGCGAACAGGATGGCCAGCAGCAGCATGGTGAGCAGCAGGCCGGTCTCCAGGAACACCTGGCGCTGGGTGTCCGAGCGCAGCGCGTCGGCCTGCCGGACCACGTTGCCGTCGAGCCGGTCCTCCACGGTCCGGATCAGCTTGGCGTTGGCGACCATGGTCTGGTCCCACTGGTCCGACCCGAACGGGGCGTTCTCCATCGAGCCGTTGTTGTTGCCGGAGACGAAGCTGGTGAAGCGGTCGGCCTTGCGCAGGTCGGGCCCGGAGACGGTCTGCTCGTAGAACAGTTTGTCGGGCTCGGTGGCGACCGCCTGGAAGGTCGCCAGCGACTGCGACTGGCCCGTGCCGCTGGCGATGAACTGCTCGCGCAGCGCGGCGGTGTACTGGTTCTGGGTGAGCGCCTGGTGGACGACGACCCGGCGCTGGGTCAGGTATTCCTTCTGGCGGGCCACGGCGGCCGACGCGCGCATCCGGTCGCTCAGGTCGTTGTCGCCGGCGAGCTGGGTGGCCGAGTCGCGGATGGCCAGCAGGTCCTCGATGAGCTGGCGGTACGCCTGGTCGGCATCATTGATCTTGAGCTTGCCGTTCAGCACCTGGCTGCGTGTCGCCGGGAGGTCCTTCAACTGGGTGTCGATCGTGTCCAGCAGCCCGACGAAGTTGCGGGGCAGGTCGTCGATCTCGCCGCGCTGCCGCAGGTAGGGCGACTTCGCCTGGTCCACCCGCTGGTTGGCCCGGTTGTAACCCTCCTGGTACTGCGCCCGGGTCTGGAACTCCTTGGCGCCGAGGAAGAGCACGGCGCCGACCCGCTCGTCCTGCACGGTGTCGACCAGGTCACCCGAGTAGCCGATCAGGTTGGCCAGATCGCCCGCCCGGTTGGCATTGTTGAGCGTCTCCAGGTGGTCGACCAGACCACTGGTGCCCACCACGACCGTGGCGATGGTCGGCACGATCATGATCAGACCGAGCTTGGACCAGATCGGCATGTCGCGCAGCCGGCTCATCGGCCGGCGTAACCGCGACAGGAAGGAGCCCGCCGTCGTTGGCCGTTTGCTCACGTCACCGCCCTCGCATTACCGCGCTCCGCGCCACCCTGAGGGCAACGCCGAGCGACCGACCCGGCGGGTCGGACCTCCGAGATTCCATCACGCCGCTCCGCAAAGAGAAAGACCAGGTTGTCCCTCGCCGGAGGTGTGATGAGATGTTGATGCAATTTGATAGCAATCCGTCTGGCCGGAGTCACTGAAGGTAATGAATCACCCGCACCGCGTCGTCCTGCTAGCTGGCCCCTCCGGGTCGGGAAAGTCGTACATAGCCCAGCGAACCGGACTTCCGGTGCTCTGTCTGGACGACTTCTACAAGGACGGCGATGACCCTACGTGTCCACGTCGAGACGGACAGGTAGATTGGGAGTCCCCGCTGTCCTGGGATGCGGACACAGCGGTGCAAACAATCGCCCGACTGGCCCACGAGGGCAAGGCCGAAGTGCCGGTTTATGCGATCGGCGCGGACCGCCGGGTGGCCACCCGGCCATTCGATGTCGACGGATCGCCAATCTTCGTCGCCGAGGGGATCTTCGCAGCCGAGATCGTGGCCGAGTGCCGGCGACGCGGGCTGCTCGCCGGGGCGTACGCGCTGCGCCGCCCGCGCGGCGCGACGTTCCTGCGCCGCCTCGCCCGGGATCTCGCGGAGCAGCGCAAGGCGCCCCGGGTGCTGCTCCGGCGCGGGGTGGCGCTGCTGCGCGACGAGCCGGCCGTGCTGCGCCGGCAGACCGGGCTGGGCGCCGAGGCGGCACGGGCCGGGCAGGTGCTGCGCGGGGTGGCCGCGCTGCTCTCCGGCCACCCCCGCCAGTCGTGATCAGCCGATCAGCTCGGCGTACGCCGGCTTGATCACCTCGTCGATGATCCGCAGCCGCTCGTCGAACGGGATGAACGCGCTCTTCATCGCGTTGATGGTGAACCACTGGAGTTCCTTCCAGCCGTAGCCGAAGGACTCCACCAGCAGCGCCATCTCCCGTGACATCGAGGTGCCGCTCATCAGCCGGTTGTCGGTGTTCACAGTCACCCGGAACCGCAGGTCGCGCAGCAGCCCGATCGGGTGGTCGGCGATCGAGGCCGCGGCGCCGGTCTGCACGTTCGACGACGGGCACAGCTCCAGCGGGATGCGCTTGTCCCGCACGTACGCGGCCAGCCGGCCCAGCACCGGCGGGTTGCCCGGCGTGATGTCGTCGACGATGCGTACGCCGTGGCCGAGCCGGTCGGCGCCGCACCACTGGATCGCCTGCCAGATGGACGGCAGGCCGAACGCCTCACCGGCGTGGATGGTGAAGTGGAAGTTCTCCCGCTGGAGGTACTCGAACGCGTCCAGGTGCCGGGTGGGCGGGAAGCCCGCCTCGGCGCCGGCGATGTCGAAGCCGACCACCCCGGTGTCGCGGTGCCGCACGGCCAGCTCGGCGATCTCCTGCGAGCGGGCCGCGTGCCGCATCGCGGTCAGCAGCGTGCCGACCCGGATCGGGGTGCCCGCCTCGGCGGCCAGCGCGCTGCCCTCCCGGAAACCGGTGACGACGGCGTCGACCACCTCGTCCAGCGTCAGGTGCTGCTCCAGGTGCTGCTCCGGCGCGAAGCGCACCTCGGCGTAGACCACACCGTCGGCGGCCAGGTCCAGCGCGCACTCGCGGGCGACCCGGCGCAACGCGGCAGGGGTCTGCATGACCGCCACCGTGTGCGCGAACGTCTCCAGGTAGCGCTCCAGCGAACCGGAGTTCGCCGCCTCGGTGAACCAGAGGCCGAGCGCCGCCGGGTCGGTGGTGGGCAGTTCGTGGCCGACCTCGGCGGCCAGCTCGACGATCGTCGCGGGCCGCAGGCCGCCGTCGAGGTGATCGTGCAGTAGCGCCTTCGGGACCTTGACGATGTCCTCGTACGAGATTGCGACCATGCTCAGACCCTAGTCACCCCGAGTGTGTGCCGGACTGTCGACCGGGCCGGTCAGGGACGCCAGCCGTACACCCGTTCCACCGCGAGTCGCAGGACCACCCGCCCGTCGGCCACCATGACGGCCCGGTACTCGGCCCAGTCCGGATGCTCGCCACGGATCCGCCGGTAGACCTCGACCAGTTCCTCGACTGTGGCGTCGTCGGCGGCGGCGGCCGGCGGGGTGAGCGTCACGGTGCCCTCGGCCACCGCGTACGCCCCGCCGTCGGCGGTGGTGACGTGGAAGCCGGCCCGGGGGTCGCGGCGCAGGTTGCGCACCTTTGCCCGGTCACCCGTGGTGGAGCAGCGGATCAAGCCGGGCTCGGCCAGGTAGTCGAGGTTCGACAACTGGGGCCGGCCGTCCCGGCGCAACGTGGCGAGCACCCCGCGCCCGCGCTCGCCGAACAGCTCCCAGAGCCGCGATTCCGGCCCGCTCCCGGCGCTCACCGTGCCGCCTTTCGTTCGCGGCTGCGGGGCTCGCAAACCCGGCTCACTCCTCGCGCTCACGCGGTCACCCGCAGCGGCGCGAGCGCGGCGGCCAGCCGGGCGAGCTGATCGAGCATGAGCGCGGCGGCCTCCTCACGGCCGGGGTCGGGGCGCAGCTCGCCCGACTCGTCCAGCGCCTGCCGCAGGAAGACGGCCACCTGGTCGTTTACCGGCGTCATGTTCAGCGTGGTCACCACCTGCTTGATCATCTGCACCGCGCGCAGGCCCCCGGAGGTCATGCCGTAGCTGACGAAGCCCACCGGCTTGTGCTGCCACTCGTGGTAGAGGTAGTCGATCGCGTTCTTCAGCGGCGCGCTGAAGCCGTAGTTGTATTCCGGCATGACCAGGACGAAGGCTTCCGCGGCGTCGATCTCGGCGCTCCAGGCGCGGGTGTGCTCGTGCAGGTAGACCCGCTCGGATGGGTGGTGCGGCTCGTCGTGGAAGGGCAGCGCGACCTCGGCCAGGTCGAGGAGGCGTACCTCGTCGAAGCCGGCGTGGCGGACGGCGGCCGCGGTGAACCAGTCACCGATGCGACGGCCGACGCGGCCGGGGCGGGTACTGGCGACGATGACGTTCAGGCGGGGCATGGCGAGGTCACTCCTGTCGGGGCGGCGGCCGGGGCCGGCGTGGTGAGTCGGGGAACGAACCAGGCGATGATCGGCCCGATGCCGATCGCGTAGAGCACGGTGCCGGGGCCGACGGCGCCGCCGAGCAGCCAGCCGACCGCCAGCACCGTCACCTCGATCCCGGTGCGGGCGGGGCCGAGCGGCAGGCCGCGGGCGGCCAAGCCGGTCATCAGCCCGTCCCGCGGGCCGGGGCCGAGGCGGGCGCCGAGGTAGAGCGCGGTGGCGAGGCCGTTGAGCAGGACGCCCGCGAGCAACAGGCCGATCCGGCCGGCGAGCGGGTCGACCGCCGGCAACACTGCCAGCGTCGCGTCGAGGGCCAGGCCGACGAGCGCGACGTTCGCGACGGTGCCGACGCCCGGGCGCTGCCGCAGCGGGATCCACAGCAGCAGCACCAGCAGCGCGACGCCGTTGACCACCAGGCCCATCGGCAGGCCGGTGCGGCCGGCGAGACCGTGGTGCAGCGCGTCCCACGAGGCGAGCCCGAGGTCGGCGCGGACCATCAGCGCGACGCTGACGCCGAACAGCGCCAGGCCGGCGAACAGCCGCACCAACCGGGACGGCATTTTGGTTGACATGTCACCAACCTAGGCGGCAACTCGATGACATGTCAACAACACCGGTAGGATCGGCACATGGACGAACCGCGCTGGCTGGACGAACAGCAGGACCGCGCGTGGCGCGGCTACCGCCGCATGCGCCGCCTGCTCGACCTCGAACTGGCCCGGGAGCTGATGCAGGACGCCGGGCTCTCCGAGCCGGACTACGACGTCCTGAGCGATCTCTCCGAGACCCCGGAGCAGCGGCTACGGCTCAGCGAGCTGGCCGACCGGATGCTCTGGTCCCGCAGCCGCCTGTCCCACCACATCTCCCGGATGCAGCAACGCGGCCTGGTCACCCGGGAGGAGTGCGCCACCGACGGCCGCGGCTCGGTCGTCGTGCTCACCCCGGCCGGGCGCCGGGCCGTCGAGGCCGCCGCGCCGGGGCACGTGGCCGCCGTCCGCCGGCACCTGATCGACCGGCTCACCCCGGCCGAGGTGGCCGCGCTCGGCACGCTCAGCCAACGGGTGATCGGCCACCTCACCGGCCGCCCGGAAGCGGAGGGCTGAGCCGTGGACGATCGCATCCTGGCCCGGCTGCGCTGCCCGGTCTGCGCCGAACCGCTCACCGAGACCACCGCCGGCACCGCCCGCGCGCTGCGCTGTCCGCGCCGGCACAGCTTCGACATCGCCCGCCAGGGGTACGTCAACCTGCTCGCCGGCCGCGCCCCGCACACCGGGGACAGCGCCGAGATGGTCTCCGCCCGCGCCGACTTCCTCGCCGCCGGCCACTACGGCACCGTCGCCGCCGCGCTCGCCGACACCGCGGTACGCGTCGCGGGCGTCGATCCGTACCCCCTGGTCGTCGATGCCGGCGCCGGGACCGGGCATTACCTCGCGGCGGTGCTGGCGGCGCTGCCGGACGCCGCCGGCCTGGCCCTGGACGTCTCCAAGCCGGCGCTGCGCCGCGCGGCCAAGGCGCACCCACGGGCCGCCGCCGCGCTGGCCGACACCTGGCAGCGGCTGCCGCTGGCCGACCGGTCCACCGCCGTGCTGCTGAACGTGTTCGCGCCGCGCAACGGCCCGGAGTTCCACCGGGTGCTCGGCCCGGGCGGCGCGTTGTTGGTGGTCACCCCGGCCGCCGACCACCTGAGCGAGCTCGTCGACGCGCTGGACCTGCTGCGGGTGGACCCGGACAAGGCCGAGCGGGTCGCCGGCAGCCTCGGCGCCCACTTCGCCGAGGAGTCCGCGACCGGGCACCGGGCCCGGCTCGCGCTGACCCGCGCCGAGGTCGCCACGCTCGTCGGGATGGGACCGAGCGCCTGGCACACCGGCCCGGAACGACTCGCCGCGCGCATCGCCACGCTGCCCGAGCCGGTGCCGGTCACGCTCTCGGTCCGGCTCGGCGTGCACCGCCCGCGCTGACCGCGCTCAGGTGGACAGGTCGACCTCTTCCCAGCCCGGCGGCTCCTCGTGGTACGGCCCGCGCAGCACCACCGCCCACTCCAGCGCCCAGCGGCGCTGCCCGATCGCGTTGGCGTCCACCAGCCCGGGCAGCGGTCCGCCGGCCTTTTCCGTCTCCAGGTACGCCCAGTCCAGGCAGTAGTGCAGGTCGAGCAGGGCCGCGGCGTCACCGGGATGCTGCGGTGCGGCCAGGATCCGGGCCCGCCACTGGCCGAACGTCTCCCCCGCGACCAGGTTCGGCATCCGCTCGACCAGCCGCTCGTCCACCGGCACCGTCGGGTCCAGCTCCTTGGCCAGTCCGAGCACCCAGGCCAGCGAGAACAGGGCGTCGTGGTGCAGCACGAACGACCTGTGGTCGCCCCGGCCGCCCATCACGAACTGCCACTCCGGCGGCGTCACCGAGTCGACCAGGTGCGACTCCAGCAGCCAGCTCATCGCCGCCTGTGCGGGCATCCCGAAGCAGCGGGCCAGGATCACGTGCAGCACCGCGATCCGGGCCTCGATCTCCGCTGTCGGACGCAGCTCGATCTCGTCGCCCGGCTCCCAGACCAGCGGGAACTGCGGCGGTGGCAGCGGAAGACCCAGCCGGGACAACTCGTCCAGGCTGGCCTCCCGGACGGCCCGGGGGTCGGGAGCGGGTACGCGCACGGTCAAGCCCCTGTCTGCTCACCCCGGCTCGTCGCCGGCCGATCCCCCTTGGCCTGGGAGGATAGCGGCTCCGGACAGGCCGGCACCACGACCGGCCCGGTCAGCCGATCCGCTCGACGACAAGCGGCGTCGCGTCCGGCGCATCCGGCGCCACCCGCACCGCGGCGCGCGCCTCGGCCAGCGCGGCGGGCATCCGCTCGGCGTGCTCGGCGCGCAGCTCGAACAGCGGGTCGCCGACACGCACCCGGTCACCGCGGCGCTTGTGCAGCACCACGCCGGCCGGGATGCTCACCGGGTCCTCCTTGCGGGCCCGGCCCGCGCCGAGACGCCAGGCGGCAACCCCGATCGCGTACGCGTCGACCTCGGCCACCCAGCCGTCCTCGGTCGCGGTGACCAGCTCGACCTCGTTCGCGGTGGGCATCGGCGCGTCCGGGTCGCCGCCCTGCGCCCGGATCATCGTGCGCCAGGCGTCCATCGCCCGGCCGTCCCGCAGCGCCGCCTCCGGGTCGGCGTCCGGCAGGCCGGCCGCGTCGAGCATCTCCCGGGCCAGCGCCAGGGTCAGCTCCACCACGTCGGCCGGGCCGCCGCCGGCGAGCACCTCCACCGACTCGGTCACCTCGACCGCGTTGCCCACGGCCAGGCCGAGCGGGGTGGACATGTCGGTGAGCAGGGCGACGGTCCGTACGCCGTGCGCACCGCCCAGCTCGACCATGGTGCGGGCCAGCTCGCGGGCGTCGTCGACGTTCTTCATGAACGCGCCGGAGCCGACCTTCACGTCGAGCACCAGCGCGCCGGTCCCCTCGGCGATCTTCTTGCTCATGATCGAGCTGGCGATCAGCGGGATCGCCTCGACCGTGCCGGTGACGTCGCGCAGCGCGTACAGCTTGCGGTCGGCCGGGGCGAGCCCGTCGCCGGCCGCGCAGATCACCGCGCCCACGTCGCGGAGCTGGGCGATGAACTCGTCGTTCGTGAGCGCCGCCCGCCAGCCCGGGATCGACTCCAGCTTGTCCAGCGTGCCGCCGGTGTGGCCCAGGCCCCGGCCGGACAGCTGCGGCACCGCCGCGCCGCACGCGGCCACCAGCGGGGTCAGCGGCAGGGTGATCTTGTCACCGACGCCGCCGGTGGAGTGCTTGTCCACTGTCGGCCGGGCCACCGGCGACAGGTCGAGCCGCTCACCGCTGGCGATCATCGCGGCGGTCCACCGGGCGATCTCCGGGGCGGTCATGCCGCGCAGCAGGATCGCCATGGCCAGCGCCGACATCTGCTCGTCGGCGACCAGACCCTTGGTGTACGCGTCGACCACCCAGTCGATCTGCCCGTCGCTCAGCACACCCCCGTCCCGCTTGGCCCGGATGACGTCAACCGCCGTAAAAGCACTCACTTCTCAAGATCCAATCAATTGATCGCGCGTGGCCGCACCGACCCGCGAACGGTGACCAGCTCAGGCCGGGGCCGACCTCAACCCCAGCGAACCGGAATCTCCGTAGGAGGCTCACCCTCACCGGCCCAGAAGATCGTGCCGGACGCGTCCACCACCACCACGCGTGGCGTCCGCGCCAGCCCCCACTCGATCGCCTCGGCCGGTTCGTCCCAGGTCGAGCCCTCCTCCAGCACGCCGGTCTCGGCGCCGGTCTCACCGGACGACCGCTCCCAGTACGCCGTCCACACCTGCTGCCCGGCCGACAGGTCGGGGTGCACGAAGACGGTGCCCCGGCCCCGCCAGGCGGCCAGCCGGTCCGGCACCACCGGCACCGGGTGCTCGCCGGTCACCGCCTCGATGTCGGCCACGTCGAAGGCGTGCGGCAGCAGCTCCGCCATCCGCAGCGGCCCGTCCTTCGCCTCGACGAGGCATCCCGGCCCGCCCTGCTCCCAGAGCAACTGCCGGCACCTGCCGCACGGCATCAGCGGCTCACCGTTGGCGTCGACGCAGGACAGCGCCACGATCCGGCCCCCGCCGGTGGCGTGCAGCTGCGAGACCACGCCGCACTCGGCGCAGAGGGTGACGCCGTAGCCGGCGTTCTCCACGTTGCAGCCGACAACGAGCCGGCCGTCGTCGACGAGCGCGGCGGCACCCACCGGGAACTTCGAGTACGGCACGTAGGCGTGCCGCATAACCTCGGTGGCGGCGGCCCGCAGCCGCTCCCAGTCGATCTCGGTCATCCCACCATTCTGCCGCATGCGCTCGTGGCGACGGCAACGGAGCGTCACTGCGAGGACTGGTGTTCTCGCGCCCCGCCTCCGGCCGTGACCGGAGCCGCCCACACGCACACGTTCCCGGCGCGACCCTCCCCTACGCGCTACCGGTTGGCGAGTTCGGCCAGCCGGGCCGGAGACACGGGGGTCAGCGTCCGCGCGGCCGTCTCCACGTCCGCGGACGGCGTGCCATAACCCGGCTCCAGCAGCACCAACGTTTCGCCGCGACGAACGAGGTGGACCTGGCCCACGGGTTCGGACCGGGTCCAGTGGTCGGGGCCGACCTGCCGGCAGCCCGGCGCGGACCCGGCACGGCCTGCGGACCCCACGTCGGCGACGGCAGGCCCGCAGCGGGCAGGCGGCGCGAAGTCAGCCGGCAGGTCGATCAGGGACATGTAGATCGAGTGGTCGCTACGGGTCACGGTCACCCAGAGCAACCGCCTATCCGGGTCGGCCCGGGCGGCCGTCACGTCGTAGCCCGGCGCGCGCGGCACCACCAGCGCCAGCCCCGACTCGGCGAACGTCCGGCGGTCATGGGCTCGCCCGGCCTCCCGCCGCACCGCCGGGAACGCGGCCATCGGGGCGAGCAGCACCAGCACCAGCACCACACGGAGAGCCGGCGGCACGGGGACCGCGACGACGGCGGCCCCGGCACCGAACCCGACGACGCCCAGCAGAAAGGCCAACCCCGGCGAGGTCGGCGTCCCCCCGCTGTCCACCGCCTGCTGGAGCAGGACGCCGCCCACCGTGGCGAGCGCACCGAGCCCGGCGCCCCAGCCGGCCGGTTCGGCACCGGTGGCCCGCAGCGCGAACCAGACGGCTGCGGTCACCAGCAACGGGCCTACCAGCAGGATCGGCACGCCAGGGCTGAGACACCCGCCGATCGTGTCCGACTCGCAGCCGGCCACCACGTCGGCCTCGTGCCGCCAGAGGGCGGCGAGCGCAGCCGCGCCCAGTCCACCCGGGACGGCTGCGACGGCCATGCGGTACAGCACGTTCATCGAGGCCTCCACGACGGGGCGGGGGCCCGGACGGTGCGCGGCCGGGCCCCCGGATCGTAGGTCACCAGCGATAGTTGTAGGTGGCCATGTAGTCGTTGAGGACACTGGCGTAGGCCAGGCCGCCGGCCTTGTTGGGGTGGAACGACTCCATGCTCACGAGCTGTTTCGGGTCGCCGTCGTCATCCCTGAGGACGTCACCGGCCACCGGGCCGTTGATGTAGTAGTCCCCGCCGCAGACGGTGTGCCCGGCGAAGGTGCCCCGGGCGTCCATCCCGTGGACCTTGTTCGCCGCGTCCGACGGCAGCGCCTGGTTCGTGAGCATGTCCGCCATCTGATTCAGGAAGATCGTCTCGTCCCAGGAGAACCCGATGGTGATGCCGGGCAGGACCAGCCCGAACTCGCAGTTCGGCTCGAACAGATGCGGATAGCCCATCACGAAGATCCGGGCGTTCGGCGCCCGCAACCGGATCTGCCGGACCACCTCCCGGACCGACTCCTTGACCTCGCCCTGGACGAGCTCCGACTGCATCTGGCGCAACGGTTTCGGATCGCCGTCCATGACGTAGTCCGACGCGCTGCAGTCGGTCTGCCTCGCACACGCCATGGCGACATCGGTGAAACGTGCGTCGTTGCCGCCGATCGAGAACATCACCGCTGTGGTGTTGGCGTTCAGCGAACCCTGGTCGAGCTGGCTGATCTCCCCGTACTTGCCCTCGACGTCGTTGCCGTACCACTTCTTGTCAGCGGTGGACACCAGGTCGGGGCTCAACATGTTATGTGTACGGGCGCCGCTGCACGCCACGAACTGCGCGTCGATGAGTGGATTGTTCGCGGCGGCGAGGCTGCCGATGTTCCCCGGCGCGCCCGGGATGACGGCCTTCTGCGACCAGGCGTTCGCGCTACGCCGGCAGGAGTTCCGTGTCAGATCGTCGTCGCCGTACTGGTCGCTGACCCTGGTGTAGTCCCCGGTCCCCTCCCCGGACGAGTAGGAGTCGCCGAGCGCCACGACGAAGTGGCGCGGCTTGCTCGCCAAGGGCTGTACCGCGATGGCGTCCCACGCGACGTCCTGCACACCGGCGCCGTCCCTGGTGAAGTTGCTCAGCTCCACCTTCGGCGTGCCGGAACCGGTGAAGTCGAAGACACCGAGGTTGACCCAGCGGTTCGACTCCCACTGGGTGGGGATGATCCGATGCTCGACCGCCCCGTTCGGGCGGCGGATGATGTAGTCGGCCTGCCGGGTGTGCGCGCCGTGATCGGGCAGGTGGGCCCAGACCCGGGTCCAGGCGTTTGTCGGGTTGATGGTCCAGGTGCCGGTGATCCGGTACGTCGGCTGCTGGTCCTTGTGGTACGTGTGGCTGAACCAGAAGTGCCCGCCGAAACCGGCCCCGATCTGGTGCAGGTCGACCTTGCCCGGTGTGACCACGTTCCCGCCGTACTGCGTGTAGGTGGCGAAGTTCATCGAGAACCTGCCGCCCTTGGTGTAGTCGGGCCGGCACCCCTCGGCGCCGAGGGGGACTGTCGTGTCGATGTCGTCAATGATCTTCACGCCCGTTGACGGCAGGCCCTCCACCTTGCACGCGCCGTCCGAGGTGACGGGTGTCGGGTGGACGTTGTCGCCCGGCTGCGCGTAGGGCCGGGGCTCCACGGCGGTGTATCGCCTGTTCTCCAGACCACAGTTGACGGCACAGTCGGTCCAGGTGACCGGCCCGTGCCACCAGCACCTGAGGTCGTCCCGCTGGCAGGCCCCGGCCGCCGTCTTCGGGAAGTCGCCGGGGATCTTCGGCGGCAGCGTCTCGTCGCAGTCGTTGATGTCGGGCTCGCAGAACGTGTACCGCGCCGCCTGGGCGACGTCGGGCTGCCGGGCCTGGGCGGTCGCGTACGTCGGCGTCCACCCCTTCGTCTTGTAGTTGTAGCGGATCAGCGAGGTGTAGGCGAAGCCGGTCACCCGCTCGGGGTAGGACCAGTGATTCGGGTGCTTCGCGTTGTCGTAGCCGACCTCGTCGTCGATGGGCGGGTCCGCATTCGGCACGTCCAGCGGTGCGGTCAGGAAGCGCTTGCGGTCGGCCGGATAGTCGGTGTTCGCCGGGTTGTTGGCCCAGCCCACGCCCCACGGCGCCGAGGGATTCTGCGGGTCCTGCGGGTAGAAGCCGGTGTTGTACGCCCAGATGGCGAACCACCAGTTCTCGATGTACTTCGGGTCGCCGTTGTTGGCGATCAGGCCCGCGTTGCGGGTCTGGTTCCACTTGTCCTGAAGGATCCGCAGGCCCGCCGCGACGTTCGTCGCGTAGTCCAGGGCCACCGCCTTCTGCTTCGTCTCGGTCCACTGCACGCCGGCGATCCACTGGTCCTTGTCCGTGCGCTTCATGCCGGAGGTGACCTGACCCGCGCCGTAGCCGCAGTCGGTCTTCGCCCAGTCGATCAACTCGTATTTCGGCGATCCCAGGTCGAGCCCGTAGTAGCCCACACTTGTCAGCGGGTTGCCCACCGAGGCGTCGACCGCGTGGTAGCTGGCCTGCCAGAGGTTCGACTCCTGGGCGAGGATGCCGAGGAAGACCTGGGCGGGCACGTTGCCCCCGCCGGCGAGGGCCAGCGACGGGAACATCTCCTGCGGCGAGTAGGCCGCCATCCCGTTGTTGTTCCAGTTGGCCGGTCGCTGGAAGGTCAGCATGTTGCGCACCGCGAGGTCCGCCGCCCACTCCATCTGGGCGACGGTGGGCTGGTAGACCTGGATCTTCGGGTCGTTGCGCGACACGGCACAGCTCCGGTCCGGGTCGTCGGTCACATCCGGGTCGCCCGTCGACGCGGCCGTCCGGGCACCCGTCGAGCCACCGGCCCGAGCACCGGCAGATCCGCCGCTGGCGCCGGCCAGCGACGGCGACGACACCCGGCCGACGCCCGTCACCTGCGGGTCGACCGAGAAGTCCAGCCGGTTGTCGTTCGCCGTCCGGCGGGCCAGGATCTCCACCCGTTCCGCCTGGCCGTCACCCGGCCGGGCCTCTAGCCGCCCGGCCGCCTCCCGGCCCGTGGTGGCCCGCAGCACAGCGAGCGCACCGGTGGTGGAGATGTCGCTGTCGGGCAGACCGTCGACCGCCCGCCAGGTGCCCGGCAGGCCCTTCGCCATCCGCTCCTCGGCACGTCCGCCGACCGCGAAGACACGTCCACCGGCACCGGCGCGCAGCTTGACCTCACCCACGGGGGCCGAGCCGTGGGCGGTGACCCGGCCGGCGGAGAACCGCTTGAACTCGGTCCGGCCGTTACGCACGACCTGGAAGGCCACCCCGTCCGGGCCGTCGGCGAGCAGCCGGAACGGCGTCGCGTCGGTCGAGGACAGGGATTTGACAGCGCCCTTGGCGCCGACCTGCACGAGGCTGAGTCCCTTGGCGCCGATGAGCCGCTTCCCGACCGGCAGGGCAGAGCTGACCTGCCCGGTCGCCCGGACCACACGGATGGCGGCGGCGGGACGGCGGGTGTCCACCCTGCCCAGCCAGGTGCGGGCGTCCTCGCCGGGTCGGCTGGGTTGCTCGAGGCGGGACAGGACGACGTCCTCACCGGCCCCACAGCCCGGGTTGTGATAGGCGAGCGACACCCGCTCCGGAAGCTTCGTCACCGCGCCGGTCTTCAGGTCGACCACGGCGGCGAACCCGCCCCGCTGCATCAGGACATCCTTGTTGGTGAAGGTCCGCGGGGCGTACACGACCACGGCGCGACGACCGGAACCGGTGACGCACGCCTGCCCGATCCACTGGTCGGTGTCGAAGCCGGGCTCGGCGAGGGTGGCGGCGGTGCGCCACGCGTATGCCTGTGACTCGTCGGCGACGAGCACGTGCAGGCCGGTCGCGTCGCTGGAGGTCGTGACCGCGCGGTCCGCCGAGCGGCGCCAACCGGAGCCGAGGCGGGCGTCGGGGTCGCGTACCCGGTCGGGATGCGCCGCGGGCCGACGGTGCGACGGGGCGGACCCGGCTGCCGGCGTGCCGGAGCCTGCCGGTGCGGCCCCCGGATCCGGAGGTCTGGCGCTCGCGGTGGACGGAGCGAGCAGGGTGGAAGCGAGCAACAGCGCTCCCACGGTGGCCAGCGGACGTTTCATGATCACCTCACGCAGACGAGAAGATGCTGCGTGCAGATTGATCAGCGTCGTCACCGCCGGGCCATCACGCCGTCACCGTCCGGGCACGGAGGAGTGCGAAGCGCGGCGGTCCCGTACCGAACCGGCGTAAGCCGGCCCGGTACGGGACCGCTGTGGGATCGTTCGGCCCGGTCAGCCCTTGATGTACGGCTTGCCGTCGGCGGCTGGCGCCCGGACCTTGCCGACCAGCCCGGCCACGGCCAGGATCGTCGCGAGGTACGGCAGCATCGCCAGGAACTGGCTCGGGATGCTGCTGCCGATGGCCCCGAGGTAGGTGGCGAGCTGGTCGGCGAAGCCGAAGAACAGCGCCGCGAGCAGGGCACCGGTCGGGCTCCACCGGCCAAAGATCAGCGCGGCCAGGGCGATGAAGCCCTTACCGCCGATCATGTTCTTGGTGAACGAGTAGAGCGCCAGCGTGTAGGAGGCGCCGCCGACGCCGGCCACCAGACCGGCCAGGATCACGTTGCGGTAGCGCAGCCGCAGCACCTTCACGCCCAGCGTGTCGGCGGCCGTCGGGTGCTCGCCCACCGACCGGGTCCGTAGACCCCACCGGGTACGGAACAGCGCCAGGTGGATGACCAGCACCAGCAGCAGGCCGAGGTAGAGGAAGATGTTGCCCCGGAACAGCGCCGGACCGATCAGCGGGATGTCGGACAGCAGCGGGATCTCCCAGTTGCCGAACCGGGGCGCGCTGTTGTACTTCGCCGCGTCGGTCTGCATCAGCCGCTCGTAGAGGAAGCCGGTGATGCCGACCGCGAGCAGGTTGAGCACGATGCCCATGACGACCTGGTCGACCAGGTAGCGGATGGAGAACACGGCCAGCAGGAACGAGATGAACGCGCCGCCGATGGCGGCGGCCACCAGGCCCACCCAGACGCTGCCGGACATGCTGCCGAACAGCGCGCCGGAGAACGCGCCCATCAGGAGCTGACCCTCGATGGCCACGTTTACCACGCCGGAGCGCTCGCACAGCACACCGGCGAGCGCGCCGAAGATCAGCGGCAGGGCCAGGATGAACGTGCCGCGTACGACGTTCACCAGCGGCATGAAGTTGCGGCCCTCGGGCGCGGCGGAGACCTGCCAGCACAGGAAGCTCAGCACGAAGGCGACCAGCCCGGCGCCGAGCAGCAGCGTGAACCAGCGCTTCGGCACACCGGCCAGCAGCGCGCCGCCGGCGGCGGCGGTGATCAGCCCGAACAGGATCGCGCCGACCGTGCCGTTGATCTCCAGGGCGGCGCCGCCCTCGGTCTCGCTGAGCGTGAACCGCGCGTGCTGGTCGGTCGCGAGCGCGCCGAACAGCACCGCCGCGAGCACACCGAGCGCCAGCAGGACCGCGCCGATCTTGCGGTTACGGGTCCAGAAACCCTCGTCGACCGGGGTTACCGCGACCTCGGGGACAGCGGTGGTGGACATGCTCACCAGCCCTTCGCGAGGCTCGTCTGCAGCCGGGCGGCACGGGCCGCCCGGAGCTGGAAGATCGTCTTCACCAGGGCAGGCGCGGCGATGAAGATGACGATGAGCGCCTGGAGCACAGTGACCAGTTCGAGCGAGATGCCGGAGTACGACTGCATTCGGTTGCCGCCGGCCTGGAGCGCGCCGAACAGCAGCGCGGCCAGCAGCACACCCCACGGCTTCACGCGCCCGAGCAGCGCGACCAGGATGCCGTCGAAGCCGATCTGTGCGATCACCAGCGGGGTCAGCGCGTTGGCCGTGGTGCCGAGCACCATGGTCGAGCCGCCCAGACCGGCCAGCATGCCCGCGAACACCATCACCAGCACGTACGTCTTGGTCACGCTGATGCCGGCGGTCCGGGCCGCGTCCGGGTTCGCGCCGACGGCGCGCAACTCGAAGCCGAGCGTGGAGCGGTTGAGCAGCCAGGCGATGAACCAGGTGGCCGCCACCGCGAGCAGGATGCCGAAGTGCACCCGCAGGTCCTCGCCGAACAGCCGGGGCAACTGCGCGGAGGAGTCGACCGGCTTGCTGATCGCATCCGCGCGGTTCGGGTTCTGCACCCCGTTCTGGACGATGATCCAGGACAGGAAGTAGACCGCCACGTAGTTGAGCATGATCGTGTTGATCACCTCGTGCGCGCCGGCCCGCGCCTTGAGGATGCCGGGGATGAAGCCCCAGAGCGCGCCGCCGAGCGCGCCGGCGATCAGCGCCACCAGCATGTGCACGACGGGCGGCAGCGGCAGCGCGAAGCCGGCCACGGCGGCCAGGATGACGGCGATCGTCGCCTGACCCTGGGCGCCGATGTTGAACAGGCCGCCCCGGAAGGCGAGCGCCACCGACAGGCCGGTGAAGACGAGCGGCGCGGCGTAGGTGAGCGTCTCCGAGATCGGGCTCAGGGCGGCGGTGAAGCCGACCGCGTCCGGGTCGAAGATCGCGCCCTTGAACAGGTTCGCGTACGCCTCGCTGACCACCGTCCAGCTCGCGCTCAGCGCGTCCGAGGGGCGAGCCGTGATGTAGCTGTAGGTGGCCAGCACCTCCGGGTCGGACACGATGATCAGCACCGCGCCGACCACCATGGCCAGCAGCACCGCGAGCACCGTCACGGTGACCGTGTTGGCGGCCCAGAAGTTGTCCAGGAACAGCCGGCCCATGCTGGGGCGGGACTCCTCGTCCGGGGCCGGCTTCTTCGCGGTCGCGGTGGCGGGCACCGTCTGCTCGGTGTCACCGGCCGGCTGTGTCGGCGTCGCCCGGGCCTCGCTCAGCGACTCCTGCGCCTCGGTCGCCGGTTCCTTGTCCGGCGAGCCCGAGACGGGGTTCGGGTTGGTCATGCCTCGTCCTCGTTGCCAGGGCCGTCGTCGGTCGCGGTGACGGCGTCCGGGGTGGCGGCGTCCGGGGTGATGCCGGCCATCAGCAGGCCGATCTCCTCGCGCGGGGTGTCCGGGCCGACGATGCCGAGGATCCGGCCGCGGTACATCACCGCGATCCGGTCGGCCAGGCCGATCACCTCGTCCAGTTCGCTGGAGACCACCAGTACCGCGGTGCCGACATCCCGCTCGCGGATGACCCGGCTGTGGATGAACTCGATCGAGCCGACGTCCACGCCCCGGGTGGGCTGGGCGGCGATGAAGAGCTTCAGCGGCCGGGACAGCTCCCGGGCCACGATCACCTTCTGCTGGTTGCCGCCGGAGAGCGTGCCGACCGCCGCGTCGGCCGAGGAGGTACGGACGTCGAACTGCGCGATCCGTTCCCGCGCCGACTTCGCGATGGCCTCGGGCTTGAGCGACAGGCCCCTGCCGAACGGGGGCCGGTCGTACATGTCCAGCACCAGGTTCTCCGCGACGGAGAAATCCTTGACCAGGCCGTCCACGCTGCGGTCCTCGGGCACATAGCCGACGCCGGCGTGCAGCACCTTCTTGGTCGACCAGCCGGTCGTCGGCTGGCCGTCGAGGCTGATCGTGCCGGCGAGCACCGGGCGCAGGCCCATGATCGCCTCGATCAGCTCGGTCTGTCCGTTGCCCTGCACGCCCGCGACGCCGAGCACCTCACCGGCGTGCACGGTCAGGTCTACGCCGTCGACCGCGCGTACCTGCCGGTCGTCGTCCACGACCAGGCCGGAGACCTCCAGGATCGGCTTACCAGGGGTGGCCGGCTTCTTGTCCACTGTCAGCCGGACGCTGCGTCCCACCATGAGCGCCGCCAGCTCGTCCCGGCTCGCGCTCGGCTCGGCGGTGCCGACCGTCCTCCCGCGCCGGATCACGGTGATCCGGTCCGCGATCGCCTTCACCTCGCCCAGCTTGTGGGTGATGAACACGATCGACTTACCGGCGGCCTTGAGCGACCGCATGACGGTGAGCAGTTCCTCGGTCTCCTGCGGGGTGAGCACGGCCGTGGGCTCGTCGAGGATCAGCAGGTCGACGTCGCGGGTGAGGGCCTTGACGATCTCCACCCGCTGCTGGATGCCGACCGGCAGGTCCTCGATCACCGCGTCCGGGTCGACCCGCAGGTTGTACCGCTCGGAGACCTCGGCGACCTCGCGCCGGGCCCGCCGCCGGTCGAGGATGCCGGCGAAGGGCCCCTTGACCTGTTCGGCGCCGAGCATCACGTTCTCGGCCACGGTGAAGACCGGCACCAGCATGAAGTGCTGGTGCACCATCCCGATCCCGGCGGCGATCGCGTCCGACGGGCCCTTCAGCTTCAGCGGCTTTCCGTCGACCAGGATCTCGCCCTCGTCCGGCTGGTAGAGGCCGTAGAGCACGTTCATCAATGTCGACTTGCCGGCGCCGTTCTCGCCGAGCAGGGCGTGGATCTCTCCAGGCTCCACCGTCAGGTCGATGTGGTCGTTGGCGACCACATCACCGAACCGTTTGGTGATGCCGCGCAGTTCGAGTCTCAGCGCAACCTCCTGGAGTGCGAGCGATGGTGCAGCGTAGCGACCTGCCACGCCGCCACCTCGCCGGGTGGGGATGTTCGGGGGATTTCAAGATGATCGGCCGTCCCGGCGCGGGGGAACCTTCCCCGTCGGGCCGGGACGGCCGGATCGTCAAACCTGGTGCCCGCCGGCCCTCGCTGCCGATGATCGCACCGTGAGGGCCGACGGGACGGTCACTTGGTCGGCTGGGCCTTCGAGGTGACAGTGATGGTGCCGGCGGCGATGTCCGTCTTGATCTTGTCGACCTCGGCCTTCAGGTCCGCCGGGACCTTGCTGTCGAAGTCGTGGTACGGAGCGATCGAGACGCCGTTGTTGGCGAGCGTGCCGACGAAGCCCGGCGTGGACTGGAGCTTCTCGCCGCCGGCGGCCTTCACCACGGCGTCCTTGACGGCGTCCGGGATGTTCTTGACGACGGTGGTCAGGATCGCCGCGCAGTCCGGGGTGCTCTCACAGCCGTCGATGTCCACCCAGACGACCGAGTACTTGCCGCCCGAGGCCTTGGCCGCGGAGGTGGTGCCGAGACCGGCGCCACCGGCGACCGGCATCACGATGTCGGCGCCCTGCGCGACGAGCGCGTCGGAGACCTTCTTGCCCTCGTCCTGCTTCTCGAACGAGTTGGCGAAGGAGCCCTTCTGGGTGGCCTTGTCCCAGCCCAGCACCTGGACGTTCTTGCTCTTGGCCTTGTTGTAGTTCGCCACGCCGTCGGCGAAGCCGTCCATGAAGATGGTGACCGGCGGGATGGGCAGACCACCATAGGTGCCGACCTTGCCGGTCTTGCTCATCCCGGCGGCCAGGTAGCCGGCCTGGAACCCGGCCTGCGCGGTGTCGAACTGCATCGGGTAGACGTTGCTCACACCCGGGTTGGCGTCGACGATGCCGAACTGCTGGTTCGGGTTCTTCTCCGCCGCGGCCTTGGTGGCGTCCGACATCAGGCCACCGACGGCCAGGATGAAGTCGCACTTCTGGTTGACGAACCCGGTCAGGTTGACCTCGTAGTCCGCCTCGGCCTTCGACTGGACGTACTTGATCTCGATCTTGTCGTTCTCCTTCTGCGCCTCCTGCAGGCCCTTCCAGGCCGAGGCGTTGAACGACTTGTCGTCGATACCGCCGACGTCGGTCACCATGCAGGCGCTGAACTTCTTGCCACCGTCGCCACCGGCGTTGTTGTCGTCGTCCGGAGCCTCACCACACGCGGCAGCGCCCAGCACGAGTCCACCCGCCAGAATGGCGGAGGCGATCCGCATCCCACGCACAGAGCGCAAGACGTCTCCTTCCCCTTGCACACCGCGTCGTGCGCGGTTGTGCAGCCCTTGCGCCGGCCTGCGATGTGCCGCCGGCGTCCCACGTTACGGACGGGAGCGTACGCCCGCGCCCACCCACCGGCCGCCAATCGTGCACGACTGTTGAGCGTCCGTTACCCCGGTGTAACCCTTGCGTGGGGCACGTCACTTATCCGCCCGGTAGGCGTGCGCGGTGGTGTCGCGAACGTCCGTTTTTCCGAGCTTCCCCAGCGTGCGGCGAATTAACGCCAGAACACCGCGACGGCTGCGTTGACCAGCGTCAACCCGACGATCGCGAGGAAGTGGCCACGGTTGACGGTCTCCCGCTTACGGGAGAAGAAGACCATGACGAAGATGACCAGCGCGAGCACCAACTTGGTAACAAGTTTTGCCGGTGCCGGCTCGTCCCCGTCACGCAGCGGGGCGGACAGCCCGATGCCGGTGAGAACCTGAATGATCGAGCCCCACAACATGGCGGCGTTGATCCGCAGCTTGCCGCTGACGTACTGGGCGATCCCACCGCCGAGCAGCAGCGCGAAACCGATCAGATGAACGTAGAGAAGAATCAGTCGAAGAGCTTCCACGCGCTCCATCCTCCCCTATCAACGACGCTTCGTAGTAATGACCCCGACCACCTGCCGTCATACCGTGACCCACCCGCCCCCGCGATCTTGCAGTCACCGCCCCGGCAAGCGGGACGAAAGCCGGGCGCCACGGGCCGAAACCGCAAGATCGCGGGGCGAGGGATGTCTCAGCGCAGGCGCCAGAGCTGGAAGGTGGGGCCTTCGGCGGGGAGGGTCACCGTGCCCTCGGCGTCCGGGTGCAGGGCTTCGGCGTCGCCGTAGATGTTGGTGGCGGCGGGCAGGCCGGCCAGGCGGACCGGGGCACCGAGGGCGCGGCGGGCCAGCACCAGCACCGTCGACGTGGGCGCCTCGCGCAGGAAGACGAGCGTGTCCGCGTCCGCGTGCACCCAGCGCAGGCCGCCGTGGCGCAGCGCCGGCTCGTCGCGGCGCAGCGTCAGCAACGCCCGGTACGCCTCGAACGTGCGCCGGTCCCAGCTCTCCGGCCGGTGCCACGGCATCGGAGTACGCGAGCCCTCCCCGTTCGTACCGGTCAGGCCCAGCTCGTCCCCGGCGAAGACCACGGGCGTGCCGGGCATCGTGGCGAGCAGTCCGGCCGCCACCTCCTGCCGGGCCGCGTCACCGACCACCGTGCGGATCCGGGCCGAGTCGTGCGAGCCGAGCAACTGCCACGAGTGCGTGTACGACCGCCAGGACACCAGCGACCGGTACGTGTTCATGGTGGCGAGCACCGCGTCCGCGTCGCGCCGCCGTACCCCGCCCGGGGTGCCGAGGAAGTTCGGCACCGGGTCGTCGCCGTGGCGCAGCCAGGACCAGACCGGGTCGGTGAAGCCGACGTAGTTCATCGTCCCGTGCCAGCCGTCGCGGTCCAGGTCACCGGTGTGGTCGTGGCCGTGCTCGGCCAGCAGCAGGCCGTCCGGCCGGGTTTCGGCGACCACCTCGCGCAGCAGCCGCGCCACCTCGTGGGTGTACGCGTCCGCGCCCCGCCGGCCGGTCATGTTCGCCACGTCGACCCGCCAGCCGTCCAGCCCGTACGGCGGGCGCAGCCAGCGGCGCAGCAGCGAGTCCTCGGCGGTGGCGAAGCGGCGGCGCAGTTCCGCGCTGCCCCAGTTGAGCTTCGGCAGCGACTTCACCCCGTTCCACGACTCGTAGTCGCCGCCGGTCAGGTCGAAGTAGTACAGATCGCGTTCCGGCGCGTGCACGTCGGAGACGGCGGCGGTGAACCAGTCGTGGGCGTCGCCGGTGTGGTTGCTGGTGATGTCGCCGAGCAGCCGCCAGCCCCGGGCGTGCACCGCGTCGGCGAGCCGGGCCAGCGCCGCGTCGCCGCCGAGCAGCGGGTCGACGGTGTCGAAGCTCGACGCGTCGTACCTGTGGTTGGAGCGCGCCGGGAAGACCGGCGTGAGGTAGACGGTGTTGACGCCGAGCCGGTCCAGGTGGTCCAGGCGCTCGGCGATCCCGTCGAGGTCGCCGCCGTAGAACTGCCGGGGCGTCTCCGGGCCGCGGCCGATGACCGGGGTGTCCCAGTCGCATCCGACGGCCCAGTCCGGCACGGTGCGGCCGTCGGCGGCGGCCGAACGGGCGAACCGGTCCGGGAAGATCTGGTAGATGACCGCGTCCCGGGTCCAGGCCGGCGGCGGGGCGTAGCTGACCAGCTTGAAGTCGCCGTTGTCCGGCACGTCGTGACCGGCCAGCCCGGCCGCGTTCAGCCAGCGGGCGCCGCGCTCGCCGTCGAGCAGGAAGCGGTAGTTGCTGACCGGGTTGCGGACCTCGACGTCGGCCCGCCACCACACGTCGCCGCCGTCGGTGCGGTCGATCCGCGCCTCGGCGAAGCGCGGCTCGCCGTCGCCGGTGGTGCGCACGTGCACCTGGGAGACGCCGGAGCCGGCCGGGACCCGGACGAAGACCGGCACTGTCTGCCCGAGCGCGGGCTCCTGCTCCGGGACGTAGGTGGCGGAACCGTCGTGGTGCGGCTGAAGGGACATGGTGCTGCCTTTCGCGTCGTACCGGCAGGGAGAGGGGCGGGCACCCGCCGCGGCCGGTTCACCCGACCGCGGCGGTCCGCCCGTGAACCGCTCCGGTGTACGCCGACACGACGCCCTTGCCGCAGCGTGAGCCGAGGAGGCTCAGCCCTTTACCGCTCCGGAGGTGAGTCCGGAGACGATGTAGCGCTGGAGCAGTTGGAACACCAGCACCGTGGGGATCGCGGTGAGCAGCGTGCCCGCCGCGAACATCCCGAAGTTGTTGTTGCGCTCGCCCGCGACCAGGCCGTACATGCCGACCGCGAGGGTCTTCGACTCGGGTTCGGTGAGGAACACGTTGGCGATGATGAACTCGTTGATCGACCCGATGAACGCGAGCAGGCCGGTCACCGCCAGGATCGGCGCCACCAGCGGCAGCATGATCCGGAAGAAGATCTGCACGTGCGATGCGCCGTCCATGGTCGCGGACTCGTCCAGCTCCTTCGGCAGGGTGTCGAAGAAGCCCTTCATCAGCCAGGTGTTCGCCCCCAGCGCGCCACCCATGTAGAGCAGGAACAGGCCCCACGGGGTGTTGAACCCGATCCCCGGGTAGAGATCGGTGAGCGTGGTGAAGATCAGGAAGATCGCCACGATCGCCAGGAACTGCGGGAACATCTGGATCAGCAGCAACGCGAGCAGGCCGACCCGGCGCCCGGCGAAACGCATCCGGGAGAACGCGTACGCCGCGAGCGACGACAGGAAGATCGACGCGAAGCTGGCCACGCCCGCGAGCAGCAGCGAGTTGAGGAACCAGTGGCCGAACGCGGTCGTGTCGAACAGGTTGGTGAAGTTCTCCAGCGACGCCCCGGTCGGCAGCAGCTCGGTGGAGGAGAGCGTGCCGAGCGGGTTGAACGCCGCCGAGATCACGAACAGGATCGGGAAGAGGCTGAACACCACCGCCAGCACCCCGACCAGGTGCCGCCAGCCCACCTGGGCGAACCAGCGGCTGCGCGAGCGACGGGCCGGCTTGCGGGTGGCCGTGGGTGCGGGCGTCTCCGCGATTGTGGTCACGAGTACACCTCCTCCTGCTTGCGGGTCCGCCGGAAGCTGATCGCCGAGACCGTCGCCACGATCGCGAAGATGAAGATCGAGACGGTGGCGGCCAGGCCGAACTCGGCGCCCTGCGCGCCGAACGCGAGCCGGTACGTGTAGGTGATCAGCAGGTCGGTGGCGCCGTTTGTCGGGTTGTCCGGCGCGAAGGGGCCGCCCTCGGTGGTGAACAGGATCGCGTTGACGTTGTTGAAGTTGAACGCGAACGACGCGATCAGCAGCGGCGACAGCGCCACCAGCAGCAGCGGCAGGGTGACCGCCCGGAACGACTGCCAGGGCGACGCGCCGTCGACCGAGGTCGCCTCGGTCAGCTCCCGGGGAATGGCCTGCAGCGCGCCGGTGGCCACCAGGAACATGTACGGGTAGCCGAGCCACAACTGCACCAGCAGCACCGCGATCCGGGCCGACCAGTTGCCGCCGAACCAGTCGACGTTCAGCCCGAACAGGTTGTTGAGCAGGCCGAAGTCGGTGTTGAACATGTCCCGCCAGATCAGCAGCATGGCGAACGACGGCATGGCGTACGGCAGGATCAGCACCATCCGGTAGAGGTTGGTGCCACGCATCCGGGGTGAGTGCAGCGCGAGCGCGATGGCCATGCCGAGCAGGAACGTCAGGCCGGTGGAGCCGATCGCGAACGCGAAGTTCCAGGCCAGCGTGCCGAAGAACGGGCCGGAGATGTTGCCGTCGGTGAGCACCGCGGCGAAGTTCTTCAGCCCGACGTCGACCTTCCAGCCCTGGGCGAGTCGCTCGCCGTCGGCGGCGACGAAGGCGCCGGTCTTCTCGTCGGCGGTCCACGTCTTGCCGGTCTCGCTGTCCTTGACGCAGTCGCACGCGGCGTCGTACGCCCGGATCGCCTTGCCCTCGTAGGCGCGGGTCAGGCCGTTGGAGCGGATGGCGCCCTCGTCGGTGGGCACGACGAGCGCGGTGACGGCGTCGCTGCGCGCGCTGGCCTGCCCGATGTTCAGGACGGTGTAGCCGTCCGCAGCGGTGATCTTGCCGCTGAGGCTGCTCACCTCGACGTCGGCGGCGTCGAGCTTGCGCAGCCCGTCCGCGTCCCCGGCGAAGACCTCCCTGGTCTTCGGGTCACCGAGCAGGAAGACCAGGTCACCGGTCGCCGGGTCGCCCTCGGTGGCGATGGTGAGGTTGTACTCGGTCGAGCCGGGCACCTGCTGGACCGAGGCGGTCTGCACGGCGACGATCGCGTCGTCCTTGCTGCCCCGGTGCCCGTCGCCGAAGTTCGTGAACGCGGTGCTCGCGGTGTAGAGCACCGGGACGACCTGGAAGGCGATCAGGAAGAGCGTGCCGGGCACCAGGTACTTGGCCGGGATGTGCCGGCGGCTCAGGTAGAGGTAGAACAGGCCGGCGGTGGTGACCACCAGGACGCCCAGCCCGATCCAGTGTTCGGCCTCGATGAGCGGGAACGCCGCCCACATCGCGATCCCGGCCACCAGGCCGAGCAGGACCACCTTGGCGACGAGGCCGGTCGCGGTGATCGGCGCGTGTTGCCGCGCGGTACGGGACGTGCGCGGGAGCCCACGGCGTACGGGCTCCCGGCCCGGGGCCTGCGGTGCAGACCCCGGGCCGGACAGCGGCGCGCTCATTACTTGATCTGGCCCTGGATGGTCTTGCCGGCGGCCGTGATCGTCTTGGCCGGGTCGGCGCCGCCGATGATGGCGGCCTCCGCCTTGCCGAACGGGTCCCAGATCGCGGCCATGGCCGGGATCGCCGGGAGCACCTGGCCGTTCTTACCGGCCTCGGAGAACTTGGCCAGGTCCGCGTCCTCGCCCTTGACCTGTTCGAAGGCGGCGGTCAGCGCCGGCGGACGCGGCTCGGCCTTGTACAGCGCGACGGCCAGCTCGGGCTTGGTCACGTAGTTGGTGACGAACTCCTGGGCCAGGGCCTTGTTCTTGCCCTTGGCGGCGACGTAGAACGCCTGGACGCCCACGAACGGCTGGGCCTCCTTGCCACCGGCGAAGCCGGGGACCGGGGAGATGTCGTACGCGATGTTGGCCTTCTTGGCGTCGGCCACGGCCCACGGGCCGGACACCAGGTAGGCGCACTTCTTGCCGGTGAAGGTGGCGATGGAGTTCTCACCGGTGATGGAGCGCTTCAGCGCACCCTCGCCCTTCTCACCCAGCTTCGCGATCTTCTGGAAGGCCGCGATCGACTCCGGCTTGCCCACGCCCAGGTCCTTCGGGTCGTAGTCGCCGTTGGCAGTGGTGCCGAACAGGTAGCCGCCGCCGGAGGTGTACAGCGGGTAGATGTGGTAGGCATCGCCGTTCTGGCCGGACTGCAGGCACAGGATCTCGCTGGCCTTCTTCTCGGCCTTGAGCTTCTTGCCGGCGGCGACCAGGTCCTCGATCGTCTTCGGCGCCTCGGGTGCCAGCTCGGTGTTGCGGATCAGCGCCAGGTTCTCGGTGGCGTAGGGCACGCCGTAGAGCTGGCCGTTGAAGGTGACCGCCTTGACCGCCGTCTCGTTGAAGCCCGCCTTCTGCTCGGCGGTGAGCTGCACCGGGTCGATGGCGCCGTTCTGGACCATGTTTCCGATCCAGTCGTGCGCCCCGACCACGACGTCCGGGCCGCTGCCCTGCTGGGAGGCGGTGACGAAGTTGGTCTGCAGGTCCTTGGAGACGGCCTGGACCTCGACGGTCACGCCGTTCTCCTTGCCGAACTCCTCGGCGAACGGCTTGAGCGCGGCCGCGCGCTTGTCGTCGGCCCAGATGACCAGCTTGCCACCGGTCGCCTTGGCGGATTCGCCGGCGGCCGGCTTGTCGCTGCCGCTGTCACCACAGCCGGAGGCGGCGAGCGCCAGGCCGAGGACGGCGACCACACCCGCGGTACGGATGCGCATCGGTACTCCTGTCGTCATGGCGGCCCGCCGGGGGAAGGGCGGCCCGCCAGTGGAAACCTCTGAAAGTTCTTGCTGACCGGCGCCGAGGTGCTGCGCCGCTGCTCCCGCATGTTGCGGGGACGTTAGCAAGAGGTTGCAGAGAATGGAAGGGCTTGCAGAAGTGTACGCAAGACTTTGCCGTTGGGCTAAAGTGCCGCACATGCGCGCTCGACTATCCGACATCGCCCACCAGGCTGAAGTCAGCGAGGCCACGGTGTCGCGGGTGCTCAACGACCGCCCCGGTGTGGCCCCCGAGACCCGGCAGGCCGTCCTGACCGCCCTCGACGTGCTCGGCTACGAGCGGCCGGCTCGGCTGCGCAAGCGCAGCGCCGGACTGGTCGGCCTGGTCGTGCCGGAGCTGGACAACCCGATCTTCCCGGCGTTCGCCCAGATCATCGAGTCCGCGCTGGCTCCCACCGGCTACACACCGGTGCTCTGCACGCAGACGCCCGGCGGCGTCCGCGAGGACGAGTACGTGGAGATGCTGCTGGACCGGCAGGTCTCCGGCATCGTCTTCGTCTCCGGCCTGCACGCCGACACCGCCGCGGACCACGACCGCTACCGCACGCTGCTGGCCCGGCCGCTGCCGATCGTCATGATCAACGGATACGCCCCGGGCATCCCCGCGCCGTTCGTCTCCTGCGACGACCGCGAGTCCGCCGAACTGGCGGTCGCCCACCTGGTCGCTCTCGGGCACCGCCGGATCGGCCTGATCACCGGCCCGGACCGGTTCGTACCCGTGCAGCGCAAGGTCGCCGGCTACAAGGCCGCGATGGGGCGCCTGACCGACACCACCGAGGACGATCTGGCCGAGCTAACCGAGCTGTCCCTGTTCGGCGTCGAGGGTGGCGAGGCCGCCGCCGGCCGGCTCATCGAGCGTGGCGTGACCGGGCTGGTCTGCGGCTCGGACCTGATGGCGCTCGGCGCGATCCGGGCCGCCCGCCAGCGCGGACTGTCGGTGCCGGGCGACATCTCCGTGGTCGGGTACGACGACTCCCCGCTCATGGCCTTCACCGACCCGCCGCTGACCACCGTGCGCCAGCCGGTCGCCGCGATGGCGGTCGCGGCGGTCCGCGCCCTGGTCGACGAGATCAACGGCCACCCGTCCCCGAACTCCGAATACCTGTTCCGCCCCGAGCTGGTGGTACGCGGCTCGACAGCGGGGGCCAAGCCCACGAGCCCGCCGGCCCTCCAGCGCCCCGCCACCCCTTCCCCCTCCCTCCCCGTCCCCGCCTGACCCCACCTCCCCGGTGATCAAGGAGTTTCGGCGGAGTCGATCTCCATTCCGGACACCAACCCCTTGATCAACGCCGCTGGGCAGCCGGGTCGAGGGCGGGGTGGGACGGGGTGGGCGTCTCGGGATGCGGGAGACGGTCCAGAGGGCGGAGGCGCCCGCGAGTGGGTGATTGCCGTCATTTCTTGCGCAAGGAATGCTTGACTCTTGCATGGCGGTGGCGGCATTCTGCTCAGACACTCTGCGCCGCACCAGAAGCCGCCACAGAACGGGATCGACAGCGATGACCTCCGCCCCCAGCACCACCCCGCGCACCGCCGACGACGACTGGTGGCGGTCCGCGGTCGTCTACCAGGTGTACGTCCGCAGCTTCGCGGACGCGAACTCCGACGGTGTGGGTGACCTCCAGGGCATCCGGCAGCGCCTGCCCTACCTGCGCGACCTCGGCGTGGACGCGCTCTGGCTGACGCCGTTCTACACCTCGCCGCAGGTCGACGCCGGCTACGACGTGGCCGACTACCGCGACGTCGACCCGCTGTTCGGCAACCTGACCGACTTCGACGAGATGATCAGCGACGCGCACGCGCTCGGTCTGCGGATCATCGTCGACATGGTGCCCAACCACACCTCCAGCGCGCACCCGTGGTTCGCCGCCGCGCTCGCCGCCGGACCGGGCTCGCCGGAGCGCGAGCGCTACCTGTTCGCCGACGGCAAGGGCGAGCAGGGTGAGCTGCCGCCGAACGACTGGGAGAGCATCTTCGGCGGCCCGGCCTGGACGCGCGTGGTCGACGGCCAGTGGTACCTGCACCTGTTCGACCCGGCGCAGCCGGACCTGAACTGGCGCCACCCGGAGGTGCGGGCCGAGTTCGAGGACGTGCTCCGCTTCTGGCTGGACCGGGGCGTGGACGGCTTCCGGATCGACGTGGCGCACGGGATGCTCAAGGCCGAGGGACTGCCGGACGTCGGCTTCAGCTCGATGACCACCGGCCAGCGCCAGTCCGAGCTGCTGGGCAAGGGCCGGCTGCCGTACTTCGACCAGGACGAGGTGCACGACATCTACCGCGCCTGGCGGCCGATCCTGGACAGCTACCCGGGCGGCCGGATGGCGGTCGCCGAGGCGTGGGCCGAGACGCCGCAGCGGCTGGCCCGCTACATCGGCCCGGACGAGCTGCACCAGGCGTTCAGCTTCGACTTCCTCGACGCCACCTGGTCGGCCGACTCGTTCCGCAAGGTGATCGACACCGCGCTCGCCGAGGCGACGATCGTGGGCGCGCCCACCACCTGGGTGCTCTCCAACCACGACCGGCAGCGGCACGTCACCCGGTACGGCGACGGCGAGGTCGGCCTGCGCCGCGCCCGCGCCGCCGCGCTGCTGATGTTCGCGCTGCCCGGCTGCGCGTACGTCTACCAGGGCGAGGAACTGGGCCTGCCGGAGGTGCTGGACCTCCCGGACGAGCTGCGTCAGGACCCGGCGTTCCGGCGTACCGGGGAGAGCCGGGACGGCTGCCGGGTGCCCATTCCGTGGGGCGGCGACCTGCCCCCGTACGGCTTCGGGCCCGCCGGCAGCGAGCTGAGCTGGCTGCCGGCGCCGGCGACCTGGCGGTCACTGTCGGTGGCCGCCCAGACCGGGGTGCCCGGCTCGACGCTGGAGCTGTACCGGACCGCGCTGCGCATCCGGCACGAGCACCCGGCGCTGGCCGGCCTGGAGGGGATCACCTGGCTGGAGACCGAGCCCGGCGTACTCGCGTTCCGTCGCGCCGCCGGGGACGCCGAGGTGACCGGTGTGGTCAACATCAGCGGCGCCGACGTGACGGTGAGCGGCCACGGCCGCCCGCTCGTCGCGAGCGCCGAACTCACCGAGCGGGGCGACGGGCACGTCCTGCCGGTGGACGCGGCTGCGTGGTTCGAACGGCGTCCAGCCGGGTAACCCGCCATCGACCTGGCCGTCCGTTGTGCCCCGCGCCGACGGGCGGCTGGGGCTGCCGACCCCTTGTGGTGGGGGTGAGGTGGTCCCGGCCCCTCGGGAGTCCGCTCCCGGGGGGCCGGCGTCCATCGGGAAGCACGTGACCAGCGCTGAGCGTGCTCAGCCGCCCTTGGCGGTGAGCAGCGCGGAGATCCGGGCGAACCCGGCACGGATCTCCTCCCGGTCGGGCGCCTTCGCCGGCTCGGGCTCCGGTTCGCGCTCGGCGGCCCGTTCCAGTTCCTCGTCGATGACGTCCTCGAAGTCGCCGTAGAGATCCGCCCGGTCGACCTCGGCCGCCTCGTCCTCGGCGGCGATCTGCGCGGCGGCGATCTCGCCCCGGATCTCCTCCGGCGTCAACGCCGGCAGCAGCGGCTCCACCACCGCCATCAGCTGCTCCTCGGCCACCACCGCCTCGGCCAGCGCCAGCGCGTGCGGTCGCTCGTACGGGCCGCAGACCACCGGCTCCCAGTCGTCCTCGGCACCGAGCGGGCCGAACGTGATGATCCACGGCAGGCCCCGGATCGGTGAGTCGTCCGGCAGGTCCAGTGTCACGAGTGCGCCCACAGGCACATCATGGCCGTTGCGGCCCCGGACAGGGGGTCATTCGCCTCGACGTACGCCGACCGGCCCGGGTCAGCGCGCGTTCAGGGTCAGCATCAGATTGGGCTCGGCGTTGCGGTTCACCTGCAGCTCGAAGCGAGGCGACCGCTTCATCTGGAAGTGCGGTGGGGACAGGTCGACGCCGGTCAGCCAGTCGCGCACCGCCGCGCGTTCGTCGGTCTTGAGCACCGGGCCGAGGCAGCCGTCGACGAGCGTCCGCAGCAACGACCGGGACAGGCTGCCCTGAAGCTTGACGCGACAGATGACGTGTCCCACCTCGTCTCGGCGGTCCTTCGTCGGCGGAACGACCGCCGCGGACAACTCATCCCGCGTCCCCGGCAGCGTCACGTTGATGATGCGCAACGAGCGGTCCATCGTCACCGGCCCGGGCCACCGCCGGACCCACGCGTCCGTGACCTCCTCCGCTGTGGTGCCGGCGAACACCTGTGCCGGCCCCGACGCGGTGGGGACGGCAGCGGTCGGGACGGACTGGTACTCCCCCGGTTCGCCCCTGGCGCCGATCGGCGCCGGGGGGCGGCCCGGTTCCGCGCCCCGCTCGCCCCACAGCACGAAGCCCGCCGCACCGGCCAGCAGCAACACCAGCACGGGCACGGCGATCCGGAGCCGTCTGCCGGGCGGCCTCGTGCGGCCCGCGGGAGCCGAATCGGCCTCGCGCGCGGTCGTCTCGTTCACATTGCGCTCCCCGTGTCGTGGAACGGCCCCGACGTCGCAATCCACCACGGCCGCATCGCAGGCTACCCGCACTTACGACAACGGTCAATGCGTTGCACCCTCGCCATTCCTCTGCCAGCCTGTTGCTCGCGGCAACTGCCGCAAACCACGGGGAGGAATAGTTGACGAAGAAAATGCGAAAAACGGCCACGGCTGCGCTGATCTGCGCCGGGCTCGTCGCGGCCCTGTCACCGGCGACGGCGGCGGCAGCCGCCGGATGCAGCCGGACCGGCTGCAACGGAAAAATGGCATCCGCCAACGGGTGCGTCACCGGCGCGTACGCAATTGCCAGCTTCTCGCGCGTGGACGGGAACGACCCGGACGACAACGTGGCGCACGGCGATCTCTACTACTCGCCGACCTGCGGCGCGATGTGGGGCGAGTACAACGCCGCCTGGTTCGGGGACGTCTCGACGCTGCGGCTGGACTGGCAGCCCACATACGGGGGCCTGAACCAGACCGCAACTTCGGTACAGGTAAGCGGAGTCGGCAACTACGTCACGACGATGGTCAGTTGGGAATACTCCCTGCAGTGGTGCGCATCGTCACCCACGGGCAATCCGGACGGCAATGACACGTGCACCGCGTGGCGATGAGGGAAACGCCGAAAGGCAAGTTGTTCGGGCGCCTTCCGGTGCCTTCCAAGAACGGGGGAAAATTGAAGAGAAGCGGTATGAAAAGATGCGTCGCCTTAGCGACGCTCGTCACACTCGCCGGCGGGGCCGGCACGACACCGGCGACCGCGAGCAGCCGGCCCGGTGGTACGCCGGCGCACGCCCCGTCCGCCGTTCAGGACCCGGATGCGGCGCTCGGCGACGGCTGGTCGACCTCCTCGGACGTCGTGGTCACCGGAGCGGGAGACAGCAACGGCTTCCATCTCTACGTGGCGCGGGAGCGGGACGCCTTCGCCTGGTCCACCCTGGCCACCCTCTCCGCCTCGGCGCTGGACGTGGGCCCGTGGATGGGTGAAACCTGCGTGACCGGTTCCGGCCGTTACGCGGTGGCCGTCTTCGCTCCGAAGATGGCCGCGAACAAACCGACACTGGTGCGGGGCGGAGGAATAGCCGCGGTGGTGGACATCGCCACCGGCAAGGCGACCAGAGTGGCGACCGGACTGCAACTGGCGTACTTCAACCCGGCATGCGGGCCGGACGACCGCGTGTTGCTCACCCGGGCGGTCGGCGAGGACATGCAGCAGACCGATCTGCTCACCGTGGACGCGGCCGCGCACCGGGTCACCCAGACCCGGCGGATCGCGGCCCAGTTGACCACGCCGGCACCGGCGGCCGACGGTGACTACGGCGTCGCCCGGGGCCGGCTGGTGAAGGTCGGCGCCGCCGGGGAACTGACCGAGAAGGCCCGGCCGGCCGGGCCGGTCTCCGCACTGCGAGCCACCGCACGAAGCGGGATCGACCTCGTCGCCGTCGTCGGCGAACGGGCCGTGGCGCAGCGCTACCAGGACGGCCGGATGAGGACCGTGACGACCGGCGAGCGGGGCCACCTCCAGCTGATGGGGCGGCTCGGCGGGCAGAACACGCTGATCGGCACCGCACCGGCCCCCGGCCGGGCCCTGCCCGAACTGTCCGTGATCCGCTCGGACCACCGGGTCCGCGCCGCCTCCGGGCAGGGGCATCTGCTGGTCCGGGAGATCGGCACCGCACAGGCCGAGAAGTCCGTACGCGACCCGTTGCTGCCGGCGGACCCGGCGGACGCGGGACGGGTCCGGGTGTCGGTGGAGGCCACCGCCACCGGCCGCCAGTCGACAGCCACCTTCGACACGGCCCGGAACGCACCCCGGCTGGACGCGCTACCGACCCGCACGGCTGCCGCGCCGACGGTGGGCACCCTGGCGGTGGATCCGAACATCTCGAACCCGAAATGCGCGGTACGCCGTAACGACCCCAAGGTGCAGGCGCAGCAACCGAGCGCCAACATGGTCGAATGGGCGGTGGACCGGGCCGTGCACGGCACCCTGACCACGTCCCGGCCCGACAACTATCTGAAGTCGGGTCTACCGGCCTACAGCCCGCAGGGCCTGTTCCCGCGTCGTGCGGTGGCCGGCGGCGGCGAGGTGCCCGCGCAGCTCATGCTGGGCATCCTGGCCCAGGAGACCAACCTGTCGCAGGCCTCGTGGCACGCGGTGCCCGGCGACCTCGGCAACCCGCTGATCGCCGACTACTACGGCAACGCGGGCGCCAGCATCGACATCATCAACTACCCGAAGGCGGACTGCGGGTACGGCGTCGGTCAGGTCACCACCGGCATGAGCGTCGGTGACACCGTCTACACCCGCAACCAGCAGGTCGCCATCGCTGTCGACTACGCGGCGAACATCGCTGCCGGGCTCAACATCCTGATCGAGAAGTGGAACCAGATCTACAACGAGCCGCTCGGCCGCAGCACGCTCAACAACAACGACCCGAGCTGGATCGAGAACTGGTTCCTGGCCGTCTGGGCGTACAACAGCGGTTTCCACCCCAGCAGCGAGGCGGGCGGCCACAACGGCCGGTGGGGCATCGGATGGCTGAACAACCCGGCCAACCCCTCCTACGATCCGGCCCGGTCGGGGTTCCTGCGGGACACCTACGCGGACGCGGAGACGCCGAACCACTGGTCGTACCCGGAACGGATCATGGGGTGGATCGAGACGCCCCAGCTCAAGGGCTTCCCGATCGCCACCGAGGCCTACTCCCAGCCGACGTACGGAGCCAACTCGCCGAACTACCCGAGCCGCTTCACCAAGGTGCTGTCGCTGCCGGGGATCTACACGTTCTGCTCACCGAGCATCAACAGCTGCACCCCGAACGTGGCGAGCCCGTGCCCGGCCGACAGTGAGGCATGTTGGTGGCACGGCAACGCGACGTTCGCCAACTGCCCGGGCGGGCAGTGCGCCAAGGAGAAGCTGACGTACGGCTCGTCGTCGGCCGAGCCCGGGGTGCAGCGGGTCTACGACCGGGACTGCTCGGTCTTCACCGGCAACTCCGACCCGGACAAGGACGCCACCCGCAGAACCAGCGTCGTGTACACGACGATCGACTCGTCGCAGTACGCCATGGGCTGCACGAGCGATCCGAACGACGGGAAGTTCACCATCCGGGCCGGCTACCCCACAGGCAGCACGAACGCCCTCTACGCCGACATCGACCTGCACCAGCTCGGCGCCGGCTATCAGGGACACATGTGGTTCAGCCACGTATACCCGACGGTCAACGGCAGCCCCAACCCCAAACACCACCTCGTCGGCGCCTGGACGCCCAACCTCGACCTGCAACCCGGGGAACGGATGCGTTTCGACGTCGTCGCGCACCTGCCGAGCCACGGCGGCGAATACAAGCCCGCGGAGTACGTCATCCGCGGCGGCAACGACGGCAGCGAGTACTACTGCGAGCTGGACCAGGGCACGGGCATGCCCGGCGTGAACGGCCACGACAAGTGGGTCTACCTGGGCGCCTACAACCTCGGTCGGGGATCCCAGGTGCTGCTGAACAACTCGGGCCCGTCGAACGCCACCGGTAACGTCGACATCGCCTGGGACGCCATGGCGTTCATCCCGATCTACAACCGCACCGGGCACAATTGCAAGGACCCCTACTAGGAACCCGCCGGGTACCCGCCCGGCCGTGCGACCTGTAGAACGTCAGGAAGCGTCCCTCGCCGTCTGAGACGGCGGTGAGGGGCGCTTCCCCGTCCTCGGCTCAGTCCTGTCCGTCGGCGTCGAGGGCGGCCCGCACCAGGGTGAGAGCCGTCCGGCGGGGAACGCCCAGGCGACGCGCCTCGGCGGCGTACCCGGCCGCGGCCCGGTGCAGCCGGTCGGTGGCGTCGTCCCGGCCGGGGGCGACCACTGTGCCGTGCCGCCCGCGCGTCTCGACCAGCCCGGCGCCCTCCAACTCCCGGTACGCCCGCGCCACCGTGTTCACCGCCAGCCCCAGGTCGACGGCGAGCTGCCGCACCGCCGGGAGCCGGGTGCCCACCGGCAGCCGCCCGTCGCCGATGCGCGCCGCGAACTGCGCCCGCACCTGCTCGTACGGCGGCACCGCCGACTCGGCGTCGATCCGGATCAGTGCGCTCATCCCGCCCCTCCCGGCGTGCCCGGTTCGGTCTCCTCGTCGAGCACGTCCGCCTCCACGTCCACCTCCCGGGCGCCGCCCTCGGCCATGTCCACCACCCGGCCGTACGGGCTGGTGGCGGCGAGCGCCGCGCCGAAGAGCACCAGCTGGTTGAGCAGGTAGAGGTAGAGCAGCAGGCCCACGGCGGTGGCCACCACCGTGTACGCGGGGTTCCGCTCGGTGCGTACCACGTAGTAGCGCCCCACGGTGTTGAGCAGGGTGATCCCGATCGCGACGGCGAGCACCGCCGGGCGCAGCCGGCGGCGGCTCATCCGCAGCCGGGGCACGGCCAGCAGCAGCGCGGCGGCGAGCACGGCGTTGACGAGCACGCTCAGCACCGCGCTGATCGTGGTCAGGCCCACCGAGCCGGTGCTGCGCAGCAGGAAGCGCAGCAGCGACTCCAGCGCGTCCACGGCGGCGACCGAGACGAACAGCAGCACGAAGACGGCGACCAGCACGCCCAGGTCGACCAGGCGCCGCACCACCAGGTTGCCCGGCTGCTGGTTGAAGCCGTACATCAGCCGCTGCGAGGAACGGATCGCCTCCACCCAGGCGATGCCGGTGAAGACCAGGATGACCAGGCCGACCACGCCGACGGTGTTGCTGCTCTCCGCGATCAGCGCCGGGTCGAGGAAGGGCAGGTTCTCGTCGAGGAAGTCGGCCGCCGCGCGGCTGACCTCCTCGTTGTCGCGCAGCACGGCGCCGAAGACCCAGTACGCGACGAGCGCGAGCGCGAACACGGCGAAGAAGCCGTAGTACGCGATGGCGGCGGCGAGCCGCCCGGCGAGCAGGTCGGCGTAGAGCGTCCCGGCCCGCCAGACGTGGTCGAAGGCCGACGATCGGCCCCGGGCCGCGTCGATGCGGCGCCCCACCGCCGCCTCGATCCGGCCGAAGACGTTCACCCCGTCATCCTCGCCGATCTCCGCCCGTGGTGGAGGGGCCCCGGCCGGTCGGATGTTCAGCTCCGGCCGCCGAGCCGGAAGTCGCGGCGGGGCTGCCACCGGGTCGCGCCGCTGTGCGAGAACAACGTGAACGCCTCCACCTGGAACAACGCGGAGAAGTCGGCCAGGTCCTCGTACGCCTTGTCGAGCACCTCGGGCGGCACGTCCTGCGCCACGGTGACGTGCGGGTGGTACGGGAAGCGCAGCTCGCGCCGCAGCTCGGGGGCCGAGTTGATGGCGGCGGCGAGCAGTTCGCACTCGCTGATCCCGGCCGCAACCGCCACGAAGACCACCTGGGTGACCGGGCGGAACGTGCCGGTGCCGCGCAGGTGCAGCGTGAACGGCAGGTGTGTGGCGGCGACCCCGGCCAGGTGCTCCTCGACGGCGGGCAGCGCGCGTACCGGGATCTCGGTGGGTCCGAGGAGGGTGACGTGCGCGGGGACGGCGAGCGGGTCGCCGGCCTCGACCCGGCGGCGGGTGAGCATCCCGCCCCAGGGCTCGGGGACGTCGACAGCGATCCCGATCTGGATCGTGTCCGCGCCGCCCGGCGCCGTGTCACTGCCCGCCACGTCGCGCGCCACCCCTCCGGCCACCGGCTGCGTCACCCGTCTCCGTCCGTCCGGGCCGTTACTCGAACCGCACCGGCGGGAAGAAACCGACCCGCTCGTACGCGTTCCGCAGCGTCCCGGCGGCCACCGCGCGGGCCTTCTCCGCGCCCTGCGCCAGCAGCTTGTCGAGCTGGGCCGGGTCGTTCAGGTAGGCGTTCGTGCGTTCCTGGATCGGCGTGACGAACTCCCGCACCACCTCGGCGAGGTCCTTCTTGAGGTCGCCGTAGCCCTTGCCGTCGTACGCGGCGACCAGGTCGTCGATGGAGCGGCCGGACAGCGCGGAGTAGATGGTGAGCAGGTTGGTGATCCCCGGCTTGCCCTCGGCGTCGAAGACGATCTCACGGCCGGTGTCGGTGACCGCCGAGCGGATCTTCTTGGCCGAGCGGGCCGGGTCCTCCAGCAGGTCGATGATGCCGGCCGGGGAGGACGACGACTTCGACATCTTGGCCGTCGGGTCCTGCAGGTCGGTGATCTTGGCGGTGTCCTTCACGATGTGCGGGGCGGGCACCGTGAAGGTGCTGCCGAACAGCGAGTTGAACCGTTGCGCCAGGTCACGGGAGAGTTCCAGGTGCTGCCGCTGGTCCTCGCCGACCGGCACCGCGTTCGCCTGGTAGAGCAGGATGTCGGCGGCCTGGAGGATCGGGTACGTGAACAGGCCGACGCTCGCCCGCTCGCTGCCCTGCTTCTGCGACTTGTCCTTGAACTGGGTCATCCGGCCGGCCTCGCCGAACCCGGTGATGCAGCCGAGCACCCAGGCCAGTTGGGAGTGCTCGGGCACCTGCGACTGCACGAACAGCGTGCTGCGCTCCGGGTCCAGGCCGAGCGCGAACAACTGCGCGGCGGCCACCCGGCTGCGGCGCTTGAGCACCGACGGGTCGTGCCCGGCGGTGATCGCGTGCAGGTCGACCACGCAGTAGTAGGCGTCGTGGCTGTCCTGCAACGCCACCCAGTGCCGCAACGCGCCCAGGTAGTTGCCGAGGTGGAACGAGTCGGCCGTCGGCTGGATGCCGGAGAAGACGCGCGGGCGGGCGGGTACGTCGGACATGGCGGCAATTCTGTCAGCAAGCCCCGGCGTCCGTCATGACGGGCCGGTGGATCGGACGGGTACGGACGGAAGCGGGCCGTTGCGCTCGCGTCGGGGCTCGGGCAGCCGCGCGGCGGAGACCGCCAGGCGGGACACCCGCCGGCCGTCGAGGGTGAGCACCCGCAGCAGCCAGCCCGCCGGATCGGCCGCCACCGATCCGGTGGCCGGGTCGACCGCCACCGGCACCTCGTCGCCGGCTACCGGCAGCCGGCCCAGCGCGGCCATCACGTACCCGCCCACCGTCTCGTACGGCCCGGCGGGCAGCGGCACGCCGGTGCGCTCGGCGAAGTCGGTCAGGTTCAGCCGGCCCTCGACGACTGCGGGCAGGCCGGCGGGTTCCGGTTCGAGCGGGCCGTGCTCGTCGTCGCGGATCTCCCCGACCAGTTCCTCCACCAGGTCCTCGCAGGTGACGATGCCGGCGGTGCCGCCGTACTCGTCGACGACCACGGCCAGGTGGTGGCCCTCCCGGCGCATCTCGGTGAGCGCCGCGAGCACGCGCTTGCTGTCCGGCAGGCGCTTCACCTCCCGGATCAGGTCGCCGACGAGCAGCGGCCGGTCCGGTTCCGGGCGCAGCAGCACGTCGTGCAGGCGCACCAGGCCGACCACGTCGTCGTGGGTGCCGTCGACCACCGGGTAGCGGGTGTGCGGATCGGCGCGGACCAGCCGTTGCGCCTGCGCCAACGGCAGCGCCGCGCCGAGGAAGACCACCTCGGTGCGGGGCACCATCACCTCGCGGACGAGGCGGGCGCCGGCCACCAGCACCTCGTCGATGATCCGCCGTTCGTCCGGGTCGAGCAGTGTGTTCGCCGCGACCAGGTCACGCAGTTCGGCCTCGCTGATCCGTTCCCGCCCGGCCGTGGGGCTGGCCCCGAGCAGGGCGGTGACCAGGCGGGTGGCGCCGTCGGCACCGCGCACCACGAGGCGGGCGACGGTACGGGCCACCGGGCCGGGTTCGCGTCGGGGCCGCCCCGGCGGTCGCCGCCGGGGCCCGGGACCACCACCCTCCCGCATGAGAAGGATGGTAGACAGCGGTCACCGTACGCTCAGGCAAATGTTCGGATCTGTTCAATCATGAAGGATTATGATGGAATGGCGGCGCGTACAACATGGCAGCCGCGACCCGGCCCCCGGCCGTAGGGTGAGCGCGGGACGGCCGCCGCGGGACGCGGCCCAGGCAGGAGGACCGACGTGAAACTGCTCGTCACCGGCGGCGCCGGCTACATCGGCAGCGTGGTGACCCGGATGCTGCTCGACCACGGACACCAGGTGACCGTGCTGGACGACCTGCGCACCGGTCACCGGGAGGCCCTCGCCCCCGACGCCACCCACGTCGACCTGCCGGTGCACGAGGCCGCCCGGGTGCTCACAGCCGACGCCGGATTCGACGGCGTGCTGCACTTCGCCGCCCTGATCGCCGCCGGCGAGTCGATGATCCGCCCCGAGTTGTACTGGCACAACAACACGGTCGGCTCGATCGCGCTCATCGACGCGGTCCGCGCCGCCCGGGTGCCCCGGATGGTCTTCTCCTCCACCGCCGCCGTCTACGGCAACCCCACCGAGCTGCCCATCCCGGAGACCGCCGTCAAGGCCCCCACCAGCACCTACGGCGCGACCAAGCTGGCCGTCGACATGGCGCTCACCTCCGAGGCGATCGCGCACGACCTGGCCGCCGTCTCACTGCGCTACTTCAACGTCGCCGGGGCGTACCTGCGCGACGGGCTGGCCATCGGCGAACGGCACGACCCGGAGACGCACCTCATCCCGATCGCGCTCGACGTGGCCGCCGGGCGGCGGGAGAAGCTCCAGCTCTTCGGCGACGACTACCCCACCGTCGACGGCACCTGCGTCCGCGACTACATCCACGTCGAGGACCTGGCCCGCGCCCACCTGCTCGCGCTCGACGCGGCCACCCCGGGCCGGCACCGGATCTACAACCTGGGCAACGGCAACGGCTTCACCAACCGGCAGGTGGTCGACGTGGTCCGTGAGGTCACCGGGCACCCGGTGCCGGTCGAGGTGGCCCCCCGCCGCGAGGGCGACCCGGCCGAGCTGGTCGCGTCCTCCGCGCTCGCCCGCGACGAGCTGGGCTGGACGCCGGCCAAGCCGACCCTGCACGACATGGTCGGTGACGCCTGGGCGTTCTACCGCGAGCACGTCGCGGGACAGCTTTCATGAACGTCGCCGACCGCGCCACAGCGGGCTTCCGGCAGCGGTACGGCGCCGAGCCGGCGGGCCGCTGGGCGGCTCCCGGGCGGGTCAACCTGATCGGCGAGCACACCGACTACAACGACGGCTTCGTGCTGCCCTTCGCGCTGCCGCTGCGTACCGTCGTCGCCGCCGCGCCCGCCCCCGACGGCCGCTGGACCGTCTGGTCGGAGCTGGACGAGCAGCCGGTCGAGTTCGGCGCGGCGGAGGCCGACGAGCCCGGCCGGGTCGACGGGTGGGCCGCCTACGTGGCCGGGGTGGTGTGGGCGCTGCGCGCCGACGGCCACGACGTGCCGGGCGCGCGGCTCGCCGTCGCCTCCGACGTGCCGGTCGGCTCCGGGCTCTCCTCCTCGGCCGCGATCGAGTCGGCGGTGCTGGCCGCCCTGGTCGACCTCGGCGGGCTCGACCTGCCCGCCGGGCGGTGGCCCCGGCTCGCCCAGCGGGCCGAGAACGACTACGTCGGCGCGCCCACCGGGATCATGGACCAGTCCGCGGTGATCCGCGGCCGGGCCGGGCACGCCCTGTTCCTCGACTGCCGCACCGAGGAGATCGAACAGATCCCGTTCGACCTGGACGACGCCGGGCTGGCCGTGCTGGTGATCGACAGCCGGGCGCCGCACCGGCACGCCGACGGCGAGTACGCCGCCCGGCGCAAGAGCTGCGAGCGGGCCGCCGCGACGCTCGGAGTGACCGCGCTGCGCGACGTCTCGGTGGCGGACCTCGACAACGCGCTGGCCCGCCTCGACGACGACGAGACCCGCCGCCGGGTCCGGCACGTGGTGACCGAGAACCAGCGGGTGCTCGACACGGTAGCGCTGCTGCGCGCCGGCCGGGTCCGCGACACCGGCCCGCTGCTGACCGCCTCGCACGCTTCCATGCGCGACGACTTCGAGATCACCGTGCCGGAGATCGACACGGCGGTCGAGGCGGCGCTGAGCGCCGGGGCGCACGGCGCGCGGATGACCGGTGGTGGCTTCGGCGGCTGCGTGCTCGCGCTGGTCGACGCGGACGCCGCCAAGGCGGTGGCCGCCGCCGTGGCCGCCGCGTACGCCGAGCGCGGCTTCACCGCCCCCGGAACGCTGACCGTCCTCCCGGCCGGCGGCGTCACCCGCCTGGACTGAACGCGAAAGGCCCCCGGCGTCGCGCCGGGGGCCTTCTCGTCGCGTGCGTCAGCCGGCATCGACGATCATGCCGGCGCCGACGGTACGGTTCGTCGACTCGTCGATGATCACAAAGCCGCCGGTGGTGCGGTTGCGCCGGTACTCGTCGGCGAGCAGCGGAACCGTGGTCCGCAGCCGGACCCGGCCGATCTCGTTGAGCTTCAGCTCACCGGCCGTCTCGTCGCGGTGCAGCGAGTTGATGTCCAGCCGGTAGTGCAGCCCGCGCACGATCGCCCGCGCCGAACGGGTCGTGTGCTTGATCGCGTACCGGCCGCCGACCTGCAACGGCCGGGTCTCGTCCATCCAGCAGATCATCGCCTCGATGTCCTGCACCGGCGTGGGGGCGTTGTTCGGCCGGCAGATCATGTCGCCGCGGGAGATGTCCAGCTCGTCGGTCAGCCGGACCGTCACCGACATCGGCGGGAACGCCTCGTCCACCGGGCCGTCGGCGGTCTCCACCGCGGCGATCCGGCTGGTGAAGCCGGACGGCAGCACCATCACCTCGTCACCGGGCTTGAGCACGCCCGAGGCCACCTGACCGGCGTAACCCCGGTAGTCGGTCACGGTGGTGGACTGCGGCCGGATCACGTACTGCACCGGGAACCGCACGTCGACCAGGTTGCGGTCGGAGGCGATGTGCACCCGCTCCAGGTGGTGCAGCAGCGACGGGCCCTCGTACCAGGGCATGTTCTCCGAGCGGGTGACGATGTTGTCGCCCTGGAGCGCGGAGACCGGCACCACCGTCAGGTCCGGCACGTCGAGCTTCGCGGCGAACGCGGTGAACTCGTCCGCGATCCGCTCGTAGACCCCCTGCGACCAGTCCACCAGGTCCATCTTGTTCACGCACAGGACCAGGTGCGGCACCCGCAGCAGCGAGCAGAGGAACGCGTGCCGGCGGGACTGCTCCACCAGGCCCTTGCGCGCGTCCACCAGGATCAGCGCCAGGTCGGCGGTGGAGGCGCCGGTGACCATGTTCCGGGTGTACTGGATGTGCCCCGGGGTGTCGGCGATGATGAACTTCCGCCGCGGCGTCGCGAAGTAGCGGTACGCCACGTCGATGGTGATGCCCTGCTCCCGCTCGGCACGCAGGCCGTCGGTCAGCAGCGCCAGGTTGGTGTACTCGTCGCCCCGGGCCGCGCTGACCGCCTCGACGGCGGCGAGCTGGTCGCTGAACAGCGACTTGGTGTCGTAGAGCAGACGGCCGATCAGCGTGGACTTGCCGTCGTCGACGCTGCCCGCGGTGGCGAACCGCAGCAGGTCCATCGGCCGGGCGGTCTCGCTCTCGGCCGGGGCCAGGGTCTCGACGCTCATCAGAAGTAGCCCTCTCGCTTGCGGTCCTCCATGGCGGCCTCGCTGACCCGGTCGTCGCCGCGGGTCGCGCCGCGCTCGGTGATCCGCGTGGCGGCCACCTCCTCGATCACCTTCTCCACCGTGTCGGCGTCCGAGCGGACCGCCGCGGTGCAGGAGGCGTCACCCACGGTCCGGTACCGCACCTGGGCGGTGAACAACTGCTCACCGGCGCGGGCCCGGAAGAACTCGTTCACCGCGTAGAGCATGCCGTCGCGCTCGATCACCTCGCGCTCGTGCGAGTAGTAGATCGACGGCAGCGGGATCCGCTCCCGCGCGATGTAGTGCCAGACGTCCAGCTCGGTCCAGTTCGACAGCGGGAACACCCGGATCGACTCGCCCGGGTGGTGCCGGCCGTTGTAGAGCGCCCACAGCTCCGGACGCTGGTTCTTCGGATCCCACTGGCCGAACTCGTCGCGGAAGCTGAACACCCGCTCCTTGGCTCGCGCCTTCTCCTCGTCGCGCCGGGCGCCGCCGAACAGCGCGTCGAAGCGGTGCTTCTCCACCGCTTCCAGCAGCACCGGCGTCTGGATCCGGTTGCGCATGCCGTCGGCGGACTCGCGGACCAGGCCCTTGTTCAGCGCCTCCGGCACACTCGCCACGATGAGCTGCAGGCCCAGCTCGACCACCCGCCGGTCGCGGTAGTCGAGCACCTCGGGGAAGTTGTGCCCGGTGTCCACGTGCATCACCGGGAAGGGGATGTTGGCCGGCGCGAACGCCTTCTGGGCCAACCGGAGCATCACGATCGAATCCTTGCCGCCGGAGAACAGCAGCACCGGCCGTTCCATCTCGGCGACGACCTCGCGCATCACGAAGATGCTCTCCGCCTCGAGCGCGTCGAGGTGCGACACCTGGTACGCGGCAGGGGACGTCATGAAGCGAACTCGATTCGCTCAGATCCGTACATCGGATTCCAGACCTTTCAGGTCGGAGTCGTGAGGAAGAACGCTCAGGTTACCCGGAATGCCGCTGCAACGCTGCAAGCAACCGACTCGCGAGATCCTTGCGGCAGACCAGCAGATCCGGTAGGCGCGGGTCGGCCCCGTTGTATTTCAGCGCAGAACCGTCGATCCGGGAAGCATGCAGACCGGTGGCCGTCGCCACAGCGACCGGAGCGGCCGAATCCCACTCGTACTGACCGCCGGCGTGGATGTACGCGTCGACCTCGCCGGTGACCACGGCGGCGATCTTCGCGCCCGCCGAGCCCATCGGAACCAGATGAGCGCCGACGTCCTCTGCCAGGTCGGTCAGGAAAACCGGCGGACGGCTACGGCTGGCCGCCAACCGGATGACCCGCGCGCCGCCACCGATAGCCGCCTCCACTGTCATCGGCGGGTACGCCGGCGGGTGGTCCGTGCCGAGCACCCGGTGCTGGGCCGGCAGGGCCACCGCGCCCGCCACCAGACCGTGCGGCGCCGACGCGTTACGCGACCAGAGCGCCACGTGCACCGCCCAGTCCGCGCGCCCCTCCTCCGCGTACTCCCGGGTGCCGTCCAGCGGGTCGATGATCCAGACGCGGTCCGCGTTCAGGCGCGACAGCGCCGCGCCGGTCACCTCGGCCGTCCAGGCCAGCCGCGAGCCCTCGTCCTCCTCGGACAGCACCGCGTCCGCCGGCCGCCACTTCGCCAGCTCGGTCCGGATCAGGTCGTGCGACACCTTGTCCCCGGCCGACCGGAGCGCGCCCGCGTCGGCGAAGCCCATCTCCGCGCGCAACGCCGTCAGCGCCTGACCGGCCCGGGACGCCAGCCACCGGGCGAACCCGCCGTCGATCATCGGAGGACTGCCCATGATGCTCCCGTCGCCCGCCCTTCGCTACCGAGGCGCAGACTACCGGCCGCCGGTCAACCCCCGTGGTACAGGTTCTGCGTCGGCTCGACGCCCTTGACGACCACCGACTCCACCACGTCCGCCGCGCGGTCCACCAGGAACTCCAGCTCCTTGCGCTCCGACGGGGAGAAATCCGAGAGTACGTAGTCAGCCGGGTCCTGCCGGCCCGGCGGCCGGCCGATGCCGAACCGCACCCGCACGTAGTCCTTGGTGCCGAGCGACTTCGACATCGAGCGCAGACCGTTGTGCCCGCCCTCGCCGCCGCCGCACTTCACCCGCACCTGCCCGTACGGGATGTCCAACTCGTCGTGCACCGCGATCACGTGCGCCGGCGGGATCTTGTGGAACTGCGCCAGCCCGGCCACCGGACCGCCGGAGAGGTTCATGTACGTCAGCGGCTTGAGCAGCACCAGCTTCGGACCGCCGAACCCCAGCCGCCCCTCGGCGGCCTCGGCCATCGCACGCTTGTGCCGCCCGAACTTCGCGCCCACCCGGGCCGCCAGCAGGTCGGCCACCATGAACCCGACGTTGTGCCTGTTGCCCGCGTACTCCCGGCCGGGGTTGCCCAGGCCGACCACCAGCCACGGTCCCGTCTCGTCCGTCACCCGACGCCCCTTCCCGCTCGCCTGCCCGTCCCGATACGCCGACAGGCGCCCCCGGAAACCGGGGGCGCCTGTCGCACAGCCTTGCGGACCGGTCAGGCCTCGGTCTTCGCCTCGGCCGGGGCCCCCTCGCCCTCGGCGGCCGGAGCGCCCTCGGCACCCTCGGCGGTCTCCTCGCCGGCCTCGGCCTCGGCCTCCTCGGTGGCCTCCTCGACCTCGGGGAGGGTGGCCTCGAGCTGCTCGGCGGTCGGAGCGGCGGTCACCGAGGCGACAGCGGTGTCCTCGTCGGTGGCCAGCTCGACGCCGGACGGCAGTTCGACGTCGGCGGCGGTGATCGTGGTGCCCGGCTCGGCGCCCTCGATCGACGCCTCCAGGTGGTCCGGCACCTTGGTCGCGTCGGCGGTCACCGACAGCGTGTCGTGGTCGTGCACGATCAGGGTGTCCTTCGCGGCCTCACCGGTCAGCTGGACCGGCACCTCGACGGTGACCTTCTCGCCCCGGCGGACCAGCAGCAGGTCCACGTGCTCGAAGGTGTCCTTGATCGGGTCACGCTGGATCGCCTTCGGCAGCGCCAGCACCTGGGCGCCGTTGCTGACCTCGATCGCGAAGAGCTGGTTCGCGCCGCCCTTGCGGATCGCGGCGGCGAACTCCCGCGCCGGCAGCGCGATGTGCTGCGGCTTCTCGCCGTGGCCGTACAGCACGGCGGGCACCATGCCGGCCCGGCGGGTACGACGGGCACCACCCTTGCCGAACTCGGTACGGGGCTCGGCGCTGATCTTTACCTCGGACACGGGGAAACTCCTGATGCTTCGCTGCGGCGGCTTGTCGTCTGGCGGTGCTGGGCGAGGGGCTCGCTGGGGCTAGGGTCATGAACGACCGCCCGGAGCACCGCGTCGATGACGGCGCCTCCGTGCGGTGCTTGTCAGCAGCCCGCCGGGCACCCTCGCCGTGGCAACCGCACCAGTCTACCCGAGGGATTTCCCGGCTCTCCGGCAGTCCCCCATATCACCGCGGAGCCTGCTCCGCAGCACGTCGGCCCGGCCGCCGGAACACCGGCGACCGGACCGGCACTCCTCAGCTCAGGCCACCGAACAGGGTGGTCACCGACCCGTCGTCGAAGACCTCCCGGATCGCCCGGGCCAGGAGCGGGGCGATCGACAGCACGGTGAGCTTGTCCAGCTGCTTCTCCGACGGCAGCGGCAGCGTGTTCGTCACCACGACCTCGCTGATCGGGCTGTTCTTCAGCCGCTCCGTCGCCGGGTCGGACAGCAACGCGTGGGTCGAGGCGACCACGATCTCCGCCGCGCCCTGCTCCTTGAGGATCTCCGCCGCCTTGGTGATCGTGCCACCGGTGTCGATCATGTCGTCCACGATCAGGCACACCCGGCCCTCGACCTCACCGACCACCCGGTTCGCCACCACCTGGTTCGGCTTGAGCGGGTCGCGGGTCTTGTGGATGAACGCCAGCGGGCAGCCGCCCAGCCGGTCGGTCCAGCGCTCCGCCACGCGCACCCGGCCCGAGTCCGGCGCTACCACCGTCATCGGCCGGCCCGCGTACTTGTGCTCCACGTACTCGGCCAGCACGTCCATCGCGAACAGGTGGTCCACCGGGCCGTCGAAGAAGCCCTGGATCTGCGCGGTGTGCAGGTCGACGGTCAGGATCCGGTTCGCGCCGGCGGTCTTCAGCAGGTCGGCGATCAGCCGCGCCGAGATCGGCTCCCGGCCCCGGTGCTTCTTGTCCTGCCGCGCGTACGGGTAGAACGGAAGCACCACGGTGATCCGCTTGGCCGAACCGCGCTTCAGCGCGTCGACCATGATCAGGGTCTCCATGACCCAGGTGTTCACGCCGTGCGTCACGGACTGCACCACGAAGGCGTCCGAGCCACGGACCGAGTCCTTGTACCGGACGAAGATCTCGCCGTTGGCGAAGTCGTACGCGTCGGCCGGCGTCGGCGCGACGCCGAGCACCTCACCGATCTCCTTGGCCAGCTCCGGAAAACCCCTCCCGGAGAAGAGCATCAGGCTCTTGCGGTTTTCGGCGACGATGCTGCCCATGGGCCCGTCTGCTCCCGTATGTCGGTGGTGCCCGGCGGCGGTGGGCCGGGGATGTTCGGTTGCAGTATGCCCCCGGTTCAGCGATCCACCCACGGCCCGGCGATCCCCGTGGAGTCAGTCACCTTCGCTTGCGACGCCGCCCGGCTCCGACGCATCCTCACCGGCCCGCCGCGCCGCCTCCGCGGCCTCCGTACCGGCCCGCTTGCGCAGCACCCAGCCCTCCACGTTGTGCTGCTGGCCACGGGCCACCGCCATCGCACCCGGCGGCACGTCCCCGGTGATCACCGAACCGGCGGCGGTGTACGCGCCGTCGCCCACCCGCACCGGCGCCACGAACATGTTGTCCGCTCCGGTACGGGCGTGACTGCCGATGGTGGTGTGGTGCTTGCGTACCCCGTCGTAGTTGACGAAGACGGTGGCCGCGCCGATGTTGCTGTGGTCGCCGATCGTCGCGTCGCCCACGTACGACAGGTGCGGCACCTTCGAGCCGTCACCGATCGTCGCCTTCTTGGTCTCCACGAAGGTGCCGACCTTCGCCTTGCGGCCCAGCCGCGACTCCGGCCGCAGGTACGCGTACGGGCCGACGCTCGCCTGGGGGCCCACCTCGGCGCCGTGCGCGTGGCTGCGCACGATGCTCGCGCCCGCGCCCACCACCGTGTCCACGAGCGTGGTGTCCGGGCCGACCAGCGCGCCCTCGCCGACCACCGTCGCGCCCTGGAGTTGCGTGTTCTGGTCGATCACCGCGTCGCGTTCCACTGTCACCGTCACGTCGATCCAGGTGGTGTGCGGGTCGAGGATGCTGACCCCGGTACGCATCCAGCCCTCGTTGATCCGATCCCGCAACAGCCGGCGCAGCGCGGCCAGCTCGACCCGGTCGTTGCAGCCCAGCGTCTCCACGTGGTCGGCGGCGCAGTGCACAGCCACCGGCTCCCCGGCGTCGCGCAGCAGCGCGAAGACGTCGGTGAGGTACTCCTCGCCCTGGTCGTTGTCGGTGGAGAGCTTGCCCAGCGCCTCCCGCAGCCGGGCCGCGTCGAACGCGTAGATGCCCGCGTTGATCTCCCGCAGCGCGCGCTGCTGGGGCGTGGCGTCGCGCTCCTCGACGATCTGCTCCAGCCGCCCCTGCACGTCCCGCACGATCCGGCCCAGGCCGGTCGGGTCCGGCACCTCGGCGGCCAGCACCGTCGCCGCCGCGGCGGCCTCCTCGTGCGCCTCCACGAGCGCCTGGACCGTCTCCGGCCGCAGCAGCGGCACGTCCCCGTTGATCACCACGACGGTGCCGGTCGCGTCCGGCACCGCGTCCAGCGCGATACGGACGGCGTGCCCGGTGCCGAGCTGCCGCTCCTGGAGCACCGGGGTGGCGTCCGGGGCGACCTCGGTCAGGTGCTCCCGCACCCGGTCGGCGCCGTGGCCGACCACGACCACGGTGCGGTCCGCGCCGAGCGGGCCGGCGGCGGCCAGCACGTGACCGAGCAGGGTACGGCCGAGCAGCGGGTGCAGCACCTTGGGCAGGGACGACTTCATCCGCTTGCCCTCACCGGCGGCGAGCACGACAACGGTGCGGAGGTGGGGCTGGGACACGACGTGGCTCTCCCGTCGGGACGGTGACAGTCTCGCGGTCATGCTAACCACCCGCGGGAGGGCAAACAGCAGAAGCTCCCGGGAGAGGATTCGAACCCCTATAATCAGGACCAAAACCTGACGTCCTGCCATTAGACGACCCGGGACGGTCGAAAACGGGCAAATAGTATTACGCCCGCCGGCTGCCTACACCTTACCGGTCACGAGGTGGATCTTCATCGCTCATTCCCTTCATGATCCCCCCGATCCTCCAATGGAGACGGGCTCCACCCACGACGGGCACGGTCGGGCATGCCGCGCCTGGCAGGATGGACGGGTGACCGACGTTCCCGGCAACGACCGCGCTCGTCGGCGGCCCGTGCCGGCCAAGCCCTCCCGGGTGCGAATGTCCGCGACGCAGCGGCGCGAGCAGTTGATCTCGATCTCCCGGCAGATCTTCGCCGAGCGCGGCTTCGACGCGACCTCGATCGAGGAGGTGGCGGCGCGCGCCAAGGTCTCCAAGCCGGTGGTCTACGAGCACTTCGGCGGCAAGGAAGGGCTCTATGCGGTGGTGGTGGACCGCGAGGTCCGCGCCTTGCTGGACCGGATCACCACGGCGCTGACCGCGGGCAATCCGCGGGAGCTGCTGGAGCAGGCCGCGCTGACGTTGCTGACGTACATCGAGGAGGAGACCAGCGGCTTCCGGGTGCTGGTCCGGGAGTCGCCGCTGATGTCGGCGACGGGCAACTTCAGCAGCGTGATGAACGACGTGGCGCACCAGGTCGAGCACATCCTGGCGGGCGAGTTCTCCATCCGGGGGTACGACCCGAAGCTGGCGGAGCTCTACTCGCAGGCGCTGGTGGGCATGGTGGCGCTGACCGGCCGCTGGTGGCTGGAGGTTCGCAAGCCACGCAAGGAGGCGGTGGCGGCGCACCTGGTGAACCTGGCCTGGAACGGGCTGTCGCACCTGGAGTCGAAGCCGGGGCCGATCGGAAGTTGAGCTACGCCCCCGTGGCGGCTGTCCTGGCGGCCTCGATCGCCGAGGCGAAATCGGGGGCGGCCCCGATCTGGGCGAACAGCACGTTCGCCGCGTTGTAGCAGTCGAACCGCTCGATTCTTCCGTCACGGAGATACCAGAGGTCGGCCGTCGGCACGTCGATCCGGTTGCCGGTCGGCGGGATCTCGCCGACCGGGGTGGGGAACCCGCCGAGGTGCTTTCCCTGAATTCGCAGTGCGACGGCGACGACGTCACCGAGTGCGTGCACGTCGAGCAGCTCGCGGTGGACGTCGGGAAAGACCTCGGCGTAGCCCGTCACTGCCTGCGGAATCTCGTCCCCGCGGAAGGTCAGCGAGTTGGGCATGTCGTTGAACGTTCCGTCCTCCGTGAACAGGGCGCGAAAACCCCGCCCGTCGAGGACGCTCCCTTTCGCCAGCCGGTACGCCTCGCGAACGATCTCTTCGTTGCTCTTCATTCTGCCCGTCCTTGATCGTGGTGCCGCTGGAGAAACAGTTCTCATCGATGCGTGCCCCACCACGCCAGCAAGTTTTTGACCATATGGTCAATAAAGTAGGCTCGATCACGTGCCTCGCCCCCGCAAGTTCCTGGAGAGCGATGTCGTGAGCAGCGCCGGCGAGGTGTTCGCCGTGCACGGCCTCGCCGCCGCGACACTTGACGACCTGGTGCGGGCGACCGGTCTGGGCAAGCAGAGCCTGTACAACGCGTTCGGCGGGAAGCGGGAACTGTTCCTCCGGGCACTGTCCGAGGATCGGGAGGAGGCGACGCGCGCCGTCTCGGAAGCGCTCGGGCACGAAGGCGCCTCGCCGCTGGAACGAATTCGGGGTCACATGCTCCGCATGGCGATCGAGTTCAGCAGCGGCGATCGGCGGGTATCGCTCACCACGCGCGCGCTTGTCGAGTCGACCGGCGAGGACGACGAGCTCTCGACGGTCACCAAGGCCGGCATCGAACAACTCGCCGGGGTCTACGCGCAATGCCTGGAACATGCGCGGGAGAACGGGGATCTCCCGGAGGAAGCGAACGTGCAATCGCTCGCGGTCTACTTCGTCGCCGTCACCCGCGGGATGGAGTTGCTCGGCCGCGCCGGTGTCGGCCGCGGCGTTCTCACCGCTGTCGCACTCGACGCGCTTCGCGCGCTCCACGGTCAGCGGTAGTCATCGAGGCCCCTCGGCGACCGGGTGGTAGCGGCGCTGCCGTTCCTCCTCGGCGTGCTCGGCCGTGCCGACCTTGTCGTAGAGGCCGGTGGCGAGCAGGACCAGCCCGAACAGCAGCGACACGATGACCGTCGACATGGAGAAGTTCAGGAAGTTCGCCGGGGTCTGCAGCACCGACATCATCAGGATGCCGGTGACCAGGAAGACCACGCCGGCGGTGAGGTTCATGTAGTGGCCGAGGTTGTTGCGGCGGGACGCACCGACCAGCAGGACCGCGCCGAAGACCACCGAGACCAGCGAGAAGGCCAGGTTGGTGCGCAGTCCGAGCACCCAGTCGCCGTCCCGGCCGAACAGTCCTTCGCCCCAGGTCAGGAAGACGCCGTAGACGCCGAAGACCAGGATGTAGAGGCCGATGAGCCCGGACAGCACCCGGTAGAGCGGCCGTGCGGGGTGGTTCACCGGGAAGTGCGCCATGATGCCCTCCAGCCCTGTGACTGATTCGGGGCAATTGTCGCCCGGGTCGTCCGCTCGCGTCCGGAGAACACCGAAGGCCCGGCGCACTGCGCCGGGCCTTCGGTACGTGACGGGATCAGAGCACCAGGCGGGCCTTCTGCCAGGCCTCGTGCTCGTCGTCGGAGCCGACCTTGCCGTACATGCCCACCATCAGGAGCACCAGCGACAGGGTCAGGACCACCACGACGGTCATGATCGAGAAGTTGAAGATGTTGGCGTCGGTCTGCAGGAACGCCAGCGCGGCCAGGCCGATCACCATGAGCGTGTAGGCCAGCCACTGGTTGACCGCCACGTCGAGGTTGCGGCCGATCGCGGTGCCGACCAGGATCACGACGCCGACCAGCACCGACAGCAGCGAGAACGCCATGTTGGTGCCCTGGCCGAGGACCTTGGTGTCGTCCTGGGCGACGAAGTCGTTGCCGGCGCTGGCGATGATGCCGAGGCCGCCGAAGACGACGAAGTACAGACCAACGAGCCCGCCGATCGCCCGGTAGATCGGCCGCGCGGGGTGGTTGACGGGGGTGTGGGCCATCTCTGCGTCTCCAAAAGACCGAACGGACGAGGGTTCCACCGGTGATTGTCCCGTACGCCGGTCGGTGACGCCGCACACCCCCCACCTCGGCGGCAGGTCAGCCGCCCGGAAGCTCCTCGGCGACGGCCAGCCAGGTCTCCTCGGTGCGGTCCCGCTCGGCCCGCACCTCCTTGAGCTGGGTGTCCAGCTCGGCGACCCGGGCGTAGTCGGTGGCGTTCGCGGCGAGCTGCTCGTGCAGGCCCGCCTCCTTCTGTTCGAGCTTGGCGATCTGCCGTTCCAGCCGGTTCAGTTCCTTCTTCGCGACGCGTACCTCGGCTGCGGACATGCCCTCGCGGGCCGGCGCCGCCGTGGCCGGGGTGAGGTCGGCGGGCGCCGGGCCGCCGTCCGCGGCGGCGCGCGCCAGGTACTCGTCGACGCCGCCGGGCAGGTGCACCAGCCGGCCGTCACCGAACATGCCGTACGCGACGTCGGTGACCCGCTCGATGAGGTAGCGGTCGTGGCTGGCCACCACGATCGTGCCGGGCCACGAGTCGAGCAGGTCCTCCAGCGCGGCGAGCGTGTCGGTGTCCAGGTCGTTCGTGGGCTCGTCGAGCAGGAGCACGTTCGGTTCCCCGGCGAGCAGCCGCAGCATCTGCAGGCGGCGGCGCTCGCCGCCGGACAGGTCGCTCACCGGGGTCCAGAGCCGCCTGTCGTCGAAGCCGAAGATCTCGGCGAGCTGGGCGGCGCTGATCTCCCGGTCGCCGAACTGCACGCGCCGGGCCACCTCCTCGACGGCTTCCAGCACGCGCAGGTGGCCGGGGAGTTCGGCGAGCTCCTGGGACAGGAACGCGGGCCGGACGGTCTGCCCGGCGGCGAAACGCCCGCCGTCGGGGCCGGTCACCCCGGCCAGCATCCGCAGCAGCGTGGTCTTGCCGGCGCCGTTGCGGCCGAGGATGGCGACCCGGTCGCCGGGGCCGACCTGCCAGGTGGTGTCGTGCAGGATCTCCTTCGGGCCGGCGTGCAGCCGCACGTGTTCGAGGTCGTACACCTGCTTGCCGAGCCGGGCGGTGGCGAGCCGTTGCAGCGACGTGGTGTCGCGGGGTTCCGGCACGTCGGCGATGAGCGCGTTCGCCGCGTCGATGCGGAACTTGGGCTTGGAGGTGCGGGCCGGTGCGCCGCGGCGCAGCCAGGCGATCTCCTTGCGGAGCAGGTTCTGCCGACGGGCCTCGGTGGCGGCGGCGACGCGTTGCCGCTCGACGCGGGCCAGCGTCCACGCGGCGAAGCCGCCCTCGTACGCCCGGACGGTCTGGTCGGCGACCTCCCAGGTGCTGGTGCAGACGGCGTCGAGGAACCAGCGGTCGTGGGTGACCACGACGAGCGCGCCCTTGCGGGTGACGAGGTGCCGGGCCAGCCAGTCGACGCCGCCGACGTCGAGGTGGTTGGTGGGCTCGTCGAGGACGAGCAGGTCCGCGTCGCGGACCAGCAGCGCGGCGAGCGCCACGCGGCGGCGTTCCCCGCCGGACATCGGGCCGACCGGCGTGTCCAGGCCGAGGTGGGGCATGCCGAGGCCGTCGAGGATCGCGCGCACACCCGCGTCGCCGGCCCACTCGTGCTCGGCGCCCATGCTCTCGCCGAGCCAGGCGGTGCCCAGCACCACGTCCCGCACGGTGAGCTCGGGGGCCAGGTCCAGGCGCTGCGGCAGCCAGGCCACCCGCAGGTCGCGGCGGTGGGTGACGCGGCCGTCGTCGGGCTCCTCGGTGCGGGTGAGCAGCCGCAGCAGCGTCGACTTGCCGGCGCCGTTGAGGCCGACCACACCGACCCGGTCGGCGTCGTCGAGACCGAGCGAGACGTCGGTGAGCAGCGGCCCCGCGGCGCCGTACCCCTTGGACACCCGGTCCAGGTTGACGATGTTGGCCACTGACCCACCCTTCACGACTCAGGCGTCCCGGGGGCCCGGGACGCCTGAGTCAAGGGTACGGGGCGTCAGACCACGCGGGCGCCGGCGACCGGGCCGTACGCGACGCGGGCCTCCCGGCACACCCCGGCGGCGGTGATCTCGGCGGCGATCCGGACCGCGTCGGCCTCCCCGGTGGCGAGGAAGACGCAGGTGGGACCGGAGCCGGAGACGATGCCGGTCAGCGCGCCGGCCGCCTCGCCCGCCTTGAGCGTCTCGGCCAGCGACGGGCGCATGGTCAGCGCGGCGTCCTGGAGGTCGTTGCCGAGCGTGGCGGCGAGCACCCGCGGGTCACGCTGGCGCAGCGCGGCGAGCAGCGCGTCGGTGCTGCCCAGCGGCGGGCCGGCGGCTCCGGCGTCGCGTAGCCGGTCCAGTTCCCGGTACGCGGCCGGGGTGGACAGGCCGCCGTCGGCGATCGCCACCACCCAGTGCCAGGAGGTGGGGCGGGCCAGCACCGGGCTGACCGCCTCGCCCCGGCCGGTGCCGAGCGCGGTGCCCCCGTGGATGAGGAACGGCACGTCGGAGCCGAGGTCGGCGGCGATGCCGGCCAGTTCGTCACGAGACAGCCCGGTGCCCCAGAGCGTGTCGCAGGCGACCAGCGCGGCGGCGGCGTCGGCGCTGCCACCGGCCAGCCCACCGGCCAGCGGGATCTGCTTGCGCAGGTGCAGCCGGGCGTGCGGGGCGACGCCCGCGTAGCCGGCCAGCGCGTGCGCGGCGCGCAGCGCCAGGTTGGTGTCGTCCAGGGCCAGCTCGCCGGCGCCCTCGCCCTCCATGGTGAGGGTGAGCGTGTCGCCGCGACGGGCGGTCAGCTCGTCGTAGATGGAGATCGCGTGATAGACGGTGTTCAGCTCGTGGTAGCCGTCACGCCGCAGCGGCCCGACCCCGAGATGCAGGTTGACCTTGGCGGGCACCCGCACCTTGACCGGGCCGCTGGACCCGCGCCGCTGCCCGTCCTCGTCCTCCGGTCGCCATGCCTCGGTCACCGGGTGGACTCCACCGGACGTGGGCGGCTGTCGAACGGCTTCGGCACGGTCAGCTCCTCGGCGGGGGTCGGACAATCGGCGCCAGCCTACTGCTCGGCGGCGGGGGCGTCCGGAGCCGACGCGGCGATGGCGGCGAACTGCTCGACGGTGAGGGACTCGCCGCGCGCGCCCGGGTCGACGCCGGCAGCGGTGAGCGCGGCGGCGGCCCGGTCCGCGCCGCCGGCCCAGCCGGCCAGGGCGGCGCGCAGCGTCTTGCGGCGCTGCGCGAACGCGGCGTCCACGACAGCGAAGACGGCCCGCCGGGGTACGTCCGCCCGGGGCGGCTCACGCCTGGTGAACGCCACCAGGCCGGAGTCGACGTTCGGCACCGGCCAGAACACGTTCGGCGGGACCTTGCCGGCCGCGCGGGAGCGGGCGTACCAGGCGAGTTTGACCGACGGGATGCCGTACACCTTGGAGCCGGGACCGGCGACGAGCCGGTCGGCGACCTCCTTCTGCACCATCACCAGGCCGTGCCGCAGCGTGGGCAGCTCGGCGAGCAGGTGCAGCACGACCGGCACCGCGACGTTGTACGGCAGGTTCGCCACCAGCGCGGTCGGCGCCGGGTCGGCCAGGTCGGCGGCGGTGACCCGCAGCGCGTCGGCCGGGTGGACGGTGAGCCGCTCGGCGGCCGTACCGGCGAAGCGGGCGGCGGTCTTCGGCAGCGCGGCGGCGAGCGCCGGGTCGAGTTCCACAGCGTGCACGTGCGCGGCTACCGGGAGCAGGGCGAGCGTGAGCGAGCCGAGCCCGGGTCCGACCTCCAGGGCCACGTCGTCGCGGGTGAGCCCGGCGGTGGTGACGATCCGGCGCACGGTGTTCGGGTCGTGCACGAAGTTCTGGCCGAGCTTCTTGGTCGGCGTGACGCCGAGGCGCGCGGCGAGTTCCCGGATCTCCGCCGGGCCGAGGAGTCCGGTCACGCCGGGCATCCTCTCACCACGGCCCGAACGCGCGGTTGCCGGTCGCGGAGATGGTGGCGCAGAGTTCGTCCAGGTCGGTGCCGGTGGTCTCGGCGAGGAAGCGGACGGTGAGCGGGATCAGGTACGACGCGTTCGGCCGTCCCCGGTACGGCATCGGGGTCAGGTAGGGCGCGTCGGTCTCCACGAGCATCTGCTCCGGCGGGGTCACGGCGGCGGCCTCACGCAGCGCGGCGGCGCTGCCGAACGTGACGGTGCCGGCGAAGCTGAGCAGGAAGCCGCGCCGGACGCACTCGCGGGCGAAGCCGGCGTCGCCGGAGAAGCAGTGCATGACCACCGTGTCCGGGGCGCCCTCGTCGTCGACGATGCGCAGCACGTCGGCGTGCGCGTCCCGGTCGTGGATGACGAGCGCCTTGCCGTGCCGCTTGGCGATGGCGATGTGCGCCCGGAAGCTCTCCTCCTGCGCGGCCCGGCCCTCGTCGCCGGTACGGAAGAAGTCCATCCCGGTCTCGCCGACGCCCCGGACCCGGTCCCGGCCGGCGAGCGTCTCGATCTGGCGCAGCGCCTCGTCCAGGTCGGCCAGCCGGGGCGCCTCGTTCGGGTGCAGCGCGACGGTGGCGAGCACCGCTGCGTACCGGTCGGCGACGTCGGCGCTCCACCGGGACGAGTCGACGTCCACCCCGACCTGGACGAGCCGGTCCACGCCGGCCCGGGCGGCGACGTCGATCGCGGCGGCCACCGGGTCGTCGTCGGGGGTGCCGCCGGGCGGCGTGCCGAACTCGCCGACGGTGATGTCGAGGTGGGTGTGGCTGTCCAGTACGGGCACGGGCAGCGGCTCGGGGACGGGCGGGAACTCCCCCGCCCGGCGGGCGGCGCGCTGCTTGCGGGTCTCGGTCTGCTCGGTCATCGCGGCCAGCATCACACACCGGCCCGGGGCGGCGTTCCCGGACCGCCACCCGGCCCGGCACGCATAGCCGGGTGCAGGCCGGGAAGGCGGTGGCGTCCGAGAAACCCGCGCGAGGGGGAATCCCGACATGCCTTTCGTCACCGTCGGTACGGAGAACTCCGCACCCATCGACCTGTACTACGAGGATCACGGTTCCGGTCAGCCGATCGTGCTGATCCACGGTTTCCCGTTCAACGGGGCGACCTGGGAGAAGGTGAGCGGCAACCTGCTGAACGCCGGATACCGGGTGATCACGTACGACAGGCGTGGATTCGGCAACTCCGCCCAGCCGGCCATGGGCTACGACTACGACACGTTCGCCGCCGACCTGGACGTGTTGATGACGGAGCTGGACCTGCGCAACGCGATCCTGGTCGGTCACTCGATGGGCACCGGTGAGGTGACCCGCTACCTGGGCGCGTACGGGTCGGACCGGGTGGACCGGGCGGTGCTCATCTCGCCGTTGGCGCCGTACCTGCTGAAGACCGCCGACGATCCGCAGGGCGTGGAGAAGAGCTTGTTCGACGGCTTCCAGCAGGCCATCCTGGCGGACCGGTTCGCCTACCTGACCGCGTTCTGCGACGCGTTCTTCGACTCCGGCGGGAAGCGGGACCGGGCGGTCAGCAACGAGGCGTACCACGCCCACTGGCAGATCGGCACGCAGGCGTCGGCGAAGGGCACCCACGACTCGGTGGACGCCTGGCTCACCGACTTCCGTCCCGACCTGCCGAACATCGACGTGCCGGTGCTGATCATCCAGGGCACCAGGGACGCGGTGCTGCCGTACGCCGCGACCGGCCAGCGGCTGGTGGACATGCTGCCCGACGCCCGGCTGGTCACGCTGCCGGACGCTCCGCACGGCCTCCCGTGGACCCACGCCGGCGAGGTCAACAAGGCGGTGCTGGAGTTCATCGGTCAGCCGAGCATGGCCCGCGCCTGACCTGCGCGCACGACCGCGGCCCGGGAAGACCCCGGGCCGCGGTTCGCGCGTGTTCAGCCGGCCAGGCGGGCCAGCTCCTCCTCGACGATGGACGGGTCGAGCTTGCGGAACACCGGCTTCGGCGCCGCGAGCGGACGGCCCACCTCAAGAGGTACGGACTCCCAGCGCGTTCCGACCGTGTAGTCACCGGTCAGCACCGGGTACGACGGCCCGCCGTCGAGGTCGTCGACCTCCTCGATGACCGGCATCGGCGCGTGCACACCGGTGCCGCCGAGCAGTTCGTGGATCTTCTGGGCGGAGTGCGGCAGGAACGGGGTGAGCAGCGTGTTGGCGTCGCTGACCACCTGGAGCGCGACGTGCAGGATGGTGCCCATACGGGGCTTGTCGTCAGCGCCCTTGAGCTTCCAGGGCGCCTGGTCGGAGAGGTACTTGTTGGCCTCGGCGACGACCTTCATCGCCTCGCCGATGGCCTGCTTCTGCCGGTGCCGGGCGATCAGGTCGCCGACCACTGCGAAACCGGCCTTCGCGGTGTCCAGCAGCGCCTGGTCGGCCTCGGTGAGCCCGGCCGGGTCGACCGGCGGGATCGCGCCGAAGTTCTTCGCCGTCATCGACACCGACCGGTTGACCAGGTTGCCCCAGCCGGCGACCAGCTCGTCGTTGTTGCGGCGCAGGAACTCGGCCCAGGTGAAGTCGGTGTCGTTGCTCTCCGGCCCGGCCACCGCGATGAAGTAGCGCAGCGCGTCGGCGTCGTAGCGCTCCAGGAAGTCCCGGACGTAGATGACCACCTTGCGGGAGGAGGAGAACTTCCGCCCCTCCATGGTCAGGTACTCGCTGGAGACGACCTCGGTGGGCAGGTTGAGCCGGCCCAGTTCGCCCGGCTCGCCGTCGCGGGCGCCCTCGCCGGAGTAGCCGCCGAGCAGCGCCGGCCAGATCACCGAGTGGAAGACGATGTTGTCCTTGCCCATGAAGTAGTAGGAAAGGGCGTCCTTCCCCTCGGCGTCGGCGGACCACCACTTGCGCCACGCCTCCGGGTCGCCGGTGCGGCGGGCCCACTCGATGGACGCGGACAGGTAGCCGATGACCGCGTCGAACCACACGTAGATCCGCTTGTCCGGGCGGTCGCGCCAGTCGTCGAGCGGGATCGGCACACCCCACTCCAGGTCGCGGGTGATGGCTCGGGGCTGGAGGTCGTCGAGCAGGTTGCGGGAGAACCGCAGCACGTTCGGGCGCCAGCCCTCGCGGGTGTCCAGCCACTGCCGCAGCGCGTCGGCCAGGGCGGGCAGATCGAGGAAGAAGTGCTCGGTCTCGACGAACTCCGGCGTCTCCCCGTTGATCTTCGACTTGGGGTCGATCAGGTCGATCGGGTCGAGCTGGTTGCCGCAGTTGTCGCACTGGTCGCCGCGCGCGCTGTCGTAGCCGCAGATCGGGCAGGTGCCCTCGATGTAGCGGTCGGGCAGCGTCCGGCCGGTGGAGGGGGAGATCGCCCCGGTGGTGACCTTCGGGACGATGTAGCCGTTGCGGTACAGGCCGGTGAACAGTTCCTGCACCACCGCGTAGTGGTTGCGCGTGGTGGTGCGGGTGAACAGGTCGTACGACAGGCCCAGCGCCCGCAGGTCCTCGGCGATCACCCGGTTGTAGCGGTCGGCCAGCTCGCGCGGGGTGACCCCCTCCGCGTCGGCCTGCACCTGGATCGGGGTGCCGTGTTCGTCGGTGCCGGAGACCATGAGCACGTCGTGACCGGCCATCCGCATGTACCGGGCGAAGACGTCGGAGGGAACGCCGAATCCGGATACGTGGCCGATGTGGCGCGGGCCGTTGGCGTAGGGCCAGGCGACCGCGGCGAGAACGTGACTCATGAGCAGCAAGCCTAGTGATTGCCGTGGCTGCGCCGCGAACCAATAGGGGTGTGCGCTCCGCCCGTACGTCCGATTTGTTGCCGACACGCGGCGTGAGCTGCCCGACAAGCCCGACATACCGGTGTGCAATGAACATCGTGACCAGCAGACCAGCGGCGCCCGAGCCGTCGGCGGCCGCCGCCCGGCGGGCGCGGCCCGCGCCGCCCGGCGGGCCCGTCGCCCCGCAGCCACGGCTGGACCCGGCGGACCCGCCGGTCGAGGTGGAGCCGACCACCGGGGCGCCGGTGGACGCGGTGCCGAGCCGGGTGCCGGTACGCCAGCCGCGCTGGCAGCGCGCGTCCGCGCCGTCCGGCGGCTGGGCGCCGATCGAGGAGGTGCACTGGGACGGCACGCCGCTGCGCGACGAGCCGCGCCCGGGTCCCGCCCGCCCTCCGGCGCGGCGGGAACGCGCCCGCCCGGTCGTGCCGCCGAGCCCGCCCGCCGGCCTGGCCGTGCTGCTGACGCTGAGCCTGCTCGCCGCGTTCTTCGCCTGGGTGAGCGCGGGACCGCTCTGGCTGGCGGCGGGGCACTCCAGCGGCGGCACCGTGATGGTCACGAAGTGCGTGGGCGGCGGGCTCACCCAGCGCTGCCGGGGCATCTTCTCCGCCGACGGCGACCGGTTCCAGGCCCACGGGGTACGGGTCAGCGGCGTACCGGCCGGCCGCACCGACACCGGCAGCTCGCTGCGCGCGCGGATGACCGGGCCGGGCGGGTCCACCGCCTACGCGGACACCGGCACCGGACGGCACCTGCGCTGGCTGCTGGGGCTGGCGCTGGTGGCCGGCTGCGCCGCCGGCATCGCCAGGTGGACCGGGGCGACCCGGCTCGCGGACGAACGGCAGCGGCGCTGGGCGGTCGGCCTGGCGCTGGCCGGGCCGGCGTTGATCACCGTCGGTTTCCTGGCCGCCGCCTGGTAGGTGCCCGGCTCGTCAGCTGTGCACGACCGCGTACACCTCGCGCCGCCGCAGCCCGTACGCGGTGGCGACCTCGGTGATCGCGTCCCGGCGGGACAGCCCGGCCGCCTCGCGCTCGGCCACCGCGGCGCGCAGCGTCTCGTCGTCCGGCCGGACCGCGGGCGTGGCCGGCGCGCCCGCCACGACGAGCGTGATCTCGCCCCGGGGATCGCCCTCGGCGGCCCACTCGGCCAGCTCGCCGAGCGGCCGGCGGACCACCTCCTCGTACGTCTTGGTCAGCTCGCGGCAGAGCGCGGCGGGCCGGTCGGCGCCGAACGTCTCGGCGAGGTCGGCGAGCGCGCCGGTGATGCGGTGCGGCGCCTCGAAGAACACGAGCGTGCGCTCCTCGGCGGCGAGCGAGCGCAGCCGGGAGCGGCGGGCGCCGGGGGTACGCGGCAGGAAGCCCTCGAAGCAGAACCTGTCGCAGGGCAGCCCGGACAGCGCCAGCGCGGTGGTGACGGCGCTCGGCCCGGGCGCGGCGGTGACCGGCACGCCGGCGTCCAGCGCGGCCCGGACCAGCCGGTAGCCGGGGTCGGAGACGCTCGGCATGCCGCCGTCGGTGACCAGCGCGACCGTGTAGCCGGCGGCGAGCACCTCGGCCAGCTCGGGCGTACGCCGTTCCTCGTTGCCCTCGAAGTACGAGACGATCCGGCCGGGCACCGTCACGTCCAGGTCGCGGGCCAGCCGGGTGAGCCGCCGGGTGTCCTCGGCGGCGACCACGTCGGCGGCGGCCAGCACCTCGCGGAACCGGGCGGACGCGTCGGCCGGGTTGCCGAGCGGCGCGCCGAGCAATACGAGTCGCCCTACCTCGGACATTTCCCCCACGATGTGCGCTCCCTCATCGATGGTCGTACCAATTTCGGAGACGACGGACGCCACCGGGCACCCTCGCAGCCTACGATCGCCGGGTGACGAGTGCGTCGACAGCACAGAGCGCGAACCCGGACCCTTCCACCACCGACCGGGGCGACGGCGCCGGGGGCGGGATCCCCGCCGCCGTGCGGCGCCGGCTCGCCACCGTCGACGACCGCATCGGCCGGGGTCAGGCGTGGCTGGCGACAGGCGTGGTGGTGGCCATCGCGGCGATCCTGCGCTTCGTGGGGCTCAGCTTCCCGCCCGGGAAGGTCTTCGACGAGACCTACTACGCCAAGGACGCGTACGGCCTGATCGACCGCGGTGTCGAGTGGAACTACAAGGACAACGGCCCCTCGTACGTGGTGCATCCACCGCTGGGCAAGTGGATGATCGGCATCGGCGAGTGGGCCTTCGGCTACCAGGACGCGGACAGCCGCGTCTCGGTGCCGGGCCACCTGATGACCACCTCGCCGGAGTTCGGCTGGCGGTTCGGCGCGGCGGTGGCCGGCACGCTGTCGGTGCTGCTGCTGGTCCGCATCGGGCGGCGGATGTTCCGCTCCACGGTGCTGGGCTGCGCGGCCGGTCTGCTGCTCGCGCTCGACGGCTACCACCTGGTGCTGTCCCGCACGGCCATCCTCGACATCTTCCTGCTGCTGCTCGTGCTCGCCGCGTTCGGCGCGCTGGTGCTCGACCGGGACGCCCGGCGACGGCGCTGGGCCCGGGCGCTGGAGGACGGGCTCGACCCGACACAGCCGGGCCGGGCCGGACGGCCGCCGTCGGGCTGGCGGAACTGGCCGTGGTGGCGGCTGGCGGCCGGGGTGCTGCTCGGTTGCGCCTGCTCGGTCAAGTGGAGCGCGCTCTACTTCGTACCGGCGTTCGCGTTGCTGGTGCTGCTGTGGGAGGTGGGGGTACGCCGCTCGTCCGGGGTACGCCGGCCCTGGCGTGACGCCGTGCTCGACGAGCTGCCGTGGCTGGCCGCCGCGGGCGTGCTGATGCTCGTGACCTACATCGCCACGTGGTCGGGCTGGCTGCTCAGCCAGGACGGCTACTACCGCCTGGCGGAGCGCTACCCGAACAACCCGGAGCTGAGCGACACCCCGTTCGTCGGGGCGCTGATCAACCTGTGGGAGTACCACAAGGCCGCGTACGGCTTCCACACCCAGCTCGACGACCCGCACAAGTACCAGTCCTGGCCCTGGCAGTGGCTGCTGCTCGGCCGTCCGGTGGCGTTCCACTGGTCCGGGGACGGCACTTGCGGCGCGCCGAGCTGCGCCTCGGAGGTGCTGCTGCTGGGCACGCCGCTGCTGTGGTGGTCGTTCCTGCCGGCGCTGGCCGCCACCGTCTGGCTCGGCCTGGCCCGGCGGGACTGGCGCGCGGGCGCGATCCTGCTCGGCGCCGCCGCCGGCCTGCTGCCCTGGTTCTGGTTCGCCCTCGACGGGCGGACGATGTTCTCCTTCTACGCCGCTCCGGCGGTGCCGTTCCTGGTGCTCGCCGTGGTCTACGTGCTCGGCGCGATCGCCACCCCGGCACCGGCCACCGGCACGGCGGCGCCACCGGACCCGCAGCAGGTGCACGACCGGCGGCTGGTGGGCGGGATCATCGCGGGCGCGTACGTGTTACTCGTGGCGCTCTGCTTCGCCTACTTCTACCCGATCTTCGTGGGCCGGGTGCTGCCGTACGCGGACTGGTCGGCGCGGATGTGGCTGGACGGCCGCTGGATCTGACGCGGGGCGGCGGGCGCACAGAAAAGCGCGCCCCCATCGCCTGCCACGGGGGAAGCGGGCGATTGGGGCGCGCAAGACAGAGCTTAGCCACACTCCGGCAACGGCACAACGGGTCCGGGGCGGCCAGATTTCCGACGAGTGCACCACCGGCCGAAAGGGTTACATGGTGCAGCTGACGGCGGTCGCCGCGACCGGGCATGACGGTCCGGCGAGGCCGGAATGCGGCCCCGCCGGGCACCTCCGACCCGAATGATCCTCCAAAGTGGATCTCACTACACTTCGCCCCGTGATCAACAAGAGACGATCGACGGCCGTCCTCATCGGACTGCTGGCGGCGGCCGCGCTGATCGGGCCGAGCCCCGCCGGGGCCGACGACGACAAGACCACCGAACCCGTCGCCGAACCACCGAAGGTCGAGCTGGTCCTGGATGTCAGCGGGTCGATGCGGGCCCGCGACATCGACGGGCGCAGCCGGATCTCCGTCGCCCAGCAGGCGTTCAACGAGGTGGTCGACGCCCTGCCGGACGAGACACAGCTCGGCATCCGGGTGCTCGGCGCCACCTACAAGGGCAAGGACAAGAAGCAGGGCTGCCTGGACACCCAGCAGATCGTGCCGGTCGGCCCGGTGGACCGTACGCAGGCCAAGGCCGCCGTCGCCGGATTGCGTCCGACCGGTTTCACACCGGTCGGACTGGCGCTACGCTCCGCCGCGCAGGACCTGGGCACCGGCAGCACCGCCCGCCGGATCGTGCTGATCACCGACGGCGAGGACACCTGCGCCCCGCCCGACCCCTGCGAGGTGGCCCGCGAGCTGGCCGCCCAGGGCACCCGGCTGGTGGTCGACACGCTCGGCCTGGCGCCGGACGAGAAGGTACGCCGGCAGTTGCTCTGCATCGCCGGCGCGACCGGCGGCACCTACACGGCCGCGCAGAGCGCCGACGAGCTGACCGGCCGGATCAAGCAGCTCGTCGACCGCGCCCGGGACACGTACACCGCCGCCCCGGCGGTGGTGGGTGGCGGCACGGCCTGCGAGGGCGCCCCGCTGCTCGCCCCCGGCGTCTACAGCGACCGGGAGGTTTTCTCCGAGCACCGCTGGTACCGGGTGCCGGTGCGGCCCGGGCAGGAGCTGCGCGCCTCGGTGAGCGTCGCGCTGGACCGGCCGGTCAACCCGGACTACGGCGTGCTGCTACGCGCCACCGCGCCGGACGGGCGGGAACTGGTCCGAGGCGTCGATGCCGGCAGCGGCCGTACCGACGTGGTCTCCGCCGGGCTGCGCTGGTCGGCCGCCGAAGAGGAGGAGGACGGCCCGAGCGCCGAGCCGACGCCGGGCGCGGAGCAGGCGGTACGGACCGTCTGCCTGGTGGTCAGCAACTCGTTCGCGGCCAGGCCCGGCACCCAGGCCCGGCCCGGGATGCCGGTGGAGCTGACGGTGGACGTGGTGGCCGCCTCCCCCGCGCCGGACGGGCCGGACCTCGGCCGTGGCTGGGTGCTGCTGCTCCTGCTCACGCTGGCCGGACTGCTCACCGGGCTGGTCGCCGGGCTGCTCACCCGCTGGTGGGTGCACACGTGGAGGACGAACTGAGCATGCGTACGCTGATCCGCGCCGCGGCGGCCACGACCGCCGTGGGGCTCGCCCTCACCCCGGCGGCGGCCCTGGCCGCGCCCAGCCCGTCACCGGGCGCGACCACTGTGACGAAGGCCGGCACCTCGTTCCTCACCGCCACCACCGTCAGCGCCGGGCAGCCGGTGCGGGTGGGCGCGTCGACGGGCGACCACCTGTACTGGTCGTTCCGCGCCGACGCCGGGCAGGTGCACGAGATCACCGCCACCGTCACGTTCCCGAAGCCACGGAGCGGCGTGTCCACCTGGACCGTCGAGGTCTTCGACGGGCTGCGCCGCCGGCAGGCGTGTACGGCGGGCGCGCAGACCCCCACCGCCGGCGCCTCGGCGACGAGCGTCGCGCTGGGCTGCACGCTGCGCCGGGTACGGCCGTGGGCCGAGCCCTGGTCGGGCGACCCGCTGCCCGGCACCTACTACGTCCGGCTCTCCGTCACCGAGCTGCCCGAACCCGAGCTCGGTCTGCCGATCGAGGTGGAGATGCTCGTCGGCGCCACCGACGAGGGCGGCGCGTCGGGCGACGACGGCGAGCTGGCCGCGCCACTGGTGCCGAACACCAAGGCCGGCACGGTGCTGGCCGCCGAGCCGACGCCCGAGCCGGTGGCCGACGAGGAGGACTTCGACCTGACCGGCTGGCTCCCCGACGCGGGATCGCGCTGGGTGTGGACCAGCGTGGGCGGCGTCCTCGCCGCCGTGGCCGGCGTGATCGGCTTCGGCCTCACCCGGCGGCCCCGCCGGCCCTGAGAACCGCAACCTCCGAGGACCGCAGCCGGTGGCCGCCGCGAACCCGACGCGGCGGCCACCGGCCGCGCTCACGCCTCAGCGGTACGCGGACCGCGCGGCACCCAGCCGATGAACCGGTCCTGGAGCGCGGTGACCGGCACGGAGCGCAGATCCTGCGTCGCCGCGGCCAGGCAGGATCCGAGATAGACGCTGAGCGACGCCCGGTCCACCTTGTACTCGCGCAGCAGGTGGTGACGTTTCGTGGCGCAGGGCCAGTCGTCACCGCACGAGCCGCAGGTCCAGTCGGGGGTCACCGGCACGTGCTCGCCTCCGGCACTCCCCGAAGTCTCCGCGCCAGGCGTCATCGGCCGCTCCTTCCGAGTCAGGAATGGTGGTGATGGACCGCTTACCTCCCCGCGACGTTCCTTCAGCGCCGCGCCACGCCCAAGCGTTACGGTACGTTCACCGCGTGTCCCCGTCATCCACCTCTCGTGCGTGACCTGCTTCCGGCCTCGGTCGCCGTAGCGGTGGCCGGCCCGGCCGACTGGTCCGGTGAGCTGCTTCCTGCCGAACTGGCCACACTGGGTGAGCGTGTGGTGCCCGGCCGTCGCCGCGACTTCACCGCCGGGCGGCTCTGCGCCCGGCGGGCGCTCGCCGCGCTCGGCCGGCCCGCCACGCCGGTGCCCGCCGGCGCCGACCGGGCCCCGATCTGGCCGGCCGGCGTCGTCGGCGCGATCACCCACACCAGCGACTACTGCGCGGCCGCCGTCGCCCGGGCCGCCGACGTGCGCGCCGTCGGTATCGACGCCGAGCGCTACCGGCCGCTCTCCCCGGGGGTACGCCGGAAGGTGTGCCGCCCCGACGAGGAGGTGGAGCTGGCCCGGCTGCCGGCCGGCACGCACTGGCCGACCGTGGTGTTCAGCGCGAAGGAGACCGTCTACAAGATCTGGCACCCGCTCGTGGGCACGTGGCTGGGCTTCGCCGACGCACAAGTCGTCATCGATCCGGAGGCGGGCACGTTCCACGCCGAGATCGCGCCGGCCCGGCTCGCCGCCGCACCGGTGCCCGATCCGCCGTCGGCGGTGACCGGACGGTTCGTCGTGGACGACGACCTGGTCCGTACCGCCGCCGTCCTGCCACATCGATGAGGCCCTGTTGGCCGACTTGCCTCGGGCCTATACCGTCGATCCGACCGGATACCCCGAAGGCGCCCCAAGGAGTACGGTGAGCCACCCTGAGCCTCCGTCCGGGTCACCCGACCCGAACCAGCAGCCGCCGGAACCGCCGACTCAGGCGTTCCCCCCCGCCCCGATGCCGGCGCCGAGCGACCCGTACGCTCCGCCGCCCGCTCCCACCTCGGGTGCGCCCTCTCCGCCGCCCTCGGAAGCGCCGCAGCCGCCCGTCTTCAGTGCGCCGCCCGTCTCCGGGGCGCCCTATCCGCCGCAGCCGGGTCCGGGCGAGCAGTACCCGCCCGCGCCTGCCGCGGCGTTCCCGCCGCCGCCCACCTCGGGGGTGCCCTACCCATCGCCGGGCAGCGAGTATCCGCAGGCGGGCGGGGCGTATCAGCCGCCGGGATTCGAATACCAGCCCCCGGGCGGGGCATACCAGCAGCCGGCATCCGGGTACCAGCCTCCGGGTGGGACGTACCAGCAGCCCGGCGGCGAGTACCAGCCGGGCGCCTATCCGCCGCCGGGCGGTTACCCGCCGCCGGGTGGTGGCGCGTACCCGCCGCCGCCCGGTCAGCCGTTCGGGCCGCCGGCGAAGAAGTCGAACAAGAACGTCTGGATCACTGTCGGCGTCATCGCGGCGGTCCTGCTGCTGCTGTGCTGCGGCGGCGGCCTCCTCGCCGTCTACAGCGGCGCGAAGAAGACCCAGGAGGCGATCGACTCCCTGCCCACCCCGGGCGTCACCTACGGCCAGCCGACAGCCGGCCCTCCGACCGGTGACACCCCGACGGGCACTCCGCAGCCGGGCACCACCGGCGGCGCCGCGTTCAACATGCCGGCCGGCGCCAAGCTGACCGTCAACGACGACCGCGGCACCATCGAGGTCACCGTCGGCAACTTCCGGACCAGGAACGCCGCCTGCAGCGAGATCATGCCCGGCCCGAAGAACGGCATGTTCCTGATCGCCGACGTGACCGCCGAGATCACCAAGGGCACCGGCTCGATCAACCCGTTCTACTTCACCTGGGTCGCCGCGGACGGCACCGAGGAGAGCGGCATCGGCGGCGCCTTCTCCGGCTGCGGCAAGCTGATGACCTCGGGCACCAACCTGCCCGAGGGGTCCAAGCGCAGCGGACAGCTCATCTTCGACGTGAAGGACCAGAACGGCGTGGTCGAATACAAGCACCGCTTCCGTTCCGCCGGGTCCTGGAAGCCCTGAGCTCACACGAAACCCCGCACGGGGGCAGGTCCACAGCGGACCGGCCCCCGTGTCCGTTAGATCTTGCTAGCAAACGGCCCTCATATGGGCCGAAATCTTCCAAGATCGCCCCGGACTGGCGTGGATGGGCAGTGTCGGGGGTGGTTCCTATTCTGCGGCGATGGTTCTCACCGACGTCACCGGGTCCTGGGTAGGCACCAATGGCTTCCGGCTGATGCCCGCCGATCCGCTCGCCGAGTCGTCGGCCGCGCTGACCGTCGCCACCGCGGCCGGCGGGCACCTGACCACTGTGGCGTACTCGTGGGAGCATCCCGAAGACGGCCCGCAGGACGGCCTGCTGGTGATCGCCGCAGGCGACCGGCCGGGCTCGCTCGTCGCCTGGTGGGGCGACTCGTGGCACCAGCAACCGTCACCGATGACGCTCACCGGCGAGGCGGGCGGGGCGGCGGCGGTCGAGATGACCGCCGGGTACGCCGGCGGCTGGGTGTGGCGGATCGTCCTCGACGCCGCCGGCCCCGGCACGCTGCGGCTGCGGATGGAGAACGTGGTCCCCACCGACGAGGCCGGGCCCGGCACACCGGCCGGGCCCTACCCGGTGATGGTCACCGACGTGCGCCGCGCCTGAGCCGTCGCGGGCATCCGCGTCACGGCGCCGCCGCAGTCAGGCGTCGAGGATCTCCCGCAGCCGGCGCGCGAACGCCTCCGGTTGCCCGGCGTAGCCCGTCTCCTCGCCGAGGAACCCGCCGTGGTGGCTCGGGAAAACGGCGGGCTGTCCGCCCAGCAGCTCGGCGGTGGCCGCCGACGTCCGCGCGGTGAGCGTGTCCGCCGACTCCTCGCCCACCGCGATCACGACCCGGGTAGGCGCGGCGCGCAGCGCGTCGACGTCCGGCCGGTAGACGGTGACCGCCGCGGACCGGTCGGAGAGCAGCGGGTCGTCCCGGCTGCCGTCGTCCTCGGCCGGCATCCCGAACGCGGCGGGGTCCGGCGCGGGCTGGGCGAAGTAGTCGTCGGTGAACTCGCCCCGCCACGACGTCATGACGATGAACGTCGCCATGCCCGCGCCCCGGCCGTTCTTCCGGTACGCCTCCTGGCAGGCGGCCATGGCCCGGCCGGCCGCCTCGGCGTCGGGGAGCAGCGTGGTCAGCGGCGGCTCGTGCGCCACGAGCGTGGTCACCGCGTCCGGGTACGCGGCCACCAGGGCGAGCGCGGTCACCGCGCCGCCGCTGCTGGCGAACATGTCGACCGGGCCCATGCCGAGGGCGTCGACGATGTCGCGTACGTCCCGGGCCTGCACCTCGGGCAGCGAGTCGTTCCGGCCGTCCTTGCGAACGCTCCGGCCGAGCCCACGCGGGTCGTACGTGATGACTGTGCGGTCGGGGAAGTACGACGCGAGCGTGGTGAAGCCGTCGGCGCACATGGGCTGGCCGATCATGAACAAGGGGCGGTGCCCGGCCTCGGTCGCCTCGGGGGCGTGGACGTCGTAGACCAGGTCGACCTCGGGCGTCTGGAGAGTGAGCGTCTTCATGCCTCTGTCGACCGGCGCCGGCCGCGGAAGTCATCGGTCCAGCGGAAACGTGTTCCGGGCACGGCTCGCGGCGGTGTCGACACCCACGCCGCGAGCCGTGCCCGTCGCGGTCAGCTCACCGTGCCGGTGACGGTGCTGCCGGACTTGGTGACGTAGTAGGTCAGCTTCGTGCCGCTCCAGAAGTGGAACGTCAGCGTGACCCGCTGGCCGTCGTTGACCTCGGCGAAGAACTCCGGCTTCAGCACGATCGTGTTGCCGGTGTAGTCCGGCGCGAACGTCACGTCGAACTCCTTGTACGAGGTCCAGTTCTGCGGCCCGGCGTTGCTGCCGTCGGCGTACTTCGCCTCCATGGTGGCCAGTTGGTCGCCGCGGAACTGTGCCGGGAGCGTGAACGCGGCGGTGGTGCCGCTCGCGTTCGACAGCACCGGCGGGTCGTACGTGATGATGCTGATCCGCCACGGCACGCCCGCGGAGAACCGGGCCGTCAGGTTGGCGTTCACCCCGTACGCGCGGGAGCCGACCAGCCGGGTCAGCGCCGACGCGGTGAGCGTCAGGGTGTTGCCGGAGACCGTGTAGTCGGTGCCGTTCACCAGGTCGGTGGTGCCCTGGCGCAGACCCTGGAACGTGGTGCCGTTCAGGTTGAGCGTCAGGCTCTTGGCGGTGATCGAGCCGGTACGCGGCACGTACACCTGGTCGCTGGAGGCGGTGCCGGAGCGGGTGGTCCAGCTCGACTTGATCTGGGCGAACAGCTCGGGGTCCTTCCACACGAACGAGGTCCGGTCGAAGTGCTGGCCGTTGTCCCAGAGCTGGGTGGTCAGCTTGCGGCTGCGCGCGTAGTGGCCGAGGAACTCGAAGAACTTGAGCTTCTCGCCCTGTTCGATGGTGCCGGTGTGCCGGTCGAAGCCGAGCAGCCCGTACTCACCGATGATCACCGGGATGTTGCGGGTGACGAAGGCGTTGTAGACGCGGTCGAACTGGTCGGTCAGGTCCTGCTGGACGGTGGCGTCGAACCGGGTGCCCCCGGCGATGTTCACGCTGAACGGCCAGTACCCGTAGAAGTGCACGGTGGCGACCAGGTTCGGGTCGTTCAGCGTGTTGAACGTGCTGACCAGCTCGTCCACCCGGGCCTGCTCGGCGGAGGTGTGCAGGGTCGGCAGGACGAGCAGCCGGGTGGCGTTGTTGCCGCCGGACTGGCGGACGATGCGGTGGAACGAGGTGTTCAGCTCGTTGAGCAGGGTGGCGTTCTGCGCGTCGCCGGAGCTGCCGGTGAACTGCGGCTCGTTGACGCTCTCGAAGGTCAGCTTCGGCGAGGAGTCCTTGAACGCGGCCGCGATCTGGGTCCAGAGCGCGTTGTAGCGGTTCAGCACGCCTGCGCGGTCGGTGGGCATCGTGTTGATCCACTGCCACGAGTCGTGGTGGATGTTGAGCACCACGTAGAAGCCGTCGGCGAGCGCCCAGCCGACCACCTCGCGTACCCGACTCAGCCAGGCCGCGTCGATCGTGTAGTTCGGCGCGGCGCCGTGGTGGTTGCTCCAGGTCACCGGGATGCGGATGCTGTTGAAGCCCTGCGCCCGGACGTTGTCCAGCAGCGCCTCGGTGACCCGCGGGTTGCCCCAGGCGGTCTCGTCCGCGCCGACCGCGTCGAAGGAGTTGCCGAGGTTCCAGCCGGGCTGCATGGCGGCGACCGCGGCCATGGCGTTGCCGGCCGGCGGCGGGGTCGTGGGCGGTGGCGTGGTGGGCGGCGGGGTGGTCGGGGGCGGCGTGGTCGGCGGTGGCGTGGTCGGCGGTGGCGTGGTGGTCGGCGGCGGGGTGGTTCCGCCGACGCCGCCGGTGCAGGCCACGCCGTTGAGCGAGAACGCGGTGGGCGCGGTGTTGGTGCCGGTCCAGGAGCCGTTGAAGCCGAACGAGACGGTGCCGTTCGTGGCGACGGCGCCGTTGTAGCCGACGTTCGTGGCGGTCACGTCGGCGCCGGAGGAGGTGACTGTGGCGCTCCACGCCTGGGTGACCCGCTGGCCGGACGGGAACGTCCAGCGCAGGTTCCAGCCGTTTATCGGGTCACCGAGGTTTGTCACGTCGACGTTGGCGGTGAAGCCGCCGGGCCACTGGCTGGCGGTCGTGTAGGTGACGCGGCAGCCGGCCGCCGCCTGGGCGTTCGTCGCCATCAGGGCGGTGCCGGTCACGAGCGTGGCGGCGGTCGCCGCGACGAGGCCGACCCGCAATCGGGCGGTACGGGGAGAGCGGAACATGGTGGTTCCTTCGCGGTGGGTGGGCGCGTGGACGGGGAGGGCGGGGCGCGCACCCGCCCAGCGCGAGAGTAAGTTTGGATTCCAAACATTGTCAATCAACAGACGTGGATGTGGCAGGCGCGTCAGGTGGCCGGCAGCGTCTCGACGGTGAGGTGCGCCGACAGCGCGCCCAGGAAATCCGGCGCGTCGAAGATCCGGCCGGCCGAGGCGACGCCCTTCGCCCGGGTCCGCCCGGTCAGGACCCGGTGGACCGCCTCGACCGCCAGCGGCGCGCTGATCGCGTAGATGTCCTGCCCGTGGGCCACCACCCGCCGCCGGACGTCGCCCGACCGCACCACCACGTCGACGGTGAACGTCTGCGCCGACCGGCCGCGCTCGTCCACCGCCGCCGGGGCGTCCCCGGCGGCCAGGTCCAGTGCCGCGTTCGCGGTCATGTACGTGCACACCTCCGGGATGTCCAGGTGACTCGGGACGGTGACCCCGTCGGCCATGGTGAACTCGCCGAGCACCGGCCGCACACCCAGTGGCGCCGGAAACTCCCAGTCCAGCCGGGGCAGGTCGCCGTCGGCGTACACCAGGCGCCCTTCGGTGAAACGGACCCGCCGGCCGCCGCGGCGATCGCGCGAGACGACGCCGGAGGCGACCGTCCCGGCCGTCGGGTGCCAGCTGCTCAGCCCGTACGCGACGTGCGCCTCGTCGGCCGCCGTCCAGTCCCCCATCGCGGCGGTGACGAGCAGGTCACCGAGCCCGCCGAAGAACGCCATGGCCGGCACCACCGCGACTCCGGCGGCCTCGGCACGCTCGGCGTACTGGGCGAACGTGTCCCGGTTCGCCTCGATCTCGGCCGCCACGTCCACGTAGGGGATCCCGGCCCGCAGTGCGGCCTCGATCAGCGGGCCGGCGGTCGAGGCGAACGGCCCGGCGCAGTTGACCACCGCCGCCGCCCCGGCCAGCGCCCGGTCCAGCGGGGCCGGGTCGTCGACCGACGCCACCCGGTGCTCCACCCCCGGGAAGGCGGCTGACAGCTTCCCGGCGTCGCGCCCGACCGGCAGCGGCTCGTATCCCCGCTCCCGCAGCTCCGCCACCACGAACCGTCCGGTGTGCCCGTACGCCCCGAACACCGCCACCTGCATGACGCTCCCCCTCGAAGATCGATTGGAACGATCCTCGCCGGGGCGCGTGGGCCGGGCCAGTGTCGCAAACGACAATGCCCGTACAGTTTCGGACATGGCCCTGATCGCGCTCGCCGCCACCGACGGGATGCTGCACTTCGAGGTGTCGGCGGCCTGCGAGATCTTCACCCGCGACCCGACCGGCCTGGCCGACCCCTGGTACGACCTGGTGGTCTGCGGTCCCGGCCCGGTCGGCGTCGGCCGGTTCGCGATCACGCCCGACCACGGGCTGGACCACCTCGCCCGCGCCGACACGGTGATCGTCCCGGCGATCGAGGACACCGCCGCCGAGCCGCCGCCAGACCTGGTCGACGCCGTCCGCGCCGCGCACGAGGCGGGCGCCCGGATGGTCTCCTTCTGCACCGGCGCGTTCGTGCTCGCCGCCGCCGGCATCCTCGACGGGCTGCGAGCCACCACCCACTGGGCACACACCGAGGCGTTGGCCGCCCGCTACCCGAGCGTCCGTGTCGACCCGGACGTGCTCTATGTGGACAACGGCGACGTGCTCGCCTCCGCCGGCAAAGCCGCCGCCATCGACCTGTGCCTGCACCTGATCCGCCGCGACCACGGCTCGGCGGTCGCCAACGCCGTCGCCCGCCGCCTGGTGGTGCCGCCGCACCGCGCGGGCGGCCAGGCCCAGTACGTCACCACCCCCGTCCCGGCCCGCGCGGACCATCCGATCGCCGCGCTGCTGCCGTGGGCGATGGCGCGGCTGGACCGCCCGCTCACCGTCGCCGACCTCGCTCGCCAGGCGACCATGAGCACCCGCAACCTGGCCCGGCACTTCACCGCCGCGACCGGCGCCACGCCGTCGCGGTGGCTGGCGACGCAGCGCATCCGGCGGGCGCAGGAGCTGCTGGAGAACACCGACGACAGCATCGACGCCGTCGCCGAGGCATCAGGCATGGGTACGGCGACGACGCTACGCCGGCACTTCCAGCGCGCCGTCGGCGTGCCGCCGGACACCTACCGCCGCACGTTCCGCCGCGGCTGACCGGGTTGCCGCCGTCTCCCGCCGGGCGGCCTGAACGAGATGCCCGCCTGCCTGCCTTTCGGGGCCCGGGCGTTCCGGCACGAGGGCTATGGTCGGTTCGTGCCGCCCAAGGGGACGGTCGCCTGACACTCGACACGGGGGAAAATGTGTTCGACGTGATCGTGGTCGGCGGTGGGCCGACCGGCATGATGCTGGCGAGCGAGCTGCGCCTTCAGGGCGTCGGCGTGCTCGTGCTGGAACGGGACGCCGAACTGCCGCCGTACGTGCGGTCGCTCGGGCTGCACGTCCGCAGCATCGAGGTGATGGACCAGCGAGGGCTGCTGGAGCGGTTCCTGGACAACGGCGGCACGCACCCGATCCGGGGCTTCTTCGCCGGCATCGACAAGCCCGCGCCCGCCGATCTGGACACCGCCCACCCGTACGTGCTCGGCATTCCCCAGACACTCACCGACCGGCTGCTCGCCGACCACGCCGCCGAGGTCGGGGCCGAGATCCGGCGCGGCCGTGCGGTGACCGGGCTGGAGCAGGACGACGACGGCGTGACAGTCCACCTCGACGGCGAGCCCTCGGAGGCGGTGCGGGCGCGGTTCGTGGTCGGCTGCGACGGCGGGCGCAGCACCGTCCGCAAGCTGCTCGGCGTCGGCTTCCCCGGCGAGCCGTCGACAGTCGACACGCTGCTGGGCGAGATGGAAGTGACTGCCTCCCCGGATGAGATCACCACGATCATGACCGAGGTACGCCGCACCGAGAAGCGGTTCGGGCTCGGGCCGTCCGGCAGGCCCGGCGTGTTCCGGGTGGTCGTACCGGCGGCCGAGGTGGCCTCGGCGCCGCCCACGCTCGACGACGTCAAGCGGCAACTGACCGCGTACGCGGGCACCGACTTCGGCGTGCACTCCCCCCGCTGGCTGTCCCGGTTCGGCGACGCGACCCGCCTGGCCGAGCGGTACCGGGTCGGGCGGGTGTTCCTGGCCGGCGACGCCGCGCACGTCCACCCGCCGCTGGGCGGGCAGGGGCTCAACCTGGGCATCCAGGACGCGTTCAACCTGGGCTGGAAGCTGGCGGCGGCGGTGAACGGCTGGGCGCCGGGCGACCTGCTGGACACCTACGAGTCCGAGCGGCGTCCGGTCGCCGCCGACGTGCTGACGAACACCCGCGCCCAGATGCTGCTGACCAGCAACGAGCCCGGCCCGCAGGCCGTGCGTGAGGTGCTGGCGCAGCTCATGGAGTTCGACGAGGTCAACCGCTTCCTGATCGAGAAGGTGACGGCGATCGGCGTGCGGTACGACGTCGGCGAGGGTCACCCGCTGCTCGGGCGGCGGCTGCGCGACGTACCGCTGCCACAGGGACGCCTGTACGAGCTGATGCGTACCGGCGGCGGGTTGTTGCTCGACGGGACCGGGAGGCTGTCGGTGGACGGCTGGGCCGACCGGGTCGGGCTCGTCGCCGGCACCGGCGACGAGCTGGACGTGCCGGCGGTGCTGCTGCGGCCGGACGGGCACGTGGTCTGGGTGGGTGACGGTCAGCGGACGCTGGAGGAGGCGCTGACCAGGTGGTTCGGTAGCGCGACGAGGTGAGCTGCTGCCGAACGCCCGAGGGCGTTCATGGTCCGGTCGTCTGGTAGCTGCGGAGCGCGGCTTCGGCGAGCCGGGTGAGGTGATCGTCGCCGCCGGGCTCGTTGCCCTGCTCATGAACGATCACCAGGGTGGTGCCGATCCGGACGAGGGTGCTGTCCCATTCCAGCGTGATCGATCCGGAAGTCGTGCTGGAGTCGACGCGCATGTTCTCGTCGCCCAGTCGCGGCCCCGGTACCACCGCGAAACGGTAGCTGCCTCCGTCCCGGCCCGGTGACGCGACGGTGGGGCACCGGGCGATGAACGTCCGCAGGTCCGCCATCGCGCCTCGGGCGCCGTCGTCGGCGTACGTCCTGAGCACTTCGCTTGCCACCCACGGGTAGTCGGTGCCCTCGGCGGAGCCGACGGTGGCAGCGGCCATCGCCGACGGAGTACCGGTCAGCCGCTTGGCCGACAACAGCGGAATCATGTCCGCACAGGGCGCCTCGGGGCCGGGGCGCTGCCGGCCCGCGGTCCGCCTCCGAGACGAACACGACGCTGGCGTGGTCACCGTGGACCGCGCCGTGACCATGGCTGCGGCCATGCAGGCGCGCGGCTTGACGCAATGCGCCGTTGCCGACGCCCACCGACTGCCGTTCCTCGACGGCGCCTGGTCCGACCGCACCGTGCAACACCTCGCCGATCCCCATGCCGCGATCGGGGAACTCGTCAGGGTGGTCCGGCCGGGTGGCCGCATCGTCCTCGCTGACCCCGACTACGACACGCAGGTGCTCGACATCGCCGACCAGGATCTGGCGCGACGCGTGCTGCGGTTCCGGGCCGACGTCCTCCTCCGCAACGGCACCCTGGCCCACCAGCATGCCGGCATTCTCGCCACGCTTGGCCTGACCGACGTCACCGTCGAACCCCGAACGCTGCTGGTTCGCGACCCGGCCGCCGCCGACAACGTTCTGGGTCTGCGCAGCTGGGCCGCCACAGCGGCTCAGCGCGGCGTACTCGAACCCGGCCGAGCTCGCGCGTTCGAAGACCAGTTCGACCATGCCGTAGACACGGGCCGGTTCACCTACGCAGTCACGTTCTTCCTCACCGCGGCGACCGTCACCTGGGACGGAGGGCAGTAGCAGACTGTCGCCATGCCGCCCGAACCGGAGTCGTGGACCATCAGGCACTTCTCGCAGGCCAATCCGGTGGGTCCAGGACAGGACAGTGTCCCGGCGTTGCTACGCCGCATCGCCGACAGCATCGAACAGCGGCCGGGCATCGAACCCAACGGCTACCTCGGCACCCTCGACGAGGTGATCGTCCCGCTCCCCCGAGGCACTCGCCTAGTGTCCCACTTCCGCAATGGCAACGCGGTCGATCACTTCTTCTGGCTCGACGACGGAGTCTTCCGGCTGCATTTCGAGCCGTTGTTTCCTGCCCAGCGGGACGGCAGCGACCCCGACGGCCTGGTGGAGGTGATGCGGCAGGTCGGTTTCGACCTCAGCGAGGACGATGACGCCGACTACGGTCCACACCGAGGCGGCGTTCGCCCTCGCTGAGCACCTCACCGGGGTCCGGCTGACTCCTGAGTTCCTGGAATCAGCGACCTACGTGTGCGGCACTGCCCCAATACCTGGGAGACCAGCTGCCGTCCGAGAGTCCCCACCTGCGGGCTGAGCGGGCCTCCCGTCCGGGCCAGTGAGCGGGCCGACACCTGTCGGGGTGTAGGCAGGCGGGGCGTCGGGTACCTCGCGCCCAACCCCTTACCCCTGCCCAGGAGGACCCCACATGACCGTCGTACTCGCCATTGTCTGCAGCGACGGGGTGGTGATCGGCGCGGACTCCCAGATCACCGAGAGCGACCGAGGTCTGAGCTTCCCCGCCCAGAAGCTGCACCCACTGGGCGACTGCGCCGCCTGGGGCGGCAGCGGCGCGCGGGGAGTGCTCAACGACCTGCGCCCCCTTCTCCAGGACTCGGCCACCGCCATCCTCGAAGCGCCCGACATCGGTGACGAGCTGCAGGAGCGCGTCCTGCCCGTCTTCAAGAAGCACTACGAGAACTACATCCCGGACGTACCGGGCGAGGGCAGCGGCGGCGGGGTGTCGGCGTACCTGCTCGCGGCCGGCTACAGCCAGGGCGGTCCGTGGATCGTGGAGATCAACCCGAACGGGCTGATCGGCCGCTACGAGGACGTGGGCTTCCACGCCATCGGCTCCGGCGCGCCCATGGCCCAGCAGGCCGGCACGCTGCTGTCCCACTTCCGGATGACCACGCGCACCGTCGAGTTCGGCGTGGTGGGCATGGTACGGGTGCTGGAGGCGCTGGAGCGGACCTCGCCGTCGGTCGGCCGGCCGTTCAGCGTCGCGTGCATCCGCGAGGAGGGTGCGCACCACCTCGACGAGAAGGAGATCGCCAAAGCGCTGAAGGACGCCGAGCGCTGGCGCGACCTTGAACAGAAGGCGCTCGACGGCCTGTTCGACTGACGGCCGCGGGTGATCCGCCGACGACCGGCACGGTGGCGGCCCGTCGGGGTTGTCCACCGTGCCATGGGGCGGGTTCGAAAAAGGCCGTCTCCGACTGGCGGAAACGGCCTTCGAACTGGGTGGAGCTGAGGGGATTTGAACCCCTGACCCCCTCGATGCGAACGAGGTGCGCTACCGGTCTGCGCCACAGCCCCTCCGCCGGCGAACCGGCGTCGGTCCCACCCAGCTTTCACCGGGTGGGCCGGCGACAAGGCTAACAGGTCGCGCCCCCGCGACGCGAACCGCCCCACCGCCCCCGTAGATCTTGGAAGAAAGCAGCCCTCAGAGGGGCCCAATTCTTCCAAGATCGCCCGTCACGGGCGACGCGAACCGCGCGAGTGGAACGCCATGGGTGTCATGGAGGGCCGGAGACACCCATGGCGTTCCACTCGCTGAAAGATCACACGCGGACCAGGGCCGCACCTCGCGGAGGCGCGCCCCGGTCAGCACGGAACGGGGGCGTCAGGCGCCTCGGCCGGACTGGTAGGGGCGTCCGCGCAGGCCGCCCGCACGCCGGTAGGACACCGAGCCGCCGCTCGCCGCCGGCGGCAGGTCCGCGGGGCGGTCCAACCCCATCGCCGTACGCCGGACCGCCTCGCGCTGGGCGGCCAGCCGGCGCTGCGCCTCCCGCCGGGCCGCCGCGCGCCGGGCCTGCTCGCGGCGCACCTCGGCCTGGCGGGCGGCCAGCCAGGCCGCCTCGCGGGCGTCCGCGCGCCGCCGTCGACGCTCGGCCAGGGCGCGCTGCCGCAGGTGTGCGACGTACACCATGAGCAGTGCGCCGGTGACCGAGACGCTGATCCAGAACCCGGGCCCGACGAGCACCACGCCGCCCAGTTCCACCAGGTTGAGCAGCAGCAGCGCGGCGAGCACCCGGCGCCGCCGGTAGATCGCCGGGGTGTGCCGCCGCCGGGGCGGGTTCCGTCGGCGGGACTGGGCCGGGACGGCGGAGACGGGCCGGAGCCGCCCGGAACGGCGGCGCAGCGGTGGCGCGGAAACCGGGCGAGCAAGACCACCCGTATCGGAGTCTTCACTCAGGGTCACAACCAGGGAGCGCGGCGGGTGCACCGGTCGCCGCCCGGGCACGGTGCGCCGTCGACGCTGGCGCTGGAGCACCCGCGCCGTCGACTGCGCCCGCTCCGCCACCTGCCGCTCGGTGGCGTCGTACCGGCGGACCAGCGCCGGAGCGAGGGCGAGCAGACCGGCGGCGGCGAGGACGGCGAGGAGCACCGACGTGGGCACCCTCACCCCTCCCGTCACCAATGTTCGGGGCGAGCGTCACACCGCCGCAACTTCTTCCGTCGACCGTCGTTTACGGCGCACTTCGTGCGGGCGGGCAGCGCTTGCCACAGCTTGCAGTTACTTGAGGTTACGGGCCGCCGACCCAGTTCACAGTGCGCCGCGCCGGGCGCTCGCCTCAGCGGCGGTTGTCACGTGCGCGGTGCCACCGCGCCAGCAAGCCGCCCTCGGCAGCCACTTCCTCGCCGGTCATCGCATATCCGATGTGGTCGCGCCAAGCACCGTCGATGTGCATGTAACGCACGTGATAGGCCTCCTCGCGGAAGCCGAGCTTCTCCACCACCCGCCGGGACGGCATGTTCTCCGGCCGGATGTTCACCTCGATCCGGTGCAGGCCGCCCGGTCCGAACGCGTGATCCACGGCGAGCGCCACAGCGGTCGGGATCACGCCGCGACCGGCCACCCGCGAGTCCACCCAGTAGCCCACGTACCCGGAGCAGAACGCCCGCCGCACGATGCTGCCCACGTTCACGTGACCGACCAGCCGCTCCCGGCCGTTCTCACGCAGGCAGACGGCGAACGGCATGCCCTCGCCGGTACGCGCGGACCTGCGCTGGTCGGCGTGCACCAGGCGGAACGCGGCGGGCGAGTTCGTCTCGTACCAGCCGCCGGGCACATGGGACTCCCACGGTGCCAGCCACTCCCGGTTCGCCCGCCGGATGTCCGACCAGGCGACGGCGTCCGAACGGCGGTACGGCCGCAGCACCACCGGACCGTCCACCAGCACCGCCGGCCACCCCGGAGCCCGCCGGAACATCACCGAGTCGGCCTTCCGTTCGCGACTGCGGGGCTCGCAAGCTCACTCCTCGCGCTCACCGAGCCAGCCTTCCCTTCGCGACTGCGGGGCTCGCAAGCTCACTCCTCGCGCTCACCGGCGCCGGTCCAGCAGGAGAACGTCCACCGTGGACCCCGCAGCGGCTGTGGTGACCCGCTCGCCGAGCACCAGCAGGCCGTTGGCGTCGGACAGGCCGGACAGCGTGTACGGGCCGCCGGCGAGCGGCTGCACCGTGTACCCGCCGCCGCGCCGCTCGGCCACGTGCGCGGGCCGGAACTCGCGCAGCCCCACCGGGGACGAGACCGTCTCCAGCAGATGCGCGCGGACGCTCGGCCGGAACACCGGCTCGGCGCCGGCCAGCAGCTGAATGGCCGGGCGGGCCAGCACCTCGAAGCCGATCAGCGCCGCGCCGGGCTCACCGGGAAGACACACCACCGGCACCTCCTCGGCGCCGACCGTACCGAACCCGAGGGCCGTGCCGGGATAGAGGGCCACCTCTGTGAAGGCGACTGGCCCGGCCCGGCCGCCGTCGCGGCGGGACAGGATGCGGCGGACCATGTCACCCGGGCCGGTGCCGGTGCCGCCGGTGGTGATGATCAAGTCGGCGCGCAGCGTCTGGTCCTCCAGCAGCCCGCGCAGCGCCTCCGGGTCGTCGTCGCAGATCCCCACCCGGTACGCGAGCCCGCCCGCCTCGGCCGCCGCCGCGGTCAGCGCGTGCGAGTTGGTGTCGACCACCTGCCCGGGCTGGCTGCCCCGGCCCACGTCCACCAGTTCGTCGCCGGTGGCCACGATGACCACGCGCGGGCTGGGCCGTACCACCACGTGTCCGATGCCGGTGGCGGCGAACACCGCGACCAGGGCCGGTGAGACGTACGCGCCGGCGCGGGCGAGCAAGGTGCCGGCGACCAGTTCCTCCCCAGCGCGGCGCAGGCCGTACCCCCGTTTGGGGGCGCGGAAGATCTCGACGGCGGCCATGCCCTGGTCGGTCCACTCCACCGGGACGACCACGTCCGCGCCGATCGGCAGGGGCGCGCCGGCCGCCACCGAGAAGCACGAGCCGGTGGTGAGCCGGACCGGCCGCCAGCTCGCCGCGCCGAGGTCGCCCACCACGTTGAGGCGGATGCTGCGGCCGCCGGGCATACCGGAGGGGGCCGGGACGTAGCCCGGCCCCCGACTCCCACCGGAGATGTCCTCCCAGCGCGCGGCGTACCCGTCCACCGCCGCCTGGTCGAAGGCGGGGTACGAGTGCGGGGCGACCACGTCCTCGGCGAGCACGTTGCCGTACGCCTGGGTCAGGTCGAGGTCGAGCGGAGGCAGCGCGCGTAACCTGCGCAGCACACTGCCCAGGTAGTCGGCGAGCGGCGTCAACTCGTTCGCGGCCGCCTCGGCGTCGGCCGTCGAGGTCATGTATCGGCACCGCCGGACGCGTCGCGGATGCCGTTGAGGACGGCGGCGGTGACCGTCTCGTCGCCGTTGTTGACGAACTCGACGAGCCACTTGCGGAACTCGGCGCCCAGGTCGTCCCGCTCGGCGGCGATCTGCACCACGGTCTGGAGGTAGCCCAGCGGCATGCCGGTGTCGTAGCGGGTGCCCCGGTAGACGATGGCGTGCACCGGCACCCCCTCGGTACGCAGCAGCTCCATCGCGTCGGTGAGCTGGATCTCGCCGCCGCTGCCCGGTTCGGTGCGCCGGATGGCGTCGAAGATCTTCCCGGGCAGCACGTACCGGCCGAGGACCGCCAGGTTGCTGGGGGCGTCCTCCGGGCTGGGCTTCTCCACCATGCCGGTGACCTTGACGACCTCGGCGATGTCGGAGTATTCCGACTCGCCCGGCTCCACCGAGGCGATGCCGTAGCGGCTGGTCTCGGCCGGGTCGACCTCGAAGAAGGCGAGCACCACACCGCCGGTGCGGGCCTGGAGTTCCAGCATGGCCGGAAGCAGCGGCTCGGAGGGCTTGACGAACTCGTCGCCGAGCAGCACCGCGAAGGGCGCGTCGCCGACGTGCGACTCGGCGTACCCGACGGCGTGGCCGAGACCGAGCTGTTCCGGCTGGCGGACGGTGTAGATCGCGGCGAGCTCCTCGGTGCGCTTGACCTCGGCCAGCAGCTCGGGCTTCTTGGCGAGCCGTTCCTCCAGGTCCGGCCGGCGGTCGAAGTGGTCCACCATCGAGGTCTTGCCGCGACCGGTGATCAGCAGGACGTCGTCGATGCCGGCCTGGGCGGCCTCCTCGACGATGTACTGCAGCACCGGCCGGTCGACGACCGGCAGCAGTTCCTTGGGAACCGCCTTCGTGGCCGGCAGGAACCGGGTGGCCAGGCCGGCGGCCGGGATCACGGCCTTGACCGCGCGGGAGCGACCGGGGGCCGCTGAGGGGTTCGCTGAGTGCTCCGACATGCCGCGAGACTATCGGCCACGGCTCTGCCGCGGCGGGTGAGGACCGGAAGACGCGCCGCCCTGGGCGGCGCCCGCCGGGTCCGCCGCGCCGGCCCGGGGCAGCCCGTCCGGCGGGCTGACCCCGGCGGCCACCGCCGGGATCTCCTGGGTGGGCACCGGATCGGGCGCCGGGGCGAGCCGGTAGCCGTCGCGTCCGGCGGCCTTCGCCGCGTACAACGCGTCGTCGGCGGCGTCGAGCACCTGCTGGCCGTCGGCGGCGTGGTCCGGGTACACGGCGATGCCGATGGAGACGGTCACCGGCACCCGCACCGGCTCGTCGCCGCTGCCCTCGACCGCCACCGGCTGGTCCCGCACCACGGCGCCGAGCCGTTCGGCGACGATCGCCGCGCCCCGGGCGTCGGTCTCCGGCAGCAGCACCACGAACTCCTCGCCGCCCTGCCGGAACGCCAGGTCCACCTCGCGGATCACGCCGCGTACGCGACGGGCGAACTCGACCAGGACGGCGTCCCCGGCGGCGTGGCCCCAGGTGTCGTTGACGTTCTTGAACCGGTCCAGGTCGAGCGCGAGCACGCTGAGCATCCGGCCGAACCGGTTCGCCCGCTCCACCTCGCGGCGGATCGACTCGCGCAGGTAGCGGTAGTTCCACAGCCCGGTCAGCGGGTCGGTGAGGGAGAGCCGCTGCGCCTCCTCGTGCACCCGGACGTTCTCCACCGCTACCGCCGCGTGCCCGGCGAACGTCCGCAGCGTCACCACGTCGTCGTCGTGGAACTCGTGCACGCCGAGCCGGTCGTAGAGCACGAGCACGCCGAGCGCCGCGCAGGCCGACCCGGGCGGGTCGCCGTCGGCGGGCGGGTGGCCGGGCCGGTCCGGGCCGCGCGGCTCGGCGCCGCCGGGGGTGGCGAACGGCACCGCCACGTACGTCTCGCAGGACGGCTCCCCGGTCGGTGTGTCCGGTGGCGTCCACCGTCCGCGCAGCGGTTCGCCGGTGGCGGCCACCGCGCCGAGCACCCCGGCGCCGACCGGCACCCGCAGCGTCGCCGGGTCGGCCGGGTCGTCCGTGGGCCAGCGCCCGGTCAGCCCTTCGACGCACCGGCCGACCAGCACGCCGTCGCCGTCGACGAGCAGCACCGCGCCGGCCCGGGCGCCGGTGGCGGCGATCGCGCTGTCCAGGATCACCCGCAGGATGCGTTGCAGGTCGTGCGTGCTGGCCAGCGTGTCACCGAGCACTGCGAGGTGGTTGCGGAGCTGGTCGCGGCTGCTGGTCAGCGCCGCCACGTAGCTGCCGGTCTCCCGGGTCATCCGGTTGAACGCGCTGGCCAGCCGCCCGATCTCGTCGCGGCTGCGAACCGGCACCCGGGCGCTCAGGTCGCCGCGTGCCACCCGGTCGACCGCGCCGGCCAGTTCGCCCAGCGGCCGGGTGGTGACCCGGGCCAGCCGCCAGGCGGCGAGCACGGCGAGCAGGGCGGCGAGCGCCCCGGCCGCGATCAGCGCTCCGTACAGGCCGGCCGCGCGCTCGCCGGGCACCGACAGCACCAGTGGCAGCGGCTGGCCGGGAGACGGACCGACCCGGCGCACGTACCGGCCGTCGCCGGTCCCGGTCACCCGATTTCCGTCGGCCTTGCCGGCGGCGGCCAGCACCGCTGCGCGTACCCCCTGGTCCTCGGTCGTGTGGGTGAGGCCGCCGGGGTCGTCGAGGAGGGTGATCCCGACGCCGGTCACCGCGGCGAGCCGCGCCACGAACGCCCGGTCGACGGGCTGGGCGGCGGCGACCGCGCCCAGGTCGGTGCCGGCCGGGTCGCGGAGCCGGACCTGGGCGGACAGCGCCGCGACGGGGGTGGCCGGCGCGCCGGCGCAGTCCTGCCAGCGCCCGGCCGCCCCGCCCGGTGTGGCGTAGGTGGTACGGCCGGCGGCGTCGGCGATCAGCACGGCGGCGGCCAGGCCCCGCGCGACCACCTGGTCGGCCGCGCGCGACCGCAGGGCCGGGTCGCTGACCAGCGCGACCGCGTCGGCCGCCGCGCGTAGTTGCTGGCAGAGCGCATCGACAGAGGTACGCACACCGGCCGCCGCCAGGCCCAGCCGCTCGGTGGCGCGGCTACGGTCGACGGCGCTGAGCGTGGCCCCGACGAAGAACGCGCCGAGCAGGACGGGGCCGAGGACCACCGCGAGGAAAGCCGCCGTCAACCGCCCGCGTAGCGTCAATCTTCCCCCCGGAAGTTCCGCTCCCTTGGTGCGATGCTGACACAGAGCGACCATTAGGCAAGCGTTGCGTCAGGAGTGTTGCGTGCCGGAATTTTCGGATGAAGCGCACGATGCGAAGCGGGACATGCGCGTCGCGCTGCTCGCCGCCCGCCGGTCGCTGTCCGCGGCCGACCGGGCGGTGGCGGCGGCGGCCGTCCAGGCCGAGCTGGTGACGCTGGTACGCCGGCTGCGGCCGGCCAGGATGAGCGCGTACGTGCCGGTCGCCTCCGAGCCCGGCGGGGACGACCTGCCGGACGTGCTGCGCGCCGCGCTGCCGCCCGACGCCGAGTTGCTGCTGCCGGTGCTCCGCGACGACCTGGACCTGGACTGGGCCCTCTACACCGGTCCGGAGTCGTTGCGCGCCGCCGGCCGGGGCCTGCGCGAGCCGACCGCACCACCCCGGGGGCGATCCGCTGTGGCCGGGGCCGGCCTGGTGGTGGTGCCGGCTGTCGCGGTGGACCGCCGGGGCATCCGGCTGGGCCGGGGCGGCGGCTCGTACGACCGGGCGCTGGCCCGGGTACCCGCCACCGTGCCGAGTGTGGCGCTGCTGCACGACGGCGAGCTGGTCGAGGCGGTGCCCGCCCTGCCGCACGACCGTCCCGTGCACTGCGTGATCACCCCGGCGGACGGGTTGGTGGCGGTTCCGGGTGTGGGCCCGGGCGCTTCCGCTGGACGAACCCGGGGGTGATGACGCACCATTGGCACTCGAAGACCACGAGTGCCAACCGGCCGTGCCAAGATCCGGAGGAGAACGTGCCCACGTACCAGTACGCCTGCACCGCGTGCGGCCACCAGCTCGAGGCGGTGCAGTCCTTCTCGGACGACCCGCTGACCGAGTGCCCGGCGTGTGAGGGGCGGCTGCGAAAGCTCTTCAACTCGGTGGGCATCGTGTTCAAGGGCTCCGGCTTCTACCGCACGGACTCCCGCTCGTCCGGCTCCGAAAACGGCTCCCCGGCCCCGTCGAGCAAGCCGGCCAAGACCGAGTCGTCCCCGTCGTCGGACTCCTCGTCCTCGTCGTCCGGTTCGTCGTCCTCCTCGTCCGGGTCGTCCTCGTCGTCCGGGTCGTCTTCGTCGTCCGGGTCCGGGTCGGGCTCGACGGCCGGCAAGGCGCCGGCGGCGTCCAGCTCCTCCTGACCTGCTTTCGTACCGGCACGTGGCCGTCCCCTCCCGGGGGCGGCCACGTTTCGTCTGGCCGTCCCGTTCGAGGCAGACGCTCGCCACCTCGGCGAGGTCGCCGCATCAGCCCGTCCGGAAGCGGCCACCTCCCTGGTGACGGCGCGGGCCGCCCGGGGAGCGGTTTTCCACAGGCCGGCGGGTTATCCACAGGGACGGGCGGTGGGGCGGCGAGAGGCGGGAACCGGTCCTAGCCTGCGGGTCGGACGGTTGGTCGGCGGAGGGAGGCAGCGGTGACGGATGGCGAGGCGACGTTGCGTCCGGTCCGCTGGCGCGGGCTGCCCCGGCGCCGGCCCCTGCTGCGGGTGACGCTCGTCGCGGTGCTGCTCGGGTTGGCCGCGGCGGTGCTCCAGACGCCGCAGTCCTGCCCACCGCCCCGCGTGCCACCGGCCGCCTCGGCGTCGGCGTCCGCGTCCGGCGGCATCCGCGCCCTACCGGCCGGCACGGTGGGCGTGCCGATCCGGCTGGCCGAGCCGGCCGCCCTCTCGGTGCTGCGCCCGGGTGCCCGGGTCGACCTGCTCGTCGTACCGGCGGGCGGCACGCCCGACCCGGCGCTGCTGGCCCCGCGCGCTTTGGTGCTCGACGTGGTCGGCGCCACCGGGGCGGTCGACGGCTCGTCGGCGCTCTACCTCGCGCTGCCGCCCGAGCAGGCGCGGCGGGCGGTCGGCTTGCCGGAGGGCAGCCGCTTCGCCGTGGTGGTGCGCGGCTGACGGGACCCGGCGGTCAGCCCCGATGCGGCGCGATCAGCCCCAGTGCGGCGGGCGCTCGGCGAGCAGCCAGTCCTCGTTGCCGCCGGGGCGCTCGCCCCAGCCGCGGTCGGTGTCGTCGCTGGTCTGCTCGGGCAGCACGACGAAGTCTTCGCTGAGGTCGACCACGCGGTCGTCGTCATCGCGCGGTGTCCGGATACCGGGTTCGGTCACGAGCAGCAACGATACCGCCGAACCGGCCACGCTTCGGTCCCCGGAACGTGGCGGGGCCGGACCGGCGTCCCGCCGGCACCTCACATCGGGCGGGCGGCGGTGATCGACGCGTCGGGCGGCCGACCGGCCGGGGCGTTGGTAGCGTCGGACGGCGTGACGACGCCGAGCGGTGGAAGCCCCGACGACGAGACCTGGCGACGCCCGGAGCAACCGGCCAGGGACGGGGAGAACCCCTCCGTGGCGGTCCCCCGGGAGGGCGTGGGCGCGCACCCGGCCGGTTCCGAATCAAGGCCCGGTGACATCGGTGACGGCGGCGGGGACCACGACCCGGACCGCACCGACGGTCCTGCCGTGACCACCGGGCCGCCCGCACCGGGCACTCCCACCGCGGACCCGGCCGTCATCGGCGGGATCGACACCGCCGGTGCCGCCACCGGAACAGCCGGAGCAGCGCCGGAGGCGGCCGGAAACGCCAGCCCGTGGTCACGCGATGCGGCCACCGACAGCCCGTGGGCCCGGCCGGAGGCGGCAGGCGGTTGGACGGTGGCCGGCGGCGCGTGGCCCGGAGCATCCGGCGGTGGCCCGCCCTCGGGATACGCGGGACCGCCGCCGAGCACGCCTCCGCCGCCCGGCTGGCGGCCACCGGTGCACGTGCAGCCGGCGCCACCCCGCAGCCTGCCGCCGCAGGACATGGCTGCGATGGACCAGGCGGAGCAGCGCGCGCAGCGGCTCACCTACGGCGTCGGGGCGGTCGTCGCCGTGGTGCTGGTGCTGCTCACCTGCCTGCTCTGCTCACGGGTGCTGTTCTGAGCCGCACCGGTCAGACGATGCCGTCCCACACCATCTTGGCGCCGCTGTCACCGGTCAGGTAGACGTACACGAGCGCGAACACCGCGAGCACTGCCACCACCACGGTGAGCACCACCGGGACCCAGCGGGGCACGTTCCGGCCCGCGACGAAGCGGCTCGTCGACAGCAGGAGCAGCAGCGCCGCGACGCCGAGCCCGAGCGAGAACCAGAACAGCGTGTCGCCGTACTCGGCATGCTCGTGGATCTTCTGGAGCCCTTCCGGCGGGTAGCCCCGCGCGCGCAGGGTCTCCTCCAGCTCCTCGCCGGACTCGGTGGCGACCCAGGTGACGGCCGGGGTGACCACGGCGAGCGCGGCGACCGCCCAGCCGAGGCGGAGCCGCCACCGGGGCAGCACCCCGTACCCGACGGCGAGCAGTGCCAGCAGCGGCACCAGCACCACCGCCGCGTGGATGACGAGCACGTGGAGCGGCAGACCGTTGATTTCCCTGAACACCGACACCTCCGGCGAGTGGGTGGTTAGCGGGCCCAGCGTACGGCGTGACGCTGTGTACCTCGACACACGCAGACGCGGCGGCAGCGGTTCACGTGCGGCCCCGGCCACCCGCGAGAACGCTCGCTTGTCGGCCCGCCGCTCCGGTCGCGGGGCCTACGGGTCACCCGGCCGCGTCTCGCCGTGCTGGACGTGCTCTCCGCCGACGACTGACAGCCGGGCCGCCACGACTGACGGCCACGCCGAGGACGGGCGGCGCGACGCGTGGCACTCTTGATCGGTGGACACCGAAGACCTCGGCCTCTTCGGTCCGGGATCGGTCACGTGGAAGGTGCACGAGGAACCGATCCTGATCGTCGCCGGCCTGCGCTCCCTCTACCTCCAGGCGCTGCACCCCCGCGCGATGGCCGGTGTGGCGCAGAACAGCAACTACCGCTCCGACGCGTGGGGCCGGCTGGTCCGCACGGCGACGTACGTGGGGACGACGATCTACGGCACCACCGCCGAGGCGGAGGCGGCCGGGCGGCGGCTGCGTACGCGGCACGCCCGGATGCGCGCCACCGACCCGTTCACCGGTGAGGAGTTCCGCGTCGACGAGCCGGAGTTGCTGCGCTGGGTGCACGTCACCGAGGTCGAGTCGTTCGTGAGCACCGCCCGGCGTGCCGGTCTGGCGCTCACCGACGACGAGGTGGACGGCTACTACACCGAGCAGCGCCGGTCGGCGGCCCTGGTCGGGCTGGACCCGGACGACGTACCGGGCACCGCCGCCGAGGTGGCCGACTACTACCGGGACGTACGCCCGCAGTTGCGGATGACCCGGGAGGCGGCCGAGACCGCGCTGTTCCTGACCGCGCCGCCGATCCCGTGGAAGCTCAGCCTGCCGGCGCGGGTCGGCCTGAACCTCGGGCCGCCGCGCTGGGCCTACCTGGGGATCGCCGCCACCGCGCTGGGCATGCTGCCACCCTGGGCGTTGCGGCTCTACGGCGGGCTGGGCCTGCCCACCACCGCCCTGTCGGCCGACCTGAGCGCGCGGGCGCTGCGCCTGGCGCTGGCCGCGGTGCCGCGGCGCTACCGGGAGGGGCCGTTGCAGCAGGCCGCCAAGGAACGCGCCGCCCGCCTGGCCGCGGCCTGACGGCGGGACCGGTCAGTCCGGGTCGGCGAAACGCTCGACTGCCGACCAGGGCTCCTTGCCCGGGGTCTGCGCGCCGGTCGGGCACGTACGCCGGTAGTCGCACCAGCCGCACCGGGGACCCGGCTCGGTCGGGAACGCCTCGTCGGGGTCGGCGCCGTCGGTCACCGCGCGCTCGGCGGTCATGATGTCGCGGGCGGTGTCCTCGGCGCGGGTCAGCTGCCGGTGCAGGGACTCCGGGGTGTGCTCGTGCGCGGCGACGGTGCCGGTGGGCAGGTGGTGCAGCTCGACCCGGCGGCACGGCTTGCGGAACACCCGCTCGGCCGCGTACGCGTAGAGCGCGAGCGCCTGCGAGCCGCGCGCGTCGTCGGCGTCGAGCCCGGTGCGGCCGGTCTTGTAGTCGACGATGACCAGCTCGGGCCGCCCGTCCGGGCCGGGACGCGAGTCGATCCGGTCGGTGCGGCCGTTGAACGCGAGCACAGCGGTCTTCACCGCGACGACCCGTTCCACGCCGACCGGCTCGTCGGCCGGGTCGAGGCCCGCGACGTAGCCCTCCAGCCAGGTCAGCGCCCGCCGGAAGGCGTCGCGCTCCTGCTCGTCGTCTCGGTAGCCCTCGCGGACCCAGGTGCCCTTGAGCAGCGTGCCGAGCACCTCGGGACGGCGGCGGTCGGGGGCGAGCGCGTACCAGTTCTTCAGCGCCGTGTGGACGCTGGCGCCGAGCGAGTTGTGCGCCCACGGCGGGCCCTTGGGCGGGGCGGGGCGGTCGACGTAGGCGTAGCGGTAGCGGCGGGGACAGTCCGCGTACGCGCCGAGCTTGCTCGGTGTGCAGACGAACAGGCGTTCCGGCATGCCCTCGAAGCCGAGCTGCTCGGACTGCTCGGCGCGGGGTCGGGGAGCCCGGGAGCCGGTCGGGCCGGCTGCTGACGGTCGTCGCACCCCCTGGATCCTGCCATCCGGGTACGACAGCGGGCGGACCCGCTCAGGCGTTGTTGAGGTACTGGGTCACGAACGCGGCGATCGCGTCGGCGATGAGCTGCACGGCGATGGCGGCCAGCAGCAGGCCGGCGATGCGGGTCAGCACCTCGATGCCGCCGGGTCGCAGCACCTTGACGATCCCGCCGGAGAAGCGCAGCACCACCCAGACGGTGACCATCACCGCGACGATGGCCAGCCCGATGGCGAGGTAGTCGACGGCGCCGCCGGCCTGCTGCACGAACAGCATCGTCGCCACGATGGCGCCCGGCCCGGCCAGCAGCGGCGTGCCGAGCGGCACCAGCGCGATGTTCGAGGTGACCTGCTGGCTCGGGTCGTCCGACTTGCCGGTCAGCAGCTCCAGCGCGACCAGGATCAGCAGCAGGCCGCCCGCAGCCTGGAGGGCGGGCAGGTCGACGTGCAGGTACGCCAGGATCGTCTGCCCCGCCACCGCGAAGATCACGATGACCCCGAGCGCCAGCGCGACGGCCTGCCAGGCGGCCCGGTTCCGGTCGCGCGCGGGCAGCGGCCCGGTCAGCGCGAGGAAGATGGGCATCATTCCGGGCGGGTCGACGATCACCAGCAGGGTCACGAAGACCTCGCCGAAGAGCTTGAGATCCACGCGGACACGGTAGCCGTGCCGTCGGAGCGCTTCAGCCTGAAGCGACAGGGGTCACCCCGCCGGCCAGCGCAACGATCCGCTCGTACGCCTCGGGGTCGGTGGTGTGCGCGCCCAGCCGTACCGTCTTGTGCGTGCCGTGGAAGTCCGACGAGCCGGTGACCAGCAGTCCCAGGTCGGCGGCGAGCCCTCGGACGTGCGCCCGCTCGTCCGGGTCGTGGTCCTCGTGGTCGGCCTCCAGCCCGGCCAGGCCGGCCACTGCCAGGTCCGCGATCAGCTCGTCCGGCACGATCCGGCCGCGCCTGCTGGCCCTCGGATGGGCGAAGACGGGCACGCCGCCGGCCGCCCGCACCAGCGCCACCGCCCGGAACACCTCGATGTCGTCCTTCGGCAGCCGGTACCGCTCGCCCAGCCAGTCCGGCCCGAACGCCTCGGTGGTGGTGGCGACCAGACCGGCCCGGATCAACGCCTGCGCGATGTGCGGTCGGCCGACGGTGCCGCCGCCCGCTCCGGCCAGGATCTCCGTCCAGCTCACCGGGATCCCGTCGGCCTGGAGCAGCCGGACGATGCGCTCGCCGCGTTCCTCCCGGGCCCGGCGGACCCGGGCCAGCTCGGCGACGAGTTCCGGCTCGGCCGGGTCGAACAGGTACGCGAGCAGGTGCAGCGGGATCGCTGGTTCGGCGCCGAACCAGCGGCAGGAGATCTCCGCGCCGCGGATCAGGGTGAGGCCCCGCGGCAGGGCGGCGACGGCGGGTGCCCAACCGGCGGTGGTGTCGTGGTCGGTGAGTGCCACCACGTCCAGCCCGGCGCCGGCGGCGGCCCGGACCAGCTCGGCGGGGGTGAGGGTGCCGTCGCTGGCGGTGGAGTGGGTGTGCAGGTCGATGCGGGCGGGGACGCTCACCCGCCCGACGCTACGCCCCGTCCGGCACCGTGGGGACGCCGGCCACCACCACCGGACGCTCGTGCTGCGCCAGTCCGTCGACCGGTGAACCCGTGGGCCGGTCGCCGGCCAGCACCCGCTCGGGCTTGACCCGGACCAACCCGCCGTTCGCGTCCACGTGCAGCGCCACACCCGTCCGGGTCCACGCCACCCCGCCGGCCAGCACCGGGCCGGCCGGGTGGAGGGTCGGGCTGGCCGGGTCGGCCAGGTCGACCAGGAGGGCGGTGCGCGCCGTGCCGTTGGCGAGCAGCCACCGGCCGTCGAAGGAGAGGGCGCCGCGTCCGTCGGCGGCAAGTCTCGGGCCGCACACGACACGCACCGGAGCGAGGTCCCGGGCCGGGTCGAGCAGGCCCAGGCACGGGTGACCGTCCGAGCCCGCGGTGACCAGGCCGACCGCCCGGCCGTCGGGCCGGGTGCCGTAGACGACGCGTACGTCCGGGTTCACCGGCCCCGGCTGCCCGCCCAGCGCGCGGTTCCAGACGCTCATCCCCCCGCCTCCGGGTTGCTGGATGAGCACGGCGTCGCCGGCGAAGCCGACCGGCACGGCGCCCTCCGGCGCGGCGGTCCGGACCGGCGCGATGAGCTGACCGGCGACCACACCGGCGGCGATCACGTCCGGGCCGTCCCGCCAGGCGACCTGGCGCCCGTCCGGAGAGACGGCCACCGCGTCCGCGGCGGCCAGCATGACCTGTGGCGCGGCGCCATTGACCGGCGCCCACCAGAGGGTACGGCCGGCGGCGGTGGCCGCCGAGGTGAGCAGCCAGCCCTCCTCGTCGTGGATCCGCTGCGCCCGTTCGACGCCGCTCACGCCGGTCAGCTGACGCCGTTCGCCGCCCCTGGTGTCCAGCCGGTCACCGACGAGCAGGTCGACCTCGGCGCGGATCGGCCCGTGACGGGTGACCGAGGGCGGCTCGGTGGACAGCGGGGAGGGCGCGAGGACGGCAGGATCGCCGAGCACCACGGTGGGGGTGCCGCCGTCGCCGCCCGGCGCGGTGAACTGGGCCACCCCGAAGGTGATGAACACGGTGGCGACCCCGGCCAGGGCCAGGCCGCTGAACGTACGCCGCCGGCCCGCGCGCCGCGCCCGGCGCAGGACCTCCCCCGCCGGGTCGGCGGGCAGCGGGCGGGACGTGGCGACGCGGCGGTTCAGCGTCTCCCGCAGCGCCCGCTCCAGCTCGTCGTCGCTCACGACCAATGGACGCTCCGGGCTGCCCGTCCGGTTGTCACAGTCGTGCCGAGTGCCGCTCATCGGCTCTCCGCCGCGATCGGGACGGCGGGACGGACCGGCGCGGGGCGGACCGGCGCGGGACGGACCGGCGTCGGGGGTGGGACCGGGCGGGGCACCCGGGCGGCGGACCGTGGCGCCGGGGCTCGGGTCGGCTCGGCGCCTGTGGCCGGCGGGACGGCGCGGCCGGCCGGAGCCGGGGCGGACGGGGTCGCCGCGGGCGTGTCGGCCGGCGCGGGCAGGCTCAGGGCCGCCTCGGAGCCCAGCCGGCGGCGCAGCGTGTTGAGCGCCCGGGAGGTCTGACTCTTGACAGTGCCCGGGGAGATTTCCAGCAGCGCGGCGGTCTGCGCCTCGGACATGTCCTCGTAGAAGCGCAGCACCAGCACGGCCCGTTGCCGGGCCGGCAGCGCTTGGAGGTGCCGCCAGAGCGCATCCCGGTCGAGTTGCTGCTCGATCTCGTCGACGCCGGCGCGCTCCGGCAGCACCTCGGTGGGACGCTCGCCGTGCCAGCGGCGCCGCCACCAACTCGTGGACGTGTTGACCATGACCCGGCGGGCGTACGGCTCGATGGCGTCGATCCCGCCGAGCCTTTTCCAGGCCAGGTAGGTCTTTGTGAGCGCGGTCTGGAGCAGGTCCTCGGCGGTGGCCCAGTCACCGGCGAGCAGATACGCGGTGCGCAGGAGCGCGCCGGACCGGGCCGCGACGAATTCGCAGAACTCCTCCTCCAGCGGGTCTCTGCTCACCACAGTCATCTCCCCCCGTCCTGCCTGGCAGAATGCCACGGCCACGCCGGTCGGGTCGATGGCGGAAGGTGTGCAGTTCATCCGATGTTCGGACGAAAACTTTCAGGCCCCGTCGTCGGCCTTGGCCTCGTCGGCTTCCTTGCCCAACCGCGCCTCGACCGCCTGCGGCTCGTACATCTCCTCGACCACACGCAGGTAGAGCTCGTTCGGGTTGGGCAGGTTCTTGATCACCCGGAGCGCCTGTTCCTGACCGGCGGACTCCAGGACGAACGTGCCGTAGTTGAGGGCACGGCCGGTCGGGCTCTGCTCGTACTTCATGTCGGTGACCCGGGTGAGCGGCATCATCGCGACCTGCCGGGTGATGATGCCGGCCACCACCATCACCCGTTTGTTGGTGAGGATGAACCGGTCGTACCACCAGTCGGCGACCTTCCACGCGACCCAGCCCATCACGGCGAACCAGAGCAGCACGGCGACGGTGGTCAGTGCGCCGACGTCCCGCCCGGCTAGGAACCCGGAGAGGTAGCCGAGCACGAACGTGGCCGCGACGCCGACGATGATCGGCGTGGTGAGGTGGATCCAGTGCCGCTTCCACTCGCCCCGGTAGCGCTCGGTGGGGAAGAGGTAGCGCGCCACGAGCGAGCTGGGCTCGTCCTCCAGCGGCAGCACCCGGCGGGGCGCCATGCCGGTGGCGTCGGACCGTAGCCCGACCAGCTCCTCCTCGGAGATCGGCTGGTCGGGGAAGCCGTCCGGGTCCCGCGCCCAGGCCCGGCCGGACCGCCCCTCGGCGGCGTAGGCGCTGCCGTAGCCGGCGTCGTCCGGGTCCGCGTAGGGGCCGGGGCCGTAACCGGCCGGGTCGTCCGGGTCGATCCGGGGGATCGGCTCGGTGTCATGCTCCCGTCGCGCCCGGTCGGGATCGTCCGGGTCGAAGGGTGGACCGGAAGGGCTTCCCATCGGCGGCTAGGCGACGAGGTTGGTGAAGAAGTCGCCGAAGCCCTGCGCGATGTCCATGATGCCGCCACCGAGAGACTTGAAGACGTCGGCGGCGGAGTTTGGCCGGTACGCAACGAAGAAGATCAAGAATGCGATGCCGGCCCAGGTGAGGACCTTCTTGACCATAGCGGGCCATCCTCTCGCGCGGCGTCGGGTCCGTTTACCGCAGCGGCACCCAGAGTATCAGCATGGTGTCTTACCGTGAATATCTGCGTCCGCTCTCTCCGACCCGTCGTGGCGAGCCGGTCAGGCCCGCCCGTGCAGATACGGAGACGGTGCGCCGTACACGAGTTCGGGCGGTGTCCACTCGGTGAGGTCGTGCAGCACGACTTCTTCCGCGAGGAGGTGACCCGCGCTCGCCGGCCAGGCTATCGCATGGAGCCACATTCCCCGAGCCTCGCCGGCGTACGCGCTTCGATCCGTTACGGAACGGACGAGCCACAGTGGAGTCGGATGGCCACCTACCCGGATCTTCGCGTGCGGCAGACGCTCGGGATGACCAGGGCCGGGGTCGGTGAGCGCCTCCTCCACCTGCGGGCCGGGATCGGGTCCGGGCAGTCCCGCGAAGCGGGAACCGAGACCGACGCCGGGCTCCTCGGCGACGAAGATGAGATCGGCCGGCCCACCGTCCAGGGGGGCCGGACCGGCGCAGGAGACCAGAGTGGCCCGTACGCCCGACCGCTCGTCGCCCGCCCACGCGACGCCGGTGAGCGTCCAGCCCGCCGGTAGCGGCCACGGACACCACAGCGGCATCCGGAGCCGGTCGGGCGGGTCGGGATCGGCTGCCACCCGCTCCACCACGCTGGCCATGATCTCGGCGCTGATGTGCTCCGGCACGTGCAGCGGCGCGACCGGGCCGCAGCGCACGCACCGGTGCTCGGCGTGCATCAGGTCCGGCTCGCGCACCGGCCCCGCGCACTTCGGACAACTCACCGCGACAGTCACACCCTCACCGTCACCCCGGACCCGCGAGGCGTCAAGCAGGGCGCGTGGGATTTCCGTCCGGTGGCGGACCCACGCGGGTTTCAGTCCGGCGGCGGCCCGGCGTACGACCGGATCCAGGCGTGCATGGCGATGCCGCTGGCCACGCCCGCGTTTATGGACCGGGTCGAGCCGTACTGGGCGATGGAGAACAGGGCGTCGCAGGCCGACCGGGCCACCGGCGACAGCCCCGGCCCCTCCTGGCCGAACAGGAGCACGCAGCGGCGCGGCAGCACCGCCGTCTCCATCGGCCGGGAGCCGGGCAGGTTGTCGATCCCGACCACCGGCAGCCGCTCGGCGCGCGCCCACGCGACGAACTCCTCGATCGTGGCGTGGTGCCGGACGTGCTGGTAGCGGTCGGTCACCATGGCGCCCCGCCGGTTCCACCGCCGTCGCCCGACGATGTGCACCTCGGCGGCGAGGAAGGCGTTGGCGTTGCGGACCACGGTGCCGATGTTGAAGTCGTGCTGCCAGTTCTCGATCGCCACGTGGAAGTCGTGCCGGCGCCGGTCCAGGTCGGCCACCACGGCCTCACGCCGCCAGTAGCGGTAGCGGTCCACCACGTTGCGCCGGTCCCCGGCGGCGAGCAGCTCCGGGTCGTAGCGCGGGTCGGCCGGCGGGTCACCGGGCCACGGCCCCACACCCACGTCGAGCTGGTCGTCGGTCACGGTTGCCGAGGGTACGGCCCGACGTCGTCCCCGGTCAGCGCAGGTCGAGCGCGCCGCCCAGCCGGTCGAGGAAACGCGTGTCGGCCGGGCTCGGCGTGCTGTGCCCGGCCCGGCACACCCGGGCCGCCACGGACTCCACCCACTGCCGGTACGCAGCCGAGTCGGCCGGATCGGCCCGGCGGCGCAACACCCGTACCGCGGCCCGGGCGGCGGCCAGCAGGTCGACCAGGTCGGTCAGGCGCTCGTCCCGCTCGGCGGCCCCGTCGTGGCGGGCGTAGATCGCGGCCACCACCGCGCGGACGAGGTCGCTGTCGAACGCCCGGCCGGCGGCGACCGCGTCCAGGCCGGCCAGACCGGCGGCGACACCGCGCGGCGGGCGCCCGGGTCCGGGTGAGGCGGCGGCGACGAGGACGCGGCCCGGCAGGTCGGTCAGCAGGTCCCACTCCGCCGCGGAGTAGGCGGCGGTGGTGAGCGGTGCGGCACGACGACCGGCAGAGGGCGGTTCTCCGGCTACGGAGTGGCTCATGGGAACCTCCGGCCCGAGCATATGCCCCCGCACGAGGTCCGGGCCCCGTCCCCGCCGAACGGGGAACGAGGCCCGGTGGCCGGACGGACGCGAGGTCAGCGCGGCTCGGGGAAGCTGGGGCGCTCCGGGTCGACGCCGTCCGGGACGGCGGCGGCCGCGTACTCCCTCTTCGGCACCATGACCTTGCGGCGGAACACGCAGACGAGCGTGCCGTCCTGGTTGTAGCCGCGGGTCTCGACCGCCACCACGCCGCGGTCGGGCTTCGAGGCCGACTCCCGCTTGTCCAGCACCGTCGTCTCGCCGTAGATGGTGTCGCCGTGGAACGTCGGCGCGACGTGCCGCAGCGACTCGATCTCCAGGTTGGCGATCGCCTTGCCGCTGACGTCCGGCACGGACATGCCCAGCAGCAGCGAGTAGATGTAGTTGCCGACCACCACGTTGCGCTTGAACTGCGAGGCGGACTCGGCGTAGTGCGCGTCCATGTGCAGCGGGTGGTGGTTCATGGTGAGCAGGCAGAAGAGGTGGTCGTCGTACTCGGTGACCGTCTTGCCCGGCCAGTGCCGGTAGACCGCGCCGACCTCGAACTCCTCGTAGTAGCGGCCGAACTGCATCCTTGTCCCCTTCACGGGCGGCGATGGAGTGCGGACAGCATGCCTTATCGCTTGTTAAGGCGAGGTGCGGGCCGCTCGTCCGGCGGAAATGTCACACCGGGGGGCCACCGAGGTCCGGACGCAATGAGCGGCGGGGCCCTCCCCGGCACCCGCCGCCCACGCTCTGATGCGAAGAATTCTGCCGTACCACCACCCTCCGCCGACAGAGACGGAGGTCACATTTATCTTTTCGTAACATTACTGAAAGTAACCGACATGCGGTCGGTAAGCTATCACCGCAGCCTGCATAGATGCTCGTCAGGGCCAAAGTTACCGATGCGTAGCGGACACTGAGCGTGATCTCCTTGGAAACGCTCCCATCACGGCCCGTCACGCAAGTGCGGCATGCATTTGCGTTCCGCACGGCCGGGGTGAAGAGATGGCGTTCGATGTGCCCAGGGTCACCGTCCCGACGCTCAGCGTTTCGCCACCCGCACGCCGGGAATTCGGACGGACCGACCCTGGTTCCACCGGACGTACGACAATCCGCGGTGATCGGAGAGAGCAAATGGCAACGGTTGAGCTGACCACGGCCAACTTTGACGAGGTGACCGGGCGCGACGGGATCGTCCTGCTCGACTTCTGGGCGGACTGGTGTGGCCCGTGCAAGCGCTTCGCCCCGGTCTACGAGCGCTCCTCGGAGAAGCACCCGGACATCTCCTTCGGCAAGGTCGACACCGAGGCGCAGCAGGAGTTGGCGGCGAAGTTCAACATCAGCTCCATCCCCACGATCATGGCGATCCGTGACGGCGTGATCGTCTTCGCCCAGCCGGGCGCGCTGCCGGAGTCGGCGCTGGAGAACCTCATCGAGCAGGTCCAGGCGCTGGACATGGACGACGTCCGCAAGAAGCTGGCCGAGCACAACCACTGACGTTCCGCATGCCGCCGGCCGGCGCCCTTCCGGGTGCCGGCCGGCGGCGTGCGATGAGCAGTGTCCCGGCCCTGGAGAAGGTGCGCCCGGTGGCGTGCGTCAAACGCCCGCTCGGCCGCCCGCCGCGCCGACGTCCCCCGCTCCGGCGACAGCCTGAGCGCGGGCACCCCGGTCAGGCGGTCGGCCCCGGGCGGCCGGCCGGGCCGTAAAGCCGCTCCCGGGCCTCCTGCGGCAACGCGCAGGCGGCGGTGCCGCCCGGCATCCGGTGCCGGTTGCGGGCCACCCAGCGGTACGCGGGCCAGGCCGCCGCGCGGACCGGCGCGAGGCGCAGCCCGGCCCCGGCGAACCGCCAGAGCGGCCCGCTGTCACCGAGCAGCCGGGCGACGGCGTCCGGACCCGCGGCCCGGGACCCGGCGGCGCCCACCCACTGGACCGCCTCCTCGCACTCGGCCTCCGTCAGGCCCAGCGCCGCCAGGTCGGCGAACTGCCACGGCACCACTCGGGCGCCGGTCGGGACACGACGCTCGATGAACTGCGCGCAGCTGGTGCAGAAGGCGCAGTCGCCGTCGTAGACGAAGGTCGACGTCTCCATGCCTCCATCCTGCACCCGCCCCGGGGCGCGGCGGCGCGGGTGTCCGGAGCATCACTTGCGCTTTATTCGTACACATGTTCGAATAGCTCCCATGCGCTGGGACAACCTCTCCGCTCCCCCGGACGAGGGGACTCCCGATCGGGCGGCGCCGGCGGCTCCACCCCTGCCGCTGGCGCTGCCCGGCGCCGTCGCCCGCACGTTCGACACGCCGGGCTTCGCCGGCATGACCTTCTACGAGGTCCATGCCAAGTCGATCATCAACCGGGTGCCCGGCCGGTCGCATGTGCCGTTCGAGTGGACGATCAACCCCTACCGCGGCTGTTCGCACGCGTGCGTCTACTGCCTGGGCGGCGACACGCCGATCCTGATGGCCGACGGCCGCACGAAGGCGATCAGCGAGCTGGAGCCCGGCGACCGGATCTACGGCACCCGCCGGCGCGGCGCCTACCGTCACTACGTCGTCACCACAGTGCTCGACAAGTGGTCCACTGTGAAGCGGGCCTACCGGGTCACCCTGGCCGACGGCACCACGCTCGTCGCCAGCGGCGACCACCGGTTCCTCACCGAGCGCGGCTGGAAGCACGTCACCGGGACCATGCGGGGCGGCGGACGCCGTCCGCACCTGACCACCCGCAACCGCCTGCTGGGCACCGGCCGGTTCGCGGTGGCGCCGAAACGCTCGGCCGACTACCGCCGCGGCTATCTGCACGCCCTGATCCGCGACGACGACCGGGCCGGCTTCGGTGCCCGCTTCCGGCTGGGCACCGCCGAGACGGAGGCGCTGGACCGCGCCGAGCGCTATCTGACCGACGCCGGGGTCACCGTCGAGCGGGCCGCAGTCGCCCGGGCCGGTCGCCGGGCGACGACCACAGTGGTACGCACTGCCGGCCCGGCCGAGGCCGTCACCGGCCTGTTCGAGGCGCCCGACGAGACCACCGACGACTGGGCGCTCGGCTATCTGGCCGGCATGTTCGACGCCGCCGGCACGTGCCACCGGGGCGTGTTCCGGATCAGCGTCGCCGACGACGAGAGCCGGGCCCGCACGGCCGGCGCGCTGGAGCGGTTCGGCTTCCGGTGGGCGCTCGACGTGCCCGGTGCCCCGGGTGCGGCGCGTCAGCTCCGGCTGACCGGCGGGCTGCCGGAGCGGCTGCGCTTCTTCCACCTCACCGATTCGGCAGTCACCGCCCGGCGCTCGATCGAGGGCATGGCGCTCAAGTGCGCGGCGCGACTCCAGGTGACAGCGATCGAGGATCTCGGCCTGGAGCTTCCGCTGTGGGACATCACCACCGGCACCGGCGACTTCATCGCCAACGGCGTGGTCAGCCACAACTGCTTCGCCCGCAACACCCACACCTATCTCGACCTGGACGCCGGCGCCGACTTCGACCGCAGGGTGATCGTGAAGGTCAACGCGGGCGAGCTGGTACGCCGGGAGCTGGCCGCCCCACGATGGCGCGGCGCGCACGTCGCCATGGGCACCAACGTGGACTGCTACCAGCGGGCCGAGGGCCGCTACCGGCTGATGCCGCCGATCATCGAGGCGCTGCGGGACTTCGCGAACCCGTTCTCCATCCTGACAAAGGGCACGCTGCTGCTGCGTGACCTGCCGCTGCTGCGCCAGGCCGCCGAGGTGACAGGGGTCGGGCTGTCGTACTCGGTGGGGTTCGTGGACGAGGCGCTCTGGCGGGTGGCCGAGCCGGGCACCCCGAGCCCACGCCGCCGCCTGGACGCGGTCCGCACCCTCACCGACGCCGGCTTCTCCGTCGGCGTGCTGATGGCGCCGATCCTGCCCGGTCTCAGCGACGACGAGGAGTCGATCGACGCCACTGTCGCGGCCGTCGCCGCCTCCGGCGCGGCGAGCGTGACGCCGCTGCCGTTGCACCTGCGGCCCGGCGCCCGGGAGTGGTACGCCCGCTGGCTGGCCCGGGAGTTCCCCCACCTGGTGCCCCGTTACCGGCAGCTCTACCAGGCCGGCTCGTACGCGCCGCAGGCGTACCAGCGGGAGGTGACGGCGCGGGTGCGGATGGCGGCACGCCGGCACGGGCTGCACCGGGGCGAGGCCGGCGACAACCGACCGGCCGGTCCCCCGGCCCCGCCGGCGAGCGAACAACTTTCGCTCCTGTAGTACGTATCGACTAACGTGCCGACCATGCGGGAGACCTTCGGGGCGGCGCTGGGCCGGCAGCGGATCGCGTTGGCGGTCGCGCTCATCGCCGGATGGTTGACCGCCGTTGTCGACCTGCGCGCGGGCGAGGCCGGCGGGCCGGTGACACTGGTCCGCCTGGTGCCGCTCGCCGTGTTCTTCGGCGTTGCCCTGCGGGAACTCCGCCGCCCGCTCAGCACTGCCGAGCTGCGGGTGGACGAGGAGTCGCGGGCGTTCTTCGCCCCACCACGGGCGGGAGTCAGTTTCCTGACCGTCCTGGTGGGCTTCACGTTCTACCGCGAGGCCGTCACCGCCGACAGTCCGGGGAGGAACGGCTGGGACTCCTTGCTGGCCGCGTTCTTCCTCGCCTGTGCGATCGTCTTCATCGCGGTCAGCTGGTTCCGGGTGCCGGGGTCGAGCTGACCACGGAGGGGATCACCCACCGCCGCCTCGAACGGCAGTGGTTCGTCCCCTGGGCCGCCCTCGACCCGCAACGGCCGGTCGGCTGGCGGCAGGTCGGCCGGGCGATCTCGCTGCCCGTCGTCCGGCCGGACCTGGTCCGCGCCGGTCGCGGCGTGGGCCGGGACGGCACGACGGTTGCGGTACGCGAGGTGGGCGCCGCGCCCGCGCTGATCGCCGGGGCGATCCGGCACTACCTGACCCACCCCGAACACCGGGCCGCGATCGGCACCCGGGAGGAGTACGCCAGGCTGCGCCGCACGCTCGCCGGCGAGGAGTGAGCGGCGGCGCTAGAGTTTTCCCGTGCGCTCCGCTCAGCAGATTCTCGCCGACTCCGCCGTGATCGCCGTCGTGGGCGCCTCCCGTGACCCGGGCAAGGCCGCGCACCGTGTGCCGCTGGAGATGCAGCGGCACGGCTGGCGGATCATCCCGGTCAACCCGACTGTGGACGAGTTGTTCGGCGAGAAGGCGTACCCGACGCTCGCCGACATCCCGCACCCGGTCGACCTGGTCGACGTGTTCCGCCCGGCCCGGGACGCGGTCGACGTGGTCCGGCAGGCGGTGGCGATCGGCGCCCCGGCGGTGTGGTTGCAGCTCGGCATCTTCTCGGACGAGGCACGCCGGATCGCCGAGGAGGCCGGCCTCGACTATGTCGAGGACAGGTGCCTCATCGTCGAGCGGGCCGCCGCCGGGCTGAGCCGGAAAACCGGCGGAACGGCCGCCTGACGACGCGGCACGCGCCGCGTACCCTTCCGGGCATGTCCGGTCCCGGCCCGGTAACGGCTGCCGCGGTGCCCGACCGCGCCGGGCTCTGGTCCCGAAGGCTGCTGGCGCTGTCGGCCGGCGCGGCGGTGGCCGCGGTGAGCGGCCGGGTCCTCCTCGCGCTGGACCCGTCACACCTCGGGGCGGTCCGGGACGTGGTGTGGCTGGTGATGCTGGGGCACCTGGCGCAGCGGTACTGGCGGCCACGGCGGACCGGCCGGCTGATCTGGCGGGCCCGGCTGGCCGGGCCGCACGGCGCCGCACCGGGGTTGGTGGCCCGGCGGTCGGTCCGGCGAGCGCGGCGGCGGTGTGCACCTCCGTCTGGAGCCGGAGCGGTTGCCCCGACCGGTGATCGGCGGGCGCGACCTGACCGTGCCGGACGAGCGGCTGATCGCCGCGATCGAGCGGTTCCGGACCACGCCGGAGGCACGGGCGGTGGGGCTGCCGGTCACTGCACCGGAACCGGCCCCCGGCGTGGCGGAACGTTGAGCCCTACTGCTTGTACTGCTTGAGCAGGCCGCGCGAGATGATGGTCTTCTGGATCTCCGAGGTGCCCTCGCCGATCAGCAGGAACGGCGCCTCGCGCATCAGGCGCTCGATCTCGTACTCCTTGGAGTAGCCGTAGCCGCCGTGGATCCGGAACGCCTCCTGGACCACCTCGGCGCAGTATTCCGAGGCGAGCAGCTTGGCCATGCCCGCCTCGACGTCGTTGCGCTGGCCGGCGTCCTTGAGCCGGGCGGCGTTGACCATGAGCGCGTGCGCCGCCTCGATCTTCGTGCCCATCTCGGCGAGCTTGAAGGCGATCGCCTGGTGCCGGGCCAGCGGCTGGCCGAAGGTGTGGCGCTGCTGGGCGTACGCGACAGCCAGCTCGAACGCCCGGATCGAGATGCCGCAGGCGCGGGCCGCGACGTTGACCCGGCCGACCTCGATGCCGTCCATCATCTGGTAGAAGCCGCGGCCGACCTTCTCCTCACCGCCGAGCACGGCGGAGGCGGGCACCGTGACGCCGTCGAGCACCATCTCGGTGGTCTCGACGCCCTTGTAGCCCATCTTGTCGATCTTGCCGGGGATGGTGAGGCCGGGCGCGGTCTCGCCGAAACCGGGCTCCTTCTCCAGCAGGAAGGTGCTCATGTTGCCGTAGACCGAGTCGGCCCCGGTGTCGGTCTTGACCAGGGTGGCCACCACCGAGGAGTACGCCCCGTTCGTCAGCCACATCTTCTGGCCGTTGAGGACGTAGTTGTCACCGTCGCGGACGGCCTTCGACTTGATCGCCGAGACGTCGGAGCCGCACTCGGGCTCGGACATCGAGAAGGCGCCGCGCACCTCGCCGGTGGCCATCCGGGGCAGCAGCCGGGCCTTCTGCTCGGCCGAGCCGTGCTGTGAGATCAGGTACGCGACGATGAAGTGGGTGTTGACGATGCCGGAGATCGACATCCAGCCCCGGGACAGCTCCTCGACCACGAGCGCGTAGGTCAGCAGGGACTCGCCCAGGCCGCCGTACTCCTCGTCGATGGTGAGGCCGAACAGCCCCATCTCGCGCATGCCGTCGAGGATGTCGCTGGGGTACTCGTCGGCGTGCTCCAGCCGCTGCGCGTGCGGGATGATCTCCTTGTCGGCGAACTCCCGGACGGTTTCCAGGATCGACCGCTGCACGTCGGTCAGTCCGGGTGTCTGGGCGAGTCGGGCCATCTCAGCCTCCGGGGTCGGCACCTTACTCATGGGTAACTGAACGTTCGGTCAGTATCGGCCCCGGGACCGGCCGCGCCAAGGTGACCAGTCCACACAACCGCTGTGAAAAGGTTCACCGCTGCGGGTAGCGTCCGCAAGAGAAAGGGCCGTCGACCTGGGGAAAGGGGCGCGCGTGAGTGACGAGCAGCCACCGTCACCGTACGAGCCGCCGTCGCACGGCCAGCCGTACGGGCAGCCGCAGTACGGCCAACAGCACCCCCAGTACGGCCAGCAGCCGCCGTACGCGCCGCAACCGCCCTACGGCCAGTACGGCCCGCCCGGACAGGGACCACGAGCCGGTGGCACGAACGTGCTCGCCATCCTGTCGCTCGTCTTCGCCTTCGTGTTCGCGCCCGCCGGCATCGTCTGCGGCCACCTGGCCAAGCGGCAGATCCGGCAGACCGGCGAGGACGGCGACCAGCTCGCCACCTGGGGCCTGATCCTCAGCTACATCTTCACCGCGCTCGCCGTGCTGGCCTGCTGCGGCTGGATCGGGCTGGCGTTCTGGGCCAACTCCGACAACAGCGGCTACTGACGGTCAGCGGAACTGCGCCTCCCGGACGCTGTTGCCGCCGTCGACCACGAGCATCTGCCCGGTGATGTACGAGGCGGCCGGCGAGCAGAGGAACGCGATGGCGGCGGCCACCTCGTCCGGGGTGCCGGGGCGCCCGACCGGCGTACCGAGCCCCTGCTTGATCTCGACGATGGTGGACGCCGCGGTGTGGATGATGCCCGGCGCCACCGCGTTCACGGTCACCCGGTCGGCGATCATCTCCATCGCCAGCGCCCGGGTCAGCCCGACCACGCCGGCCTTGGCCGCCGCATAGGCCGCCTCGGTGGGCAGCGCGTTCACCGGCCCGGCGGTGGCCGCCAGGTTGACGATCCGGCCCCAGCCCCGCTCGGCCATGCCGCCGATGAACGCGCGGCTGCACAGGAACGCGGTGGTCAGGTTGCGGTCGATCTCGCCGCGCCACTCGTCGTACGTCAACTGGGCCACCGGACGCAGCACCTCCGGGCTGGCCCGGCTGGCCAGCCCCGCGTTGTTCACCAGCACCTCGACGTCGCCGAGCTGCTCGGCCACCGCGTCGGCGAGCGCGCCCACCTCCGACTCGTCGGTGAGGTCGGCGACGAAACCGGTCACACCCAGCTCGCCCGCGCGTTCGTGAATGCGCCTCGTGGTGGACACGATCGCCACCCGGGCACCCAGGTCGGACAGCCGGCGCGCGGTCGCGTACCCGATGCCGTCCGGGCTGCCCGCACCGGTCACCAGCGCGACCCGGCCGTCCAGGCGCATGGTGGCCGGTTCGGGCAGCGTCGCGGGCCGTTCGGAGTCGGCGACGCCGGCCGGCTCGCCGCCGCGCGGGCGCCGCACCGCCCCCGGCCGGCTGATGTCCCGTCGCGACCGACCCCCACGCGCGTCAAGTGCCATGCCGAGGATCCTGCCCGCTGCCGACCCCACGGGCAACGCCGCGGCCGGAAAGGGGAGGTCCGTGTCGCGCGCCGGGTGGCTACCCTGGGCGCGACCACGTACCTGGAGATGATCAGATGACCTATCCCCCACCGCCCGGCGGCTGGCAGGACCCGCTGGCGGCCGGGCCGCAGTCGGGCCCGCCGGCCGTTCCGAGCCAGCCGGGCCCGGCGGACCCGTACGCGCCGATGGACCCGTACGCGCCGATCGCGGATCCGAAGTCGCCGTACGCCCCGCCCGGTGGCGAGCAGTACGCCCCGCCGATGCCCGCCTACCCCCCGCCCGCCTATCCCGGCTACGCGATGCCGGCGGCCGCCACGAACTCGCTGGCCATCGTGGCGCTGGTGCTGGCGCTGGTCGGCATCGTCTCGTGCATCACCGCGCCGATCGGCGCGATCATGGGCCACGTCGCCCGCAGGCAGATCCGGGAGACCGGTGAGCAGGGTGACGGCATGGCCCTGGCGGCGATCATCGTGGGCTGGCTCGTGAGCGGGCTCGTGGCCGCGTTCATCCTGCTCTACATCGTTATCGGCGTGATCGTGATCGGCGCCGCCACCAGCAGCAACGGCGGCTACTGAGGCCGCCGGGCCGCCCCGGGCGGGGGCGGCCCGGCGGGCGGTCAGGACGCGGGCGGCGTGAACGAGGAGGTGCGGGACATGCCGGCGGCCCGGCCCTTGGCCGCGATCACCAGCGCCATCTTCCGGGACGCCTCGTCGATCATCTCGTCGCCGAGCATCACCGCGCCGAGCTTCCCGCCCGCCTCCGAGGTGTAGTAGTCGTACGCGTCGAGGATCAGCTCGGCGTGGTCGTAGTCGGCCTGCGCCGGCGAGTAGACCTCGTTGGCGGCGTCGATCTGGCCGGGGTGCAGCACCCACTTGCCGTCGAAGCCCAGCGCCGCCGAACGCTTCGCCACCTCCCGGAACGCGTCCACGTCCCTGATCTGCAGGAACGGGCCGTCGATGGCCTGCTTGTCGTGCATCCGCGCGGCCATCAGGATGCGCATCAGGATGTAGTGGTACGGGTCACCCGGGTAGTCCGGGATCAGCGCGCCGACCACGAGCGACTTCATGTTGATCGAGGCCATGAAGTCGGCCGGGCCGAAGATGATCGTCTCGACCCGGGGCGAGGCGCCGGCGATGGCGTCCACGTTCACCAGCCCGGCCGCGTTCTCGATCTGCGCTTCGATGCCGATCCGGCCCACTTCCAGTCCGAGCGTCTTCTCGATCTGGGTGAGCAGCAGATCCAGCCAGTGCACCTGCTCGGCGTTCTGCACCTTCGGCAGCATGATGCAGTCCAGGTTCGCCCCGGCGCCCTCGACCACCTCGATGACGTCCCGGTAGGTCCACGGCGTGGTCAGGTCGTTCACCCGGACCACGCGGGTCTTGCCCGTCCAGTCGCCCTCGTTCAGCGCCGCCACGATGTTCTTGCGCGCGTCCGGCTTGGCCAGCGGGGCGACCGCGTCCTCCAGGTCCAGGAAGACCTGGTCGGCGGGGAGGCCCTGGGCCTTGCCGAGCATTTTGACGCTGGAGCCGGGTACCGCCAGGCAGGATCGGCGGGGACGACCGACAGCGGTCATGGATGCGCTCCTTCCAGCGTCAAGCGGGGGTGCCGACGCAGCGGTGGATTTCGAGAACTTAACGATCCCAAAGGGCGTGGTGACGCCACGGTAACCTCGTGCCGTGACCGGGGTGAATGGACCTGTGGAAGATCTCACTGACCGTCGGATCGTGGTGCTGACCGGCGCGAGCTCGGGCATCGGGCTGGCCGCCGCGGAGGAGCTGGCTCGCCGTGGTGACCAGGTGGTGCTGGTCGGCCGCGACCCGGCCCGGCTGCGCGCCGCGGGCGAGCGCGTCCGCGAGTGCTGCGGCGAGCAGCCGGAGCTGTTCCGCGCCGACTTCGCCGTGCTCGACGACGTACGCGGGCTCGCCGAGCGGCTGCGCCAGCGGTACGACCGGATCGACGTGCTCGTCAACAACGCGGGCGCGATCGTGCTGGAACCGATCACCACGGTCGACGGTTTCGAGCTGAGCATGCAGGCCAACCACCTCGCCCCGTTCCTGCTCAGCAACCTGCTGGCCGACCGGGTCCGGCGGATGGTGGTCACCGGCTCGGACGCGCACCGCAGCGGCGTGCTCGACCCGGACGACCTCAACGCCGCGTTGCGCTCGTACCGGCCGTTCCGCGCGTACGGCACCAGCAAGCAGGCGAACATCCTGTTCACCGCCGAGGCGGCCCGGCGCCGGCCGGAGGTGCCGGCGCACGTCTTCCACCCCGGTGTGGTGAGTACCCGCTTCGGCAACGAGAGCCGGATCGTGGCGCTCGGCATGCGGCTGCTGCCGTTCCGCAGCCCGGAGAAGGGCGCGGAGACGCTCGTGTGGCTCGCCTGCCAGGACCCGTCCCGGCTGACGAACGGCGGCTACTACGCCGACCGCAAGCCGCACCGGCCCCGGCCCAAGGCGGCCGACCCGGCGCTTGCGGCGCGGCTCTGGACGGCCAGCGCGAAGGCGGTCGGCGTCAACGCCTGAGGGCGGCGCGACCGCCGGTCCGCTGGGACACTCGACGCCATGACGACGGGGAACGAGATCCTGCTGGTCGCGCTGGTCGACCTGAGCGCCGACGCGCCGGCCGGGCGGCGGTACGAGGACGCCGTGCTGGCGCTGCTCGGCCGGCACGGCGGCGAGTTGGAACGGCGGCTGCGTACCGGCGACGGGGAGACCGAGGTGCACGTCATCCGGTTCGCCGCCCGGGCCGGGTTGGACGCGTTCCTGGTCGACCCAGAGCGCGCCGCGCTGCGCGCCGAGCTGGGCGCCGCCGCGCCCGCCACCCGGGTGCTGGAGGTACGCGACGTCTGAGGTCACGACACGTGCACCGGGACGCTCGTGACCACCACGCCGGGCAGGGCCCGCAACGCGGTCCGCAGCCGCTGCTCGGCGCGGCTGTGCAGCAACCGGTACCGCCGTCGGCGCAGCACCACCTCCGGCACGATCACGGTGAGCGTCAGCTCCGGGCTCGCGGTGTGCAGCGCCTCCAGGTAGTGCGCGAGCGGCCCGATCACCGACCGGTACGGCGACACGATCGTCTCCAGCTTCAGGTGATCCCCCCAGGTCCGCCACTGGTCCCGGAACCGGTCCGCCTCGTCCTGCGCCGGAGCGATGTGCACGGCGAGCGTCGGCCGCCCGAGCGACGTCGCGTACGCCAGCGCGCGCAGCGACGCCCGGTTCAGCCGGGCCACCGGCACGACCACCAGATGGCGTACCTGCTGGGGCAGTTCGTCGCACTCGGCGGGCGGCGCGGGCGGCGGCGAGTGCAGCGCCAGCGCGCCGTGCAGCCGGTCGTAGTGCCTGTGGATCCGGCGGAACAGCAGCACCAGCAGCGGCACGGCGACCACCACCACCCAGGCGCCCTCGGCGAACTTGGCGACCGCCGCGGTGAGCAGCACCAGCCCGGACAGCGCCGCACCGACCGCGTTCAGCGCGAGCCGGCGGTGCCATCCCTGCCCCCGGCGGCGCCGCCAGTGCACCACCATCCCGGTCTGGGACAGCGTGAAGGCGAGGAACACACCCACCGCGTAGAGCGGGATCAGCCGCTCGGTGTGCCCGCCGAACGCGACGAAGACCAGCGCGGCGGTCAGCGCCAGCGCCACCAGCCCGTTGCTGAACGCCAGCCGGTCGCCCATGTGCAGGAACCGGCGCGGCGCGTGGCCGTCCCGGGCCATGAAGAACAGCAGCCGGGGGAAGTCGTTGAACGCCGTGTTCGCGGCCAGCAGCAGGATCAACGCGGTGGTGGCCTGCAGGATGGCGTACCCGGGTCCGCTCGGGAACGTCACCCGGCCGAGCTGGGACAGCAGCGTCTGGTCCGCCCGGGGCGCCAGGCCGTCGAGGTGGATCAGCCCGACCAGGCCGGCGAAGAGCGTGACCAGCATGGCGACCATCCAGCCGAGTGTGGTGCGGGCGTTGCGCCACTCGGTCGGCCGGAACGCGGGCACCGCGTTGGAGACCGCCTCGATGCCGGTCATCGACACCGCGCCGGAGGAGAACGCGCGCAGCACCAGCAGCAGGCCCAGGCCCTCGGCGGCGGGCACCGAGGGTGGCGGCAGCGGCGCGAAACCCCGCGAGGCGGCCTTCGCGTACCCGACCGCCAGCACCGCGACCAGCACCACCACGAACGCGTACGTGGGCAGCACGAAGATGTTCCCGGCGGTGCGTACGCCGCGCAGGTTGCCGGCGAGCAGCACGGCGATCACCAGCACCCCGAGCGGCACGGTCCACGGGCCGAGCCCGGGTAGCGCCGACGTGACCGCGTGCAACCCGGCCGCCACCGACACCGACACGGTCAGCACGTAGTCGAGCATCAGCCCGGCCGCGGCGGCCAGTCCCGGCGTACGCCCGAGGTTGTCCCCCGCGACGATGTAGGAACCGGCGCCGTGCGGATAGGAAGGGATGGTCTGCCGGTAGGACAGGCCGACCGCGACCATCAGCACCACGAGCACTGCGGCGAGCGGCAGGGCCAGTCCCAGCGCGGCGCTCCCGGCCAGCACCAGCACCGCGAGCATCGCCTCCGGCCCGTACGCCACGGAGCTGAGCAGGTCCGAGGAGAGCACCGGCAGCGCGACCAGCTTGCGCATCCGCTCGTACAGCACCGACGCGCTGGACAGCGGCGGCCCGACCAGGGCCCGGCGGACCCGGGTGGCGGCCCGACCGGCCCGGCCGCCGGGCAGGTCGGCCGCCCCGGTGGCGACCAGCTCGCCCGGCTGCGCGACGGTGAACATGTCGATCGGCGCCAGCCGGCCGAACCGGGTGGGCGCCGGATGGTGGTCGTGCCGCCCGAGTGCGGGGTCGACCGGCAGGTCGCCCGCGTCGCGCGGGCCGCGCCAGCGTGCGCCGATCCGGCCGAGCGCCACCCGTTCCTTGTCGCCGAGCGGCGGGAACTCGGCCGAGGGCGTGACGACGGTGCCCGCCTCCGCCGCGTCGTCCCGGTCCGCCCCCACCCTGAGCACTTTCGTGCAAAACGGACCGCGCGGTGGCCGGAACGGCGCGACGCGTAGCAGTCCGACACCCGACCGACACGCAACGTCAACGAACCGTTACGATCGTGCGCGTCCCGGCGATGCCGGACAGACGTCCGGAGGCGTCCCTCATGCCCAGGTTCCAGGCGGTGCTGTTCGACTTCTTCGGCACCCTGACCCACGGCGCGCGGCGCGCAGCCGCCCACCGCGCCACCGCCGAGGCGCTCGGCTGCTCCACCGAGTCCCTGGTGGAGGTGCTGGACAGCAGCTACTACGAACGGGCCAGCGGGTCCTTCGGCGACGCCGAGTCGACGATGCGGTGGGTGTGCGCCCGGCTCGGCGTCCACCCGTCCGACGCGGCGGTACGCGCCGCCGTCGCCACCCGCCACCGGGCCGTGCGAGCCGGCACCCGGCTACGCGCCGAGGCGGTGCCGGTGCTGGCCGCGTTGCGCCACCAGGGCGTACGCACCGGGCTGGTGAGCGACTGCACGCACGAGCTGCCGGCGTTCCTGCCGCAGCTCGCCGTCGCGCCACTGCTCGACGCCCAGGTCTTCTCGGTACGGCTCGGACGCTGCAAGCCCGATCCGGCGCTCTACCTGGCCGCGTGTTACCGGCTCGGCCAGGAGCCCGCCGACTGCCTCTACGTCGGCGACGGCGACAGTCAAGAACTCACCGGGGCGGAGCGGGCCGGGCTGAGCGCGGTCCGGTTGGCCGCGCCGGACCTCGCCGACCACATGGTGCTCAACGCCGACCACGGCTTCCACGGGCCGTCGCTGGCCTCGCTGACGGACGTGCTCGGCCTGCTCGACCCGGTCCCCGTCGCCTGACCGCCTCGTCAACGGCTTCCGGCGGTCAACGGCGGCGGACGCGGTGCAGGCGGAACGGCTTGCGGACGGCCCGCACCACAGGCGCCGGCCGGGCCTGCTCACTGAGCGAACCGTCCGGCAGGTCGGCGCCGGTCACGGCGGTGCCGGCGGGCGCGAGCCGGTTGAGCGCGCAGCCCCGCGCCGCCCACCGCTCGACCAGCTCCGTGGCGGAGCCGGAGGCGTTGAGCCGCTTCGCCGCGACCAGCGGCGCGACGGTGTCCCACTCCTCGGTGCCCGGTCGCAGCCGGGTCACCCGCGCCGGCCAGGTGACGATCCGCCCGCCGTGATCGCCGCGCAGCGTCACGTCGGCGGTGTCGCTGTCGGCCAGCCCTGGCGCGGCCTGCTCACCGGGGCCGGTGACCACGAGCAGCGTGCCCTCCACCGGCAGGCACCACAGCGCGTACGCCGGGTCGCCGCCGGTGCTCACCCAGCAGACCGCGGCCTTCTTCACCGCCTCGTCCACGAGCGGCGGCGTCACCCGCTCGTCCACCTCGTCACTCACCCCGCCATCCTCCCCCATTCCCACCCCGGCTAGCCCCACCCCGCCCACCCGGCCCGCGGTGATCAAGGAGTTTGAGGGCGGAGGGCGGGGCGGTCAGCCGATGAATGGGGGGACGCTGATCTCGCCCCGGGCCACCGGCATCACCTGGCCGGAGACCGTCGCGCCCACCGCCAGCCCGCCGGAGGCGGTCACCGTGCAGTCGAGCGTGGAGGGCCGGTTGATCTCGATGCCCTGCCGGACGGTGTACTCCGCGCGGCCGTCGCCGGGAAGCAGGCCGCTGGCGACCAGCCACACGCCCAGCCCCAGGGCGGCCGAGCCGGTCGCCGGGTCCTCGGGCACGCCGAGCCCCGGCACGAATACCCGGGCGTGCGCGGTTTGCGAATCGGCGTCCCAGGAGAAGAGGCTGACGTGCTCCACTCCGTACCGCTGCGCCGCCGTCGTGTTCAACCGTGCCCGGGCCACCGCGTCCGGGCGTACCGGAAGGTAGGGGAACTCAAGGCCGCACCCGGCGACCCGGGGTGGTGGGCCGACGTGGTCCGGCCCGGTGAGGCCGACCATCTCCAGCAGCGGCTCCGGATCCAGTTCCGGGCCGAGCGTGGGCGTGCCGCCGGTGAGCGTCGCGCCGGTGGCCGTCACCTCGATCGGCAGGACGCCGGCGCCGCACTCCTGGGCGACCCGGCCGGCGCCGAACACCCCACGCCGGCTCGCGGTCACCGCGGCGCCGACGCTCGGGTGCCCGGCGAACGGCAGCTCGTCGGCCGGGGTGAAGATCCGGGCCCGGTAGGTGGCGCCCACCTGCGTCGGGGGCAGCACGAAGACCGTCTCGGACAGGTTGAACTCCAGCGCGAGCGCCTGCATCTGCTCGGTGGCCAGCCCTTCCGCGCCGAACACCACGGCCAGCGGGTTGCCGGCGAACGGGCGGTCGGTGAAGACGTCCACAATCTCGTAGCCCAAGGTCGACATGTTGCTAGAGAGTAGGCCCTTAGGCTGGTGCCCGTGAGCACGCCGAACCGGGTCTACCTCGCTCGACTCGCCGGAGTCGCCGTCTTCGACCCGAACGGCGACCAGGTCGGCCGCGTCCGGGACGCGGTGGCCCGGATACGCGCGACCCAGCGACCGCCGGAGGTGGTCGGCCTGGTCGCCGAGATGCCGATGCGACGGCGCATCTTCCTGTCCATCAACCGGATCACCTCCATCGACCCGGACGCGGTGGTGCTCGGCAGCGGCACGCTCAACCTGCGCCGCTTCGAGAAGCGCCCGAACGAGCTGCTGGTGCTCCAGGAGCTGCTCGACCGGCGGGTCCAGCTCGACAGCGGGCAGGCCGGCTCGGTGGTGGACGTGGCGATGGAGCACAGCCGCGGCGGCGAGTGGGCGCTGAGCCGGGTCGCCGTCCGCGAGCACACCGGCCGGCTCACCCGCCGCGGCCACCTCCACCAGGTCGACTGGGACCGGGTCCGCGGCCTGGGCACGGTCGGCGACAACCGGGGTACGGCGAACCTGCTCGCCGTACTGGAGGACCTGCGCCCGGCCGACCTGGCGAACGCCCTGCAGGACCTGCCGGACTCCCGGCGCAACGAGGTGGCCGCCGCGCTCGACGACGAACGCCTGGCTGATGTGCTGAGCGAGCTGCCCGAGCGCGACCAGGTGGAGATCCTGGCCGCGCTGGACCGCCAGCGGGCCGCCGACATCCTGGAGGAGATGGAACCGGACGACGCGGCCGACCTGCTGAACGAGCTGCCCCTGCCGGAGCAGGACGTGCTGCTGGACCTGATGGAGCCAAACGAGGCCGACCCGGTACGCCAGCTGCTGCGCTACGCCTCCGGCACCGCCGGCAGCGTGATGACCTCGGAGCCGGTGATCCTGCCGCCGGACGCCACGGTGGCGGAGGCGCTGGCCCGGATCCGGGAGGCGCAACTGTCCCCCGCGGTGGCGGCACAGGTCTTCGTGGCCCGCGCCCCGCTGACCACACCGACCGGCCGCTACCTGGGCATGGTGCACTTCCAGCAGTTGCTCCGCGAACCGCCGGCCGACCTGCTCGGCGGCATCGTGGCGAACGACATCGACCCGCTGCGCACGTCGACCCCGCTGCCCGAGATCACCCGCCGGATGGCCACGTACGACATGGTCGGCATGCCGGTGGTGGACCGGAACAACCGGCTGGTCGGCGCGGTGACAGTGGACGACGTGCTGGACCACTCCCTGCCGCGGGACTGGCGGGACCGGGACGCGGCAATCCCCTCGTCCGCCACCGACGACGCAATCCTGGACGGCGACGATGAGTGATCAGCGACGGGGCGACCGGCTGGACCAGCCACGCGCCCCGCGAAACCTGCGGCTGCCCCGAGTCGACGCGGAGACGTTCGGCCGCTGGGCCGAGGGCATCGCCCGGGGCATGGGCACGGCGAACTTCCTCGTCTACATGACGCTGACCCTGGTGGCCTGGTTCCTGTGGAACACGCTGGCCCCGGCGGATCTGCGCTTCGACCCGTACACCTTCACGTTCTTGACCTTGATCCTCTCCCTCCAGGCGTCCTACGCGGCGCCGCTGATCCTGCTCGCGCAGAACCGGCAGGCGGACCGGGACCGGATCGCGATGGACGAGGACCGGCGGCGGGCCACGCTGCAGAAGGCCGACACGGAGTACCTGGCCCGGGAGATCGCCGCGCTGCGGATCGCGATGGGTGACGTGGCGACCCGGGACTTCCTGCGCTCGGAGCTGACCCGGCTGGGTGAGGAACTGGACGAGGCGGCCGAGCGGCGGCGCAAGCGGGAGCGGCGGCACCAGGAGCGCGAGGGCCGGCGGACGGGCGGCGGTGAGCCGCTGGACGAGCCCCGGGACGAGCTGGACAGCGACTACGCGCGCGACCGCTGACCGGTCATCGAATCGCTCACACCGCCCCCGCCAGCGGCGGTGGCGGATGACCCGCGACGTAGCATTGCGGGCATGTCAGCACCCGTCAGCACCGTCTCCGACGCGATCCAGGCCGCCCTGGCCACCGTCAACGACCCGGAGATCCGCCGGCCCATCACCGAACTCGGCATGGTCCAGTCCGCCGAGCGCGACGAGGACGGCGTGGTCCGGGTGGAGCTGCTGCTCACCGTGGCCGGCTGCCCGCTGAAGGACAAGCTGCGCAGTGACATCACCGCCGCCGTGGGCGCGGTGCCCGGCGTGAGCGGGGTCGAGATCATCTTCGGCGTGATGAGCCCGGAGCAGCGCCAGGAGCTGCAGTCGAAGCTGCGCGGCGGTGGCGCCACGGCCGAGCCGGTGATCCCGTTCGCCCAGCCCGGTTCGCGGACGCGCGTCTACGCGGTCGCCAGCGGCAAGGGCGGTGTCGGCAAGTCCAGCGTCACCGTCAACCTGGCCGCCGCGCTGGCCTCCCGGGGCCTGTCGGTGGGCGTGGTGGACGCGGACATCTACGGTCACTCGGTGCCCCGGATGCTCGGCGCCGACGGTGCGCCGACCCGCGTCGAGGACATGATCATGCCGCCGCAGTCGCACGGCGTGAAGGTCATCTCGATCGGCATGTTCACCCCCGGCAACGCCGCCGTGGTCTGGCGCGGGCCGATGCTGCACCGGGCGCTGCAGCAGTTCCTCGCCGACGTCTACTGGGGTGACCTGGACGTCCTCCTGCTCGACCTGCCGCCGGGCACCGGCGACATCGCGATCTCGGTGGCCCAGTTGCTGCCGAACGCGGAGATCCTGGTCGTCACCACGCCGCAGGCGGCCGCCGCCGAGGTGGCCGAGCGGGCCGGCGCGATCTCGTTGCAGACCCACCAGCGGGTGGTCGGCGTCATCGAGAACATGTCCTGGCTGGAGATGCCGGACGGCTCCCGGATGGAGGTCTTCGGGGCCGGTGGCGGCGCGGCGGTGGCCGAGTCGCTGACCCGCACGATCGGCGCTCAGGTGCCGGTGCTGGGGCAGATCCCGCTGGACACCCGGGTCCGCGAGGGCGGCGACGCCGGTCAGCCGATCGTGCTGGCCCAGCCGGACGCCCCGGCCGCGAAGGCGCTGTTCCAGGTCGCCGACCGCCTGGCCGTGCGCCGTGAGTCCCTGCTCGGCAAGCCCTTGGGCCTCAAGCCCGCCGGCCGCTAGCCCGCGCCGCTCCCCCGCTTCCGTCGCCCCTTCCCGCCAAGCGGGAGGGGGCGACCCCTTTTCAGCAGACGATCATGAGGTTGGCGGTCGCCGGAGCGGCGTGTCGCGCCGTCAACTTCATGATCGACCGCGAAGGAGTGGCGCTCAGGTGGCGTCGTCGTAGGACGGGCGGGGGGCCGGGGGCGCGGGGGTGGATGCGGGGGCGCTGGTGGCGACCCTCGGGGTGCGCAGGTCGGCGGCCTTGGCCACGTCCTTCAGCTCGTCGTGCACGCCTGTGACGTCCGAGCGCAGGTTGTCGTACATGCCCTGGAGCGGCTTGCGGATCGCCCGCTCGTCTTCCTCGCTGAGCAGGTGCTTGCGGATGAACGCCTTGGGGTGCAGATCCTCCAGCTGGATGTCCGTACCCAGCTCGCGACTCAGGTCGCCGGTGGCGTCGCGCGCCATGTTGCGCAGGTTGCGGACCATCCGGAGGCCGTCGCTGATCACGTTGGGCAGCCGGTCCCCGAAGATCAACAGCGCCAGGAGCAGCAGGACGCCGATCTCCCACCAGTTCAGGTTCTCGAACACCGCGGCCTCCTCGTCCGTGTCAGGGCAAGACTACGCACGTCAGGTGACCATCCGGGAGGGGGTGACCGCTGCTTACTTCGCGTCAGCGGCGAGCGTCACCGACGCGTTCTGCCGCGACGAGCCGCGCCGGTACTCGACAGTCACCACCGAACCGGGCGCGTACTTGCGCACCAGGGCCACCAGGTCGGTCGGATCGGTCATCGGGTGGCCGTCCAGCCGCAGCACCACGTCCCCGGTACGCAGTCCGGCGGCCGCCGCCGGGCCGGCCGGCTCGACCGCGTTGAGGCGTACCCCGCCGCCGGCGGCGCCGGTGCCGCCGACCTGGGCGCCGATCACCGTACGCCGGGCCTTGCCGGTGCCGATGATGTCCTCGGTGATCCGCTTCGCCTGGTTGATCGGGATGGCGAAGGCGAGGCCGATGTTGCCCGCCTCCTGCCCGTCGGCCACCAGCGACTTGATCGTCGAGTTCACCCCGACCACCCGCCCGGCGCCGTCGACGAGCGGGCCGCCGGAGTTGCCGTGGTTGACCGCGGCGTCGGTCTGGATCGCCGCGTAGTAGCGGGTCGGCCCGCCCGGCTCACCGGCCTGCATGGTCCGGTCCAGCGCGCTCACGATGCCGGCGGTGACGGTGTTGGCGAGCGACAACGGTGACCCGATGGCGAGCACCGGGTCGCCGACGGCGAGCGCGTCGGAGTCGCCGAACTGCACCGGGGCCAGCCCGGTGCGGGAGACCTTGATCACGGCGAGGTCCGACTCCGGGTCCTGCCCGACCACGGTGGCGGCCGCGGTGCTGCCGTCGTTGAAAACGACTGTGGCCTTGCCCGGGCCGTCGGCGACCACGTGGTCGTTCGTGACGATGTGGCCCTCGCTGGTCACCACGAAGCCGGAGCCCTCGCTGGTGCCGCCGAGGCTGACCACGCGGATGGTGACCACGCTGGGCAGGACCCGCTCGGCCACCCCGGCCAGCGACTCGGGCTTGCGCTGGGCCAGCGCCGGGGCCTGCCCGGACTGCGCGCCGATCGTCGGCACGTCGCCGCCGCGCAGGAACGCGTACGTCAGGGCGCTGCCCAGGGAACCGGCCAGCAGCGCCGTGACCAGCGAAATCAGCACCACCTGGCGCAGCCCTGGCCGGGTCGGCAGATCGGGGTCGACGACCGGCTCCGGCTCCCCCGCACCGGGTGCCGGCGCCGCCGGAACCACCACTGCGGCGGGCGCGTACGGGTCTCGCCAGGGGTCGGCCAGCGCGTCGGACCACCACGGCGAGGGCGCCTGACCCGGGGCGTCCTGCGGCGGTCGTCCGGACGCCGGCCCACCCGGTGCCGGCGATCCGCCGGGCCGCCGCCAGTCCCAGCCGTCGGTCACGTCGGTGCCTCCCACTCCGTCCCGCTGGCCCCGCGCCGGCGGCCGGCGGAGCCGGACGACAGTGACGCGCGGGACGCATCCAGGATTACACGGATGGCGCGGATGGGGTCAGGGGTTGCCGTCGGTGAGCACTCGGCGGCGGACTCGCGGCTGCGCCGGTACCGGCCCGCCTCTACGCTCACAGTGCATACCGCCCCTCGCACCAGTCCGCCCCTCGGAGGTGTCCCATCGCCACGGTCGCCGGTCACGGCAGTTCGACGGCCCAGGCACTTCACTTCGCCGAGTCTTTCGTCCCCGAGGATCTCGTGCTGCGCACGGCCCGCGCCCTCGCCCACGAGGTGGGGGTGGAAGCGGTCACGCCCGGCTCGGGCGCCGCGCTGCGGCTGCTCGCCGCCGCCGGCAACGCCCGGGCGGTGGTGGAGATCGGCACCGGCACCGGCGTGAGCGGCGTGTGGCTGCTGCGCGGCATGCGCCCGGACGGGGTGCTCACCACGATCGACGTCGAGGTCGAATACCAGCGCATCGCCCGACGGCTGTTCCAGGAGGCGGGCTTTCCGTCGGGGCGTACCCGGATCATCACCGGCCGGGCCCTCGACGTGCTGCCCCGGCTCGCGGACGGCGCCTACGACCTGGTCTTCGTGGACGCGGTCGCGACCGGCTTCGCCGCGTACGTGGACGCGGCGCTGCGGCTGCTGCGCCCCGGCGGGGTGCTCGCGCTCAACGGCGCGCTGGCGGCCGGCCGGATCAGCGACCCGGCCGCGCGCGACGTCGAGACGGTCACCGTGCGGGAGACGATCAAGGCGATCCGCGAGTCGGAGCAGTGGGTGCCCGCGCTGCTGCCGGTCGGCCCCGGCCTGCTCGCCGCCGTGAAGGCCTGACCCAGGCCCGACTCAGTCCAGCGTCGCCAGCCAGCGCAGCAGCCCGCGCACGCCCCAGCCGGTGGCGCCCTTGACCAGCTCGCCGTGCGTGTCGTCGGACCACGACGGCGCGGACATGTCCAGGTGCGCCCACCGGTCCCGCAGGTCGCCGGTGAACTCCCGCAGGAACAGCGCGGCCACCACCGAACCGGCGCCCTGCGCGGGCGAACTGTGCAGGTCGGCGACGTCACTGGCCAGGTATTCCAGGTAGTCGTCGGCGAGCGGCATCCGCCAGGCCCGCTCGCCGGCCGCGGTGATCGCGTCGAGCAGGCCGGCGGCGAGCCTGTCGTTCTCGCTGTAGAGCGCGGCGTGCCGCTTGCCCAGGGCGACCGCGTTCGCGCCGGTCAGCGTCGCCAGGTCGATCAGCAGGTCGGGCTTCAGCTCGCGGACGGCGTACGCCAGCGCGTCGGCGAGCACCAGCCGGCCCTCGGCGTCGGAGTTGGTGCTCTCGCTGGTCAGCCCGCCGTAGTGCCGGATCACGTCGCCGGGGCGGAACGCCGAGCCGCTGACCATGTTCTCGGCGAGCGGGGCGAGCGTGGTGATGCGTACCGGCAGGCGCAGCTCGGCGGCGCCGAGCGTCGCGGCGATCACCGCGGCGGCGCCGGCCATGTCCTTGCGCATCAGCCTCATGGCCGGCACCGGCTTGATCGAGATACCGCCGGTGTCGAACGTGATGCCCTTGCCCACGAGCACCACGTGGGTACGCGCGCCCTCGGGCCGCCAGTCCAGCTCCACCAGGCGCGGGCCGCTCGCGGATCCGCCGCCGACGGCCAGCAGACCGCCGAAGCCCTCGGCCGCCAGTTCCTCCGGGCCACGGACCCGCAGGTGCAGGCCGGGGTGTCCGGACGCGGCCTCGGCCACCTGCGCGGCGAACCACTCCGGGTTCTTGGTGGACGAGGGCATGTTGGTCAGGTCCCGGGCGAGCCGGGTCGTCTCGGCGGTGGCCCGGGCGGCGGCGAGCGTGCCGGCGAGCGCCTCCGGGTCGTCGACGAGCACCGCCACCTCGGCCAGGGCGGACCGGCCGCCGGCCTCGGTCAGGCGGAACCGGTACGAGCCGAGCAGCAGCCCTTCGGCCAGGCCGCGCAGTGCCGCCGTCGCCTCGCCGGGAAGCGCGATGGTGATCTGTGTCTCATCCTTCGCCGCGCGAGCCAGCGCCGCCCCGGCGGTACGCCAATCGCGCTCGTCGCCGTCGCCGACACCGAGGAGCCACAGCCGCGCCGGTGAGCCGCCGGGACGCAGGTGCTCCCGCACCTCACCTGCCGCGCCGGTGAGCCGGGTGGCGGGCAGCACGGCGGCGGCCTCGGCCCGCACGTCGTCGCCGATCGGCACGTCGGTCGACACCAGCCGGGCCGGGGAGTCCGCCGGGGCCGACGAGTCCGGGGAGTCCGACGAGCCCGGGGAATCCGGCCCTCCGGGGCGGACGGGCAGGACGAGAGCGTCGGGCCCCGCGGGCCCACTCACCAGACGAATGACCAGCACGCTGGACCGTACCTCCGAAAAGGGGTGAACAGGCACGTTTTATGGCGCACCCGTCGAGAAAGACCCTGAGCCACCGGGCAGCCCGGTGGCTCAGGGTAGGACGAACCGCCCGCGCGGCGGATGCCGTGCGGGACACTCCTCGAATCAGCCCGCGGCCGCCTTCAGCGCGTCACCGAGCGCGGTGGCCTCGTCGGGAGTCATCTCGACGACGAGCCGGCCACCACCCTCCAGCGGGACCCGCATGACGATGCCCCGGCCCTCCTTGGTGACTTCCAGCGGACCGTCGCCCGTCCGCGGCTTCATCGCCGCCATGTTGTCTCCCCTCAGACCTACACCAGGGTCGGTGAGTTGCCCCACAGCCACTTCGCCATCGCCATCCGCAACATCACGGAAGGCTCGACCAACGATTTTCCCTGATGAACACCGCCGGACCCAAACCGAAGCAGCATTGATGTAACAGCATCTAGCTTATCTTGGATAGGCCTGTCACAATGTGCGGTCATGCAGGCACGGTCGGCACTCTTCGACCTGTACGGCGACCACCTCCGGGCCCGGGGTGGCCGCGCACCGGTCGCCGCCCTGGTCAAGCTGCTCGCCCCGTTGGGGATCGCCCCACCGGCGGTACGCACCGCGGTCTCCCGGATGGTCCGCCAGGGCTGGCTGGAACCGCTCCGGCTCGCGTCCGGACCGGGATATTCGATCACCCCGAAGGCGGCTCGTCGACTCGACGAGGCGGCGTCCCGGATCTACCGGACCGGGCGGCACAGTTGGGACGGGCGGTTCGATCTCCTGGTGCTCACCGCGCCCGCCTCCCGACGGGACCGGCAGCGGCTCGCCGCCAACCTCTCCTTCCTCGGCTACGGCACGCTCGACGACTGCACCTGGGTGGCCACCCGCCCGGGGGAGGACGTCGACCTGCTGCTCGACGAGGCGGGCGTGCGCTTCGAGCGGTTCACCGCCGCGCACGCGGCGGGCACGCCCGGCGCGATGGGCGTGGTCCGCCGCGCCTGGGACCTGGCCGAGATCGGCCGGGCGTACGAACGCTTCGTCGCCGAGCAGAAGCCGCTGCTGTCCGGCATCACGGTGCGCAGCAACGACGAGGACGCCTACGCAGCCCGGTTCCGGCTCGTGCACGCATGGCGTACGTTCCTGTTCCGGGATCCGCAACTGCCCCCGGCACTGCTGCCCGAGCGCTGGCCGGGCACCAGCGCGGCCGCCTTCTTCGACCGGCACGCGGCCCGGCTCCGGCCGGCCGCCGACCGGTACGTCGAGCAGTGCCTCGACGCCAGCAACCGCCTCGCCCGACAGAAGGGTCGTTAGAACGTGACCGAGCCGCTGCTCGTCGACCGCACCGACGCCGTCGTCACCCTGACACTGAACCGCCCGAAGGCGATGAACTCGCTCGACGTGGCGCTCAAGGAGGCGCTCCGGGACACCCTGGCCGAGCTGGAGACCGACCGCTCCTGCCGGGCGGTCGTGCTCGCCGGCGCGGGCGGCTCGTTCAGCGCCGGGCAGGACCTGCGCGAGCACGTGCGGACGCTCGAAACCGCGGACGCCGACCCGCTGGGCACGGTCCGGACGCACTACAACCCGATCGCCGCCCGGCTGGCCAACCTCCCCAAGCCGGTGATCGCCGCGGTGCGCGGGATGGCCGCCGGGGCCGGCGCCTCGCTGGCGTTCCTCGCCGACTTCCGCATCGGCGGCCCGAAGACCCGGTTCCTGATGGCGTTCGCCGGGGTGGGGCTCGCCGCCGACACCGGCGCCTCCTGGACGCTGCCCCGGCTGGTCGGCCACGCCAAGGCCGTCGAGCTGCTGATGCTCGCCGAGCCGGTCGGCGCCGACGACGCCTGCCGGCTCGGCCTGCTGACGAAGCTGGTGGACGACGACGAGCAGGTGCTCCCGACCGCGCAGGAACTGGCCGCGCGACTCGCCGCCGGCCCGACCGTCGCGTACGGGGCGATCAAGCGCCAGCTCTCCATCGCCGACGCGGGCACGCTCGCCGACGCGCTGGCCGCCGAGGCGCAGGCGCAGGCGATCTGCGGCGCCACCGCCGACCACCGGGCCGCCACGAAGGCGTTCGTGGAGAAGCAGAAGCCGGTCTTCCAGGGCCGCTGACCGCGCCGGCCAGGCGGGCGGGTCAGTCGTCCTCTTCCGGATCCTGGTTGGCCTCGACGCCCAGCACGAACGCCTGCATGGCCAGCTCGTCGCCGTACGGCGAGACGAACGCCGGCAGCTCCCGCGGGCCCAACTCCTGCACGTAGGACCAGAAGATCCGCACCGCCTCGGCGCGCGACGCGGCCTCGATCGGCAGGTCGAGGCTGACCAGCCAGGTGCTGCGGGCCGGCGGCGGGCCGAGCCGGTCGACCAGCGACCGCCAGCGGGCCGGGTCGAGCGCCACGACCGGGCCGTCCGGCGCCGGGCCGTCGACCGGCACCGGCTCGTCGAGCACCCGCCGGGTGTACGTGACCACGAGCGGCCCGTCCACCGGGTCGGACAGCGGATCGTCCGGGTCCTCCCGGGTCCCGGACACCGCGGGCGCGACCCGGCCGAGCGCGACCAGGCGCAGCGGCTCGTCGACGAGCACCGCCACCTGGTCGCCGGGCCGGGGGCGGGCCGCCTCGGGCAGCCCGGTCAGCTCCAGCAGGTCGTGGTGCACCAGCCGCTCGGCCTCGAAGCGCTCGGCGGGCAGCAGCACCCCCCAGGCGCCGGTGGTGGTCGCACCGTCTGTCGTCCCGCTCGTACGCGGCTCGGTGTCGGTCATGCCCCAATCCCATCACGCCGGAGCGGGGCGCTCCGTCACACCCCGGCCCGGTCACCGCTCACGTGGCAGTCGGCCAGGTGGTCGTCGACCATCCCGGTGGCCTGCATCAGCGCGTAGGCGGTGGTGGGGCCGACGAACCGGAAGCCCCGCTTCTTGAGCGCCTTGGCCATCGCGACGGACTCCGGGCTGGTGGCCGGCACCTCGGCGAAGGACCGGGGACGGGCCGCCCGGGGCGGGGGCGCGAAGGACCAGAGCAGGGCGGAAAGACCCTCGGGCAGCTCCAACGCGGCCCGGGCGTTGGCGATCGCCGCCTCGATCTTGGCCCGGTTGCGGACGATCCCGGCGTCGGCCAGCAGCCGGGTCACGTCGGCTTCGCCGTATCGGGCCACCGACTCGATCCGGAACCCGTCGAAGGCGTGCCGGAACGCCTGCCGCTTGCGCAGGATGGTCAGCCAGGACAGGCCGGACTGGAACGCCTCCAGCGTGAGCCGCTCATAGAGCGCGTCGTCGCCGCGCAGCGGCCGGCCCCACTCCTCGTCGTGGTAAAAGGCGTAGTCGGGGGTGCTCGCCCCCCACGCGCAGCGCGGCAGCCCGTCGGCGCCGGTCACCAGGTCAGTCACGCCGTCCACGGTAGGTCAGCCCACCGACAGACCGGCTCAGGGCAGGCGGCCCTGCTCGACAAGCCGGGCGAACTTCTTCAGCGCCTGGGTGAGACTGAACTTCGAGCCGGGCCAGAGCACCGGCCAGGCGACCCGGCCGGCCGGCCCGCCCGGCAGGTGGAACCACTCGTGCCAGATCACCTGCGTACGGTCGCGGTCCATCGGGGTGCAGCGCAGCACGCCGGGCCCGCGCAGCAGCCTGCCGCAGTGCACCACGCCGACCTCGTACGGCGCGTCGACCCGGACCACCCGCATCTCGTCGCGGAGCACGGCCGGGCCGAGCGTGGTGACCGCCTCGACCAGGCTGCCCTCGCCGCCGTCGCCCTCGACCACCCGGACCCGGGTCAGCGGGATCCAGTCCGACTGCCGCTCCCACGCGGTGAGCGCGGCGAACACCCGCTCGGCCGGCGCCTCGACGATCACCGTGGCGGTGACCTCGGCGGCGCCGCGCCGGGACGCCTCGGTGAAGTCGTCCGCCGGTCGGCCGGCGCCGGTCACGCCGACTCCGAGCGGACCACCGAACCGCGCTCCCGGTCGCCGTCGGCCGGACCCGCGGCGCTCCCGCCCGCCGGGGAGACGGTGTCCTCGGTGGCCGCGGCGGCCGGGGCCTCCGCCACGCCCGCCTCGGCCGGTGCGCGTCCCGACTGCCCGTCGGCGTCGGTCCGGGCCGGCGGCTCCGGCGCGGACAGGTCGATCATCACCGGCTCCGGGGCGGACGGGCCGGGCGCCGGCTCGGTCTCGGGGCGGGTCGCGGCGGCCTCCTCGCGCGCCTGGCGCAGCGCGTCGGCGTCCTCGGTACGCCCGTCCCGCAGGGCCGCGTTCTCCGCCTCCAGGACGCCGATCAGCTCGGCCTTGTAGCCGATGTCGTACGCCGCCCGGCGCAGTGCCGCGTCGACCTGGCTCATCCGGTAACCGCGCAGCGCCGTGTCGAAGCGGACGCCTGACACGTCCGACTCGTCGAGCGGACGGCTGCCGGGCAGTGGCACGGCCCGACCGTCCGGCTCGGCCGGCGTGAGGCCCGGATCCTTGCCGGAGACCAGCACAGTCACCCCGAACACCACAGCCGCGACGGTCAGCGCGACGACCAAGAGGAGCAAAACCTCACCCATGCAGAGATCGTGGCATGCGGGGCGGGATCGGGCGAGCCCTCTGAGGCGTCCAGTCCGCGAATGCGGCCGCCTCGCGGTACCGGCACGGGTGGCGCGGGCGGGACCGGATAGCGTCGGACCGGCCGGTGCGGTCCGGCGGCGAGGAGGCGGGCATGACCGGGGCGTTGCGGCTGGGCGGACGGACGTTCGGCCCCGGTGAGCTGGTGGTGATGGCGATCGTCAACCGCACGCCGGACTCGTTCTTCGACCGGGGCGCCACCTTCGCCCAGGACAGCGCGCTGCGCGCGGTGGAACGCGCGGTGGACGAGGGCGCGGAGATCATCGACATCGGCGGGGTGAAGGCCGGGCCGGGCGACGAGGTGGACGTGACCGAGGAGATCCGGCGGACGGTCGACACCATCGCCGCGGTCCGGTCCGCCTTCCCCGAGGTGGTCGTCTCCATCGACACCTGGCGTGCCGAGGTGGCGGTGGAGGCGGTCGCGGCCGGCGCGGACCTGCTCAACGACACCTGGTCGGGGGCGGACCCGGCGCTGGCCCGGGTCGCCGCGGCGACCGGCGCCGGGCTGGTCTGCTCGCACGCGGGCGGGCTCGCCCCGCGTACCCGGCCGCACCGGGCCGCCTTCGACGACGTGGTGGCCGACGTGCTCGGCACGGTGACCGGCCTGGCCGAACGCGCGGTCGGCCTGGGTGTGCGCCGGGACGGCATCCTGATCGATCCGGCGCACGACTTCGGCAAGAACACCCGGCACTCGTTGGAGATCACCCGGCGGCTGGCGGAGCTGACCGGCACGGGCTGGCCGCTGCTGGTGGCCCTGTCGAACAAGGACTTCATCGGCGAGACGCTCGACCTGCCGGTGCCCGAGCGGCTGGAGGGGACGCTCGCCGCCACAGCGGTCTCGGCCTGGCTCGGCGCCCGGGTGTTCCGTGCCCACCAGGTCCGCGAGACCCGTCGCGTGCTGGACATGGTGGCGTCGATCCGGGGCGACCGGCCGCCGGCGGCGACCCGGCGCGGGCTGGCCTAGCGGGCCGGGTCCGGGGCCGGCCCGCCGGTCAGGTCCAGCGCAGGACGCCGCGCCGCCACGCGTAGAGGATGCCGAGCGCGACGATCGCCACGAAGACGCCCATCTCCACGACCGTGGTGGCGCCGAAGCCGGGCCGGTCGAAGACCAGCGCCCAGGGGAACAGGAAGACCGCCTCGACCGCGAAGAGCACGTAGAGATATGCGTAGACGTAGTACCTGATCTGCATCTGCGCCCAGTCGCCGCCGACCGGGTCGATGCCGCACTCGTACGTGGCCCGCTTGCCCCACGGCTCGGCCGGCCGGCTCGGACGTAACACCCGGTTCGCCGAGAACGCCGTCACGAAGAAGAGCACGGCGGCGAGCAGCAGCAGACCGAGCGTGGCGTACGAGCCCAGGTATCCGGTCACGAGCGGAGCGTACCGGTTTCGTCCAGATGCCCCGGACACGTTACGAATTTGTTTCCTGGCAGGACTAGTGCCCGATGGCAAGTGTCACCGAATAATGGGATTCCCTTGATCGCCCGGAGGACAGATGCCCCGCCCCAGCGTTGCGCCCGATCGGCGGGCCGCGTTCCGCCGTACCCTCGCGGTGCTTGCGCCCGCGCTCGTCGCGGCGATGGTGGCGGTGGCACCGGCCGGAGCGCTCGCCCACCCGGGTCCGGCCGCCGCGCTCCGGGTGGTCGAGCCGGTCGAGCCGGGCGGCGATCCCGGCGGCGAACCGAGCGACCCGGCGCCCACCGGCGAGCCGGAGACCACGGCGACGGCCCCGCCGCCCACCGAGGCGCCGCCGCCACCGACCACGCCCCCGGCGCCGGTCCCGACCTCGCCGGCCGCGCCGCCGACGAGCGCGCCCGCCGATCCGGCGCCGAGCACCGCCGCGCCGGCCACCACGGCGCCGGCGCCGCCGCCCGTGGCGCCGCCGGTCAAGCCCCCACCGCCCCCTCCGGCGCAGCCGGCCGGCGGCCCCCTGGGGGTACGCGTGAACACCGGCGACGTGGTCCTGCCGCCGGCCTACTGGAACGCCGACGCCACGGTGGCCGAGCTGCGGGTGACGGTGACCAACACCGGCGGGCGGGCGGAGCGGATCAGCCTGGGCTACACGCTGCCGCCCGGGCTGTCCGACGCGGGCACCCCGGGCTGTGAGCCGGCCGGTGGCGGCAACCACCGCTGCGTCGGGTGGGACGCGGAGCCGGGCGCCCGGTTCAGCGCGACCATCCGGGTCCGGGTCGACGGCGACGCCTGGCGGACCATGCCCCTGGCCGGGTCGGTCCAGGTCACCGCCGTCGCGCCCGGGGTCAGCGGCGCGGCGTACGACGACGAGGGCTTCGCCGTGCTCTTCCCGCCCGGGCCGCCGGTACCCGGCATCTCGCTGCTCGCCGAGGAGGTGCTGTTCGACATCAGCGGCGCTCCCGCGACCCTCACCGTCCGGCTCGGCAACACCGGCCAGGTCGACGCGGTCGGCCGGATCGACGTTCTCCTGCCCGCCGGGGTGACCGTCGCCGGCGACGAGCCCGGCTGTGGCCCGGTCTCGGCCGACCGGACCCGCTGCGATCTGGGCGTGCTGGCGGCGGGGCGGACCGGCGGCGTACGGCTGACGCTCGCCGCCTCGGCGGAGGCCCAGCGGCTGGCACCGCTGTCCGGCGCGGTGATCGGCCGGCTCGACCCGCGCAGCGGGCGGGACCGGCAGGTGCAGATGAGCTTCCGGATCAGCGCCGCCGCGGCGGACGCCACGCCGCCGGTCGCCGCGCCGGCCCCGACCGGCTCGCAGGGCGTGCTCGCCGCCGCCGGCGAACGGAACGGTGACGACACCTCGGTCCGGGGGGCCGCCATCGCGTTGATCGCCGTGTCCGGTCTCCTGGTCGTGCTCGCGCTGACTCTGGCGACCCGCTCGCTGCGCCGCCGCAGCGACATCACCGCACCGGAGCGGCCCGTCACCGACAGGTGATCATGGATGTGTGGTGATCTGGGTTACGGACCCAGGTACTAAACGCTGCAAAGCAGGGCATACAGCAGCCCGTTCCAGTCCCATACGTCGGACCTGGGCCAAGGTGGCCCTAACGTGGCGACGTAGGCTCTGACGTGAGAATCCGAGCGGGCCGGGCCGGCGAGGGTGACGGCGCTCAGTTAAGCGAGGTGCGGGTGTGACCAAGCAGATCCGTCAACTGGACCGGGTGGTGATCCGGTTCGCCGGTGACTCCGGCGACGGCATGCAGCTCACCGGCGACCGGTTCACCTCGGAGACGGCGCAGTTGGGCAACGACATCTCCACGTTGCCGAACTTCCCCGCCGAGATCCGCGCTCCCGCCGGCACCCTGCCCGGCGTGTCGAGCTTCCAGGTGCACTTCGCCGACTACGACATCTTGACCCCTGGTGACGCGCCGAACGTGCTGGTGGCGATGAACCCGGCGGCGCTGAAGGCCAACCTGGCCGACCTGCCGCGCGGGGCGGACATCATCGTCAACACCGACGAGTTCACTCGGCGCAACCTGGCCAAGGTCGGCTACGCCGCGAGTCCGCTCGACGACGACTCGCTCGCCGGATACGCGGTGCACCCGGTGGCGCTCACCTCGATGACCGTCGGCGCGCTGGCCGAGCACGACGTGTCCAAGAAGGACGCCGAGCGGGCCAAGAACATGTTCGCGCTCGGGCTGCTGAGCTGGATGTACTCCCGCCCGTACGAGTCGACCCTGCGGTTCCTGGAGCGCAAGTTCGCCAAGCGACCCGAGCTGGTGGCGGCGAACGTGGCCGCGTTCCGGGCCGGCTGGAACTTCGGCGAGACCACCGAGGACTTCTCCGTCCGGTACGAGGTCAAGCCGGCCCGGATGCTGCCGGGCACCTACCGCAACATCACCGGCAACGCGGCGCTGTCGCTGGGCCTGGTGGCCGCCGGGGTGCGCTCCGGGCTGCCGGTGTTCCTCGGCGCGTACCCGATCACGCCGGCCTCGGACATCCTGCACGAGCTGAGCAAGCACAAGAAGCTCGGCGTGGTCACCATGCAGGCCGAGGACGAGATCGCCGCGGTCGGTGCGGCGCTCGGCGCGTCGTACGGCGGTTCGCTCGGCGTGACCACCACCAGCGGTCCGGGCGTGGCGCTCAAGAGCGAGACGATCTCACTGGCGGTGGCGCTGGAGCTGCCCCTGGTCATCGTCGACGTGCAGCGGGCCGGGCCGTCCACCGGCATGCCCACCAAGACCGAGCAGGCCGACCTGAACATGGCCCTGCACGGCCGGCACGGTGAGGCGCCGGTCGCGGTGATCGCGCCGAAGTCCCCGTCGGACTGCTTCCACGCGGCGCTGGAGGCGGCCCGGATCGCGCTCACCTACCGCACCCCGGTCATTCTGCTCTCCGACAACTACGTCGCCAACGGCTCCGAGCCGTGGCTGCTGCCGGACGTGGAGTCGCTGCCCGACCTGCGGGTCGAGTTCGCCACGAAGCCCAACGGCGAGGACGGCACCACCTTCCTGCCCTACCTGCGCGACCCGCAGACCCTGGCCCGCCCGTGGGCGGTGCCCGGGACGCCCGGCCTGGAGCACCGGATCGGCGGCCTGGAGAAGGCCGACAAGACCGGCGACATCTCGTACGACCCGGCCAACCACGACTTCATGGTGCGGACCCGGGCGGCCCGCATCGAGACCATCCCGGTGCCGGACGTCGAGGTGGAGGACCCGGACGGCGACGCCCGGGTGCTGGTGCTGGGCTGGGGCTCGACGTACGGGCCGATCGGCGCGGCCTGCCGTGGCCTGCGTCAGCGCGGGCTCTCGGTGGCCCAGGCGCACCTGCGGCACCTGGCCCCGATGCCGGCGAACCTCGGCGAGGTGCTGCGCCGCTACGACAGGGTGGTCGTGCCGGAGATGAACCTCGGCCAGCTCGCCCACGTGATCCGGGCGAAGTACCTGGTCGACGCGATCGGCTACAACCAGGTCCGCGGCCTGCCGTTCACCGCCGCCGAGCTGGAGACGATGCTGGAAGAGGTCCTGAAGAATGTCTGAGCCCGTCGCCCTCAAGCTCACCGCCAAGGACTTCAAGTCCGACCAGGAGGTGCGCTGGTGCCCCGGTTGCGGCGACTACGCCATCCTGGCCGCCGTGCAGGGCTTCATGCCGGAGCTGAACATCCCCCGGGAGAACATCGTCTTCGTCTCGGGCATCGGCTGCTCGTCGCGCTTCCCGTACTACATGAACACGTACGGCATGCACTCGATCCACGGCCGCGCCCCGGCGATCGCCACCGGCCTGTCGGTGTCCCGGCCGGACCTGTCGGTCTGGGTGGTCACCGGTGACGGCGACGCGCTCTCCATCGGCGGCAACCACCTGATCCACGCGCTGCGCCGCAACGTGAACCTGAAGATCCTGCTGTTCAACAACCGGATCTACGGGCTCACGAAGGGCCAGTACTCGCCGACCTCCGAGGTCGGCAAGATCACCAAGTCGACGCCTGCCGGCTCGGCGGACGCGCCGTTCAACCCGCTGTCGCTGGCGCTCGGCGCCGAGGCCACGTTCGTGGCCCGGACGATCGACTCGGACCGCAAGCACCTCCAGTCGGTGCTGCGGGCCGCCGCCCAGCACGAGGGCTCCGCGTTCGTGGAGATCTACCAGAACTGCAACATCTTCAACGACGGCGCGTTCGACCCGTTGAAGGAGCCGGCCACCCGCGACGACTTCCTGATCCGGCTGGAGCACGGGCAGCCGATCACGTTCGGCAAGGACGGGCAGTTCTGCGTGGTCCACCCGCCGGGCGGCTTCGGCCTGGAGGTGCGGGAGACCGCGAACACGCCGGCCGAGCAGATCGTCGTGCACGATGCCACGGTGGCCGACCCGGCGTACGCGTTCGCGCTGTCCCGGCTGCCCGGCCTGGACCTGAGCAACACCCCGATCGGGGTGTTCCGGTCGGTCGACCGCCCCTCCTACGACAGCGTGGTGCAGGAGCAGGTCGCGGCGGCCAAGGCCAGCGTCGACCAGACCCCGGAGCAGCAGCTCGGCGCGCTGCTCGGCAGCGGCGACACCTGGACGATCCTCTGATCCGCCGCTGAATCCGGCACGCGAAAGGGCGGGCCGTTCCCCCGTGGAGCGGCCCGCCCTTCGCCTGTGACACAGCCCGGTCAGGCGGCCGCCGAGGCGGGCACCCACAGCTCGTCGACGGCCCGCTCGGCCGCGGCGAGGCTCTGCTCGAACAGCGGGATCAGCTCGGCCATCGCCGGGTTGACCGGGGCCAGGGTCAGCTCGGCGCAGATGAACCGCGGCTCCAGGCCGGTCAGGGACAGGCCGTGCGGCAGCCACGGCTCGGCGTGGTCCCAGCCCTCGCGCGGGGTGCCCGGACCGTACCCGCCGCCGCGGCTGACCAGGACGACGAACTGGCGGTCGCCGAGCAGCCCGGCGTTCGTCACCGGGTCGTAGGCGATGCCGGGGGCGATCAGGTGGTCGACCCAGGACTTCACGCTGCTGGGCGCGCCGTAGTTGTAGAGCGGGAGCCCGAGCAGGACCGTGTCGGCCTCTTTCACCTCGGCCACCACCTCCTCGGTCAGCTGCCAGGACGCCTGCTGCTCGGGGGTGTGCTGATCCGGCGGCACCATGCGCGCGAGGCCGCTCGCGGTGTTCAGGTGCGGCAGCGGGTTCTGGCCCAGGTCGCGGTAGGTGACGGTGCCGTCCGGGTGGGCGGCGCGCCAGGCGGCGGCGGCGCGGGCGCTGAGCCGCCGACTGATCGACCGCTCCCCGGTGATGCTGGAGTCGACGTGCAGTAGGTGTGCCATGGGTGGTTTCTCCTCCGACGATCGTTCGTGTAGAACCAACTATTTATAGCAGGTCGATGTTCCTCGGAGTGCGTAAACTGGGTCACATGTCCGCCGCACCGGTCGAGGAGTCCGAGCGCCGCTCCGGGCCCCTGCTCGACCACCTGGCCCGGCGGATGCGGCTGCGCTCGGAGTCGGTGCTGGCCCCGCTGGGCCTGCGCCCTCGCCACCTGGTGGCGCTCACCGTGCTGCGCGACTCCGGCGGCATCAGCCAGCAGGCGCTCGCCGGCACGCTCCAGCTCGACAGCACGAACGTGGTCGGGCTGCTCAACGACCTGGAATCGGACGGCCTGGCCGAGCGCCGCCGCTCCCCGGAGGACCGCCGCCGGCACGAGGTACGCCTCACCGACGCGGGCACGAAGCGACTGAGCGAGGCCGAGTGCGCGCTCGCCGGAGCCGAGGAGGAGGTCCTCGGCGCGCTGGCGCCCGGCGAGCGGGACCTGCTCTACGACCTGCTGCGACGGGCCACCCAGGGCCGGTCGTCGACCTGCGGCGAAGTGATGGCGGAGGGCGGCCCGGGCGCCTGCTGACCGTCGGCGCTCAGCGGGGCCTGGTCAGAGCGCGGTGGTGGCCTGCGGCCGGTCGTCCCGGACGTGGACCAGCATGTCGCCGGTCTCGATCACCGCGCCGGCACGGTCGTTGAGCGTGACCACCTTGCCCCGGCGGACCAGCGCGATGACCAACGACTCCAGCTCACGCGGCGGGCGGCCCACCTCGTCGCGCTCGGCCGACCGCATCGCCAGCGCCATGCCCTGACCCGGGGTGAGCAGGTCCTCCACCACGTCGATCAGGGGCGGGGCCGAGGTGGAGAGGCCGAGCAGCCGCCCGGCCGTGGCCGACGAGACGATCACGTGGTGCGCCCCGCTCTGCTTGAGCAGCGGCGCGTTCTCCGCCTCGCGTACCGCCGCGATGATCCGCACCTGACCGGCGGTGAGCTGCCGGACGGTGAGCGCCACCAGCACCGAGGCGTCGTCGCTGTCGGTCGCGATGATGACCGCCTTCGCGGTACGCACGTGCGCCTGCTCCAGCACCGACGAGCGGGTCGCCGAACCCTCGATCGTCACCAGGCCGTTCGAGGTGGCCTGCCGCAGCGCCGGCCCACTCCGCTCGACCACCACGATCCTGGCCTTGTCCGTACCGTTCTCCAGCAGGGCGGAGACCGCGCTGCGGCCCTTGGTGCCGTAGCCGCAGATGATGACGTGGTCCTTCACGGTTCTCCTCCACCGCGACAGGCGACGGCCGGTGCGGTACTGCTCGGTCAGGACTTCCAGGGTGGTGCCGACCAGGATGATCAGGAAGAGCACCCGGGCGGGGGTGACGAACAGGACATTGGCCAGGCGCGCGGACGAGCTGACCGGCGTGATGTCGCCGTACCCGGTGGTGGAGAGCGAGACCACCACGTAGTAGAAGCAGTCGAGCAGCGTCAGGCCGCTCTCGTCGACGTCGCGGTAGCCGTCGCGGTCGAGCCACACCACGAACACCGTGGCGAAGACCAGGCCGAGGGCGGCGAGCAGGCGCAGACTCAGCGCGCTCAGTGGCCCCCGCCGCTGCGCGGGAAAATGGATCACCGTCGGTCCCGCTCCGCCACCGTCGCCTGCACGCCCTCAAGATAGCGGGTACGCCCCGAGCCGGCTGGTCGGCAGGGTCGGTCCGTCGCCGCAAGCGGTAAGGATTTCGTCACATCCATCGACGCCGTCACGGGTGAGACTGTGATCCGCACCTGCCCGGTCGGTACCACGGGGGCCGACCGGGCAGGTGCCGGGGGCGTGGACGGGGCATGATGGGGACGTCCGGGACGCCCGACCGCGAGGAGACCGGCATGTCGTTGCTGCGACGCGTGATCGGCGGGGTGCTGCGGCGCATCCGCCTGCGCCAGGGCCGCACGCTGCGCGAGGTGGCCCAGGCCGCGGGCGTCTCCCTGCCCTATCTGTCCGAGGTCGAACGCGGGCGCAAGGAGGCCTCCTCCGAGGTGCTTGCCGCGATCTGCCGGGCGCTCGGAATCCATCTCGCCGACCTGCTCGAAGAGGCCCGCGACGAGCTGCTCCGGGAGCGTCCCGCCCCGGTCGGCCCCGGGTTCTCGGCGGCCCGGTTCGACCGGGTGCCGGTCGCCCGCACCGGGCCGCACCTGCGGGTCGGCCCGCCGCGGCTGTCCGTCACGCGCCGCCCGGCCGTGTCGCCCCGCCCGCCCGTGACGCGACGGCCCGCCGTCTTGCTCCGGCCGCACCTCGCCCGCCGGCCGGTCACCGCCACGCCCCTGGTGGGCGGCGCGCTGCGGCCCGTCGGGCTCGGGCCGGCGCCACTCGGTCCGGCGTTCGACGCCGCCACGCCGATCGGGTTCTCCGGCGGCATCCGGATCTGGCCGGCTCCCTCCGCCCCGGCCGTCCGCCCCCGTCCGCGTACCTCCGTCACTGTCGCCCGGCGGCGAGCCCGCGCCGGCCGTCGGCGGCCGGTCGCCGCGTAGCTTCTGCCCAGGGCGAATCTGCCCCGGGCAGAAAGCCTGGGCCGCGCGGGTGCGCCCGGCGGACGCTGGAGACCGCCGGGTTCCCGGGCGGTCCCCCGCCCACCGGCGGCACGGAGGTGGGCGGCGATGGGTGGCATCTGGATGCTCGACGAGGGACAGCCGGCGTTCGGCGACCGGGTCTTCGAGCGGCTGCTGAAGGAACGGATCATCTTCCTCGGCACCGAGGTCACCGATGCGTCGGCCAACCAGATCTGCGCGCAGATCCTGCTCCTCGCGGCCGAGGACGCGGAGCGGGACATCTTCCTCTACATCAACTCACCCGGTGGTTCGGTCAGCGCCGGCATGGCCGTCTACGACACCATGCGGTACGTCAAGAACGACGTGGCGACGCTGGCGCTCGGGATGGCCGGGTCGATGGGGCAGTTCCTGCTCTGCGCCGGGGCGGCGGGCAAGCGGTTCGCGCTGCCGCACTCGCGGATCATGATGCACCAGCCGTCCGGCGGGATGGGCGGCACGGCCGCGGACATCACCATCCAGGCCGAGAACATGCTGCACGTGAAGCGCACCATGCAGGAACTGATCGCCCAGCACAGCGGGCGCACGCTGGAGGAGATCCAGCGTGACTGGGACCGCGACCGCTGGTTCACCGCCGAGCAGGCCCGCGAGTACGGGCTCGTCGACCAGGTGCTCACCCGCGTCGACCAGCTCGCGGCGTGAGCGGGTGCGGCCCGGCCGGTGCGGCCGGCCGGGCCGCCCTCGCGGTCAGGGGTAGCTGATCACCGGGCTGGTGCCGTACGAGCCGACGACAGGCGTGCCGACCTCGTTGATCGTGCGCTCGATGCCGCCGCTGCCGTCCAGGAACACGGTGATCGCGTCGTGGAACCGCACGCCCGCCCGGCGCGGCGCCTCGATCGCCCGGTCGCAGCGGATGTCCACGCCCTGGTTGAAGTACGAGTACACCCCGAGTCCCCACGCCTCGTGCGTGCGGACGTGGTCGGCCACCTTGTACGAGGCCCAGCCGTTGCCGGTCGGGCTGCGCCAGGCGGCCTGACTCGGTGGGTCGTAGGGCAGCTCGCTCTGGTAGAACACGGTCCGGCCGCGCTCGCCGTTCCAGATCGTCTGCCAGCGCTGGTAGTGCTCGACGAACAGCCCGTACGCGGTCACGTCGTCGCCGTTGACGATCACGCCGGTGGCAGCGGTGTTCACGGTCCAGCCGATCGTGCCGGCCCGGCCGTGGTCGCCGCGCCAGGCCCAGATGTTGTCGATGAGCGTGTGCCGGCTGTGCACCACCAGGCTGGTGACCGCCCGCCCGGCGTACGGGCCGCCGATGCGGAAGAAGACGTCCTGCAGCGAGATCGGGTTCGTGGCGTGCGACCGGTGGCAGCGCCGGGTGCCGACCTCGACCAGCACCGGCGACTCGACCGGTCCGGCGTCCACGAGCACCCCGGCGATGCGGACCCCGTCCACGTCCTCGATCCGCAACGCCGCGTCCCCCCGGTCCGGCACCAGGCTCGGCATGCCGAGACCGAGCACGACGGTGTCCGGACGGCGTACCCGCAGCGCCCGGTCCAGGTGGTAGACGCCCGGGGTGAGCAGCAGGTGCCGGCCGCGGGCCAGTTCCGCGTTGATCCGCTTCGCCGAGTCGGTGGGCCGGGCGAGGAAGAACGCGGACAGCGGCAGCGACGGCACCGGAGCGCCGCCGGCGGCCCAGGTGGTGCCGGCGGTGTTCCGGCGCAGGCGCGGTACGGCGACCCGCCAGGCGCCCCGGGCGTCGACGAACAGGTACGGCTTCTCCCGGGTGACCGGGCTGGTCGGCAGCGTGGTGTACGGCGGGTCGGGGAAGCCCTGCGCGGGCGCGCCGAGCACGCCGGAGAACACCTGGTTCCAGACGCCGTTGGTCCACTCGCCGCCGAGTTCGCTGTCCCGGGTGAGCCACTGCTGCTGGGAGCCGTTGATGGTGATGCCGTCCACCTTGGAGTCGGCGATGTAGCCGCCGCTGGAGTAGCCGCCGTTGCCGGGCTCCAGCCACAGCACGCCCTTGACGTGCACCCGGCGCATCGGTGACGCCTGCGAGACGGCCCATTGGTTCGACCAGTCGGTCGGGGTGACCGCGAGGTTCTCCGCCGAGCGCCAGAAGTTGGTGAGCGCGGAGATGCCGGCGGGCGAGTTCGGGTCCGGCTGCCCGACCACCCGGACCGCACCGTGGATCTCCACGTCGTCCGGGTGCGCGCCGAGACCGGCGACAGTCGTGTAGTAGCCGAGCCGGGCGTCCACTTCGTAGCGGCCGGGCTTGAACAGCACGGCGTACCTGTCGAAGCCCATCTCGTTGCGTTCCTGGGCGGTGAACAGCCGGTCCAGCGTGGACTGGATCTCCTCGACCGGTGTGCTCGGGTCGTACACGAAGACGTTGGGGCCGAAGTCGGGCTCGCGGGCCGGGCGGCCGGGCGGGGACGCGGCTGCGACGCCGGCCGGGAGGCCGAGGGCGGTGAGTGAGGCCGCGGAGGCGGTGAGGGTGAGGAAACGGCGGCGGGAGGGGTCGGGTGATCGCATCTGCCTGCCTGTTCGGTGGTGGGCGGGACGAGAGAGCGCTCTCTCGGCTGTTCCTACCTCATCGCCGTCGATACCGCCAGAGCCCGCCGGTTCGGGCGAACCGGCGGGCTCTGCCGCGTGCTGCGCTCAGGCGCGCTCGGCGCGCCGCTTCACCAGGTCGTCGACGAGCTTCTCGACGTAGTCGGCGGTGTCCTCCCAGCGGGTGACCTCGACGCAGCGGATGCCCATCGCCTTGACCGGGTAGTCGTTGCCGCCCACGTCCAGGCGGTCACCCACGAAGAGCACGTTGTCGAGCTTCAGGTCCAGGTGCTCCAGCAGCTTCCGCATGCCGTACGCCTTGTCCACGCCCTTGCGGGTGACGTCGATCGAGGTGGAGCCGCCGCCGCGGACCTCCAGGTCGGGCAGCTTCGCCGCAACCGCGTCGCGCAGCCGCCGCTTCTTGTCGCCGTCCGGGTCCCAGCCGTACTTCTCGGCCGGCGGGGCGGACTGCCCCAGCGCGGAGAACGTGATCTGGCTGCCCCGGTCCTCGATGATGTCGCCCCAGGTCTTCGCCTCCCACAGACCCAGCGCCTGGGCCGACTCGGTGAGCGCGGCGACCACACGGGCCTTGTCGGCCTCACTCAGGTCCTCGGCGTACACCTGCCGCCAGTCCCCGTCGGACCAGCGGTAGTAGCGGGTGCCGCAGGTCGGCATCAGGTGCAGCTGGTCGCGCTGCTCCTCGGTGAGGTCGAGGTGGGCGAGCACCTGCGACTGGAACTGCTCGAACCGGCCACCGGAGATGACCAGTACGTCCACCTCGGTGAGCAGGTGGCCGAGCAACTCCGCCATCCGACGATCGATCCGGGACTTGGAAATCGCCAGGGTGTCGTCGAGATCGAACGCCACCACTCGAAGATCGTTCACGAATACCTCATGTCGTCGCGGACAGGCCAGGACCTGCCAGGGTACCGACGGGTCCTGGCGCCGACCTGACGGCCCGGCAGACGACAGGGCCGTCCCGACGGAGCGTAACGCGAGCCACCCCCGGACGACCGGCTTCCCGAGCCATTGACCGCATCGCCGGGCGTCGATAGCCTTCGGCGACAATATCTTTCATCAATGGAGGCAATCCGGTGAGATTTCTTCGAAAGCGCGGAGGGCTCGTCGTCCTCGCCGTGACCGCCCTGGCGGCGACCACTGCGGGTGTCGTGCCCGCCGTCGCCGCGCCCGCCGACGACCTGTCCACGCTGGCCAGCTCGTCCACCTTCCCGCTGGCCGACCCGGACACGTTGCTGGCGAGGGACGGCTCCTACGTCACCTACGGCACTACCATCGGCGACGGGATCGGCGCACGCTGCGGCGCGACCGGCAAGCTCTACGTACCCGTCCTCGTCCACGGCTCCGGCGACGACGTCGGCATGGCCGACTGCGCCTCGTACGACGCCCTGCCGTCCGGTCCGGGCGCCTGGGCCGAGCCCGGCGGCTCGGTTTGGGCCCCCGGCGTCGCGCGCTTCGACGGCCGGTTCTTCATGTTCTACACCGCCTCCCGCAAGGGCTCCGGGCAGAAGTGCATCGGGCGGGCCATCTCCGACAGCGCCCGCGGCCCCTTCCAGAACCAGGGCGAGTGGGCCTGCCCGGACGCCGGCCGGTGGGCACTGGACGCCAACCCCTTCGTGGCCGGCGGCAACCTGTACGTGACCTACCGGGACGACGCCATCGCCTCCGGCGCCGAGACCGGCATCTCCACCGTCCGCACGGACAGCGAGGGCCGCGCGATCTGGAACACCCGCCGGGACATGCTCAAGAGCACCGACATCACCTGGGACACCGCCAAGATCAGCGGCGGTACGCACGTGGTCGAGAACCCGTCGATGTGGAAGGCCGCCGACGGGGACTGGTACCTGATGTACTCGGGCAACAACTGGGACAGCGCCCGCTACGCCACCGGCATCGCCCGCTGCGGCGCCAGCCCTCTGCCCGGCACCCGCTGCAACCCCGTCCGTGAAGGCGAGTCCCGCCCGTTCTTCGGCTTCACGGGCGACGCCGGGCTCAACCCGATCCGCGGCCTCCCGGGCAACCACCAGGGCCCCGGTGGGATGGACGTCTTCGCCGCCGCCGACGGCACCGACCGCGTGGTGTGGCACTGGTGGAACGGCACCAGACGCTTCCCGATGACAGGCGTCCTGACCCGTCCCTCCACCGGATTCCTCGTCTCGTAGCCGGCCGTCCACGTAGCAGCCGCCGGGGCGGCTACCGGTCGATCTTCGTGTGGCGCGGCGCTCCGGCTCCGCCGCGCCTGACAACACAGCTGCTCACCATCTGCGTTGACTCAGTCACGCTCGGTTGATCTGCTTCACGGAAAATTGCATTTGGCAAGAGCTGGCACCGGAATTTTCTCGATGCGATGCATCTGCTTGTCAGGTACCCGACAGTGAAATGCCGACTCTTGTGCTAGCCGTGCGCCGGGAGGATGCTCGAAACGTCGAACGGCACTGCGTCGCCTCACACAGAGGGCGGCGCCCGGCTGCCACCGGACGCCGCATTCGACTCCACCGCTGCAACGGAAGGAGTCACGTTGACTGTAATCCCTCACGGGTCAGACTTCGAGACGCCAGAGGACGAGGACGAAGCCGTTGCCGAACTGACAGCCCGGCACCGGATCATCCTGGCGTACATCAAGACGCTCAGTCCGATCATCGCCGCCGTCGTCGCCTGCATCGGGACGCTGGTGGCAGCGCTGGTCCGCTGACCCGCCGGCCCCGCGCTCCGGCTCCGGCCGGACGCGGGGCCGTCCCCGTACCAAAAAAGGATCTGGCACACTGCGGCGATGCCGACCTTGGATCGTCTCTTCGCCGAACACGTCGGCACCGGGCTGGCCCGTCAGATGGCGCTGGCCGATCTCCTGGGCGAACGTGAATGGCAACTCAACGTGGCCGACGGCACCGTGACATTCGGGGACGACCTGCGATACCGCGTCCAGCTCCTCGGCACCGAAAGCCACGACGACGGCACCTGGCTGTGGGCCTGGGCCAACGAGGCCAGCAACCTCCCGCCGGCGGTGCTGCACCTTGCCGGCTGGCTCCGCGAGTACGGGCATCGCCAAGGGGTCGCCGAACTGACCGAACCCACGTTCCCCCTCCAGCGCGCCGACGGACACCGGCTCGCCCTGCTGGCGTCCGGCCTGACCGGCCGCTGCTACTACCGCGGGCCGTACCCCGGCGGCGCCGTCTTCTTCCACCTCGACGACGCCCCGGCACAGATCACCGCGCCGGTCCGCCCGGAGCGGGTGCCGACCGTCCTGGCCCAGGTCCTCCAGTCCTTCCCGGTGGAACACCGCGTCGCCGTCGAGGCGTTCCTGCACCAGGAGGGATGGCGCTTGGATCGGGCCCCGATGTCGGTGACGGCACAGAGCCGGGACGGTTCCGTGCTGCGCGTCGACTTCGACGCGATGGGTCGCGTCAGCAACATGTCGGGAACGCTGCGGCCGTAGCGGGAACTGCGCCGCGGATCGGCTGACGTGGGATGTGTGGTGCCCCCGGCAGGATTCGAACCTGCGACACACGGTTTAGGAAAACTCCTAGGCGCTCCGGCTACCTCTCCGGCTAACCCGCCGTCGAGGCTGGTCCCGGCCTTAACATTTGCAGTTTCCGCAGGTCACGTGCTGTTTCTGCATACGTAGCCCTGGCTCCTGCACGCACCTCTACCTGCGCGGACTCCGGGACGGCTCCGGACGCTCGCCGGACGCTCCTGCATAGTCGAGCGGTACCGGGCAGGGGTATCAGTCGCCCTCTCCGCCAGAGACGTAGGTGCCTCGCTGCGGCACGGTGAAGACCAACCCGCGCTCCCGCAGCAGGGCAACGGCCTGTCTGACCGTGCCCCGCCCGACGGCGTACTCCCCGCGTAGCTGGGACTCGCTGGGGATGGGACGACGGGGCGGGAGCTTGCCCGCCTCGATCTGCTTGCCGATCAGGTCAGCAAGCTGCACGTACATCGGCACAGGCGACAGCGGATCGAGCATGTCATCAATCCTCACCCGACGTCCTGAGACGTTCGGATTGAGATACGTCGGGCGACGTGCCGGAACGTAGGGAGACGAGACAGGACGAGTTGGATTACCTTCTGTAGGCGACTGCAAACCCACCGGCAGGAGGACTGACTGATGAAGCTCTGGCCCTTCAAGCGCCGTCGCCCCGCTCCGCTCGACCGGACCGGCCCGGCGACCATCTACCAATCCCGCACCGGGGCGTACCGGGCGGTTGGCGTCGCCCGGGTCATCTACCCGCCGGACCCTCCGTTGCTGACCCTCGCCGGGGAGTACCGGGCAGGGATGTGGCGGTGACCCTCAAGGCGGGGGACCTTCTCCACGTCACCCGCTCCGCCAGCGTCCAGTTCACCAAACCCATGGTCTTCCGGCTGATCCGGGTGCTGCCCTACGTCACGTACGACGGGTGGGCCTGGCTCGACGGATACCAGTTGAATGAGAAGGGTGATGCCGTCGAGCGCCGGGAGATATTCGTGCAGCCGGCCAGGCTACGGAAGCTCGCAGAGGCCAAGCCCTCTCCCGCCCCGCTCGCTCCACGCCTCGCGCCCCGGAAGGCTCCCGCCCAGGCCTCGCCCAGGAGGCTCCGCGCAACGTCCGTCTAGGGCCAACGAGAGGCCCAGCAGCCCGGCTCCCGTCGAGGAGGAGCCGGGCTGCCGGGCGGAGCGGGGACTACCCGGCCTCCTCGATCCGGCGGAGGGCGGCAGCCACGTTCAGGACCTTCCTGCCGCCGACCCGGCTGGAGCGGTGCTGGAAGCGGCCCTGGAGGTCCCAGAACAGCTCGACCGCAGCGCCCATCTTCGTGGTGCCGGTGAGGCGGGTGAAGCCCTCGCTCGCGGTGATCTCCGACTTGACCAGCTCCTTGGCGACCTTGCCCGCTTTCTCCGCTGCCGTCATCCGCCGGGTGACGTTGACCTGCATCCCCGCGCGGGAGACGGAGTACCGGCCGCTGGCGGCGTAGCCGGGGCGCTTGTTGAACCGCTCCGGGTGGCAGATCGGGCAGACCTCGATGCACTCGCGGATCTCCGCGAGGTACTTGGCGTCGATGCCCTCAACCTCGCCCTGGGCGATGGCGTCGTGGCCCTGGTCGCTGTGGCCGTTCTCCTCCATCGCCCACTCTTCGGCGGTGAGGGAAACCTTCTTGGCCTTGGCGGGCTCCGCCTCGCGCGGCCCGCAGTTGTCCGGGTGGTTGCTGAGCTGCTGGATGCGCTTCTGGGTCTTGGGCTTGGCCTGCTCCGCGAGCGGGAGCGCGGTCAGCCGGGTGAACTCCTCGCTGGCCGCCTTCTCCGCCGCGAGCTTGGCAGCGGCCAGCTCCTCCGCGTTACGGCGGGTGACCTCCGCCGTTACCAGCGGCAGCAGGGTCGCCTTGTTGGCGGAGCCCATCCCCTTGATGCCCAGCTCCCGGGCCAGCTTGCGGAGGGCGACGGTGGTGGTAGCGATCTCGATCATGGCTGCGGTCCCTTCTCGGTGGCCCCTCCGGGCCGCTCAAGATCAACTATCCGCCAGTGCAGTGCAAATGAAAACCCTTTTCAGCAAGCTTCTTCAATGCCGGCAGCCGACCCCGGATCAGCCCGGAGGTCGGCTGCTGGTCGAGCTGGGCCTTAGCGATCGAGCGGCACCGTCTTCCAGTTGACCCTGCGCGTGACTAGACCGATGGTTGCCTTGCTGACGACGTACTCAGCGGCTAGCTGCCGGTGCGTCACCCCGCCCGTCGCGTATCTGGCCCGGATCTCCTGGACCTGATGCTCAGTCAGCCTGCTCATCCCGTGGCGCTCGCCAAGCCCGCGTGCTGCTCGACCTTTTGCGGCCATGTCAGCCATGTTGCAGGCGTGCGTCCCGAGCCACAGATGGCGGACTTCATAGCAGGCCGGGTTATCGCAGTGGTGGCAGACCTCCAGGCCATCCGGAATCGGCCCGCTCTGGCGAGTCCACTCCAGCCGGGTAACGCGCCACCTCTGGCCCTGGACCTTGCACACGCCGTAACCGTGCTCGGTCTTGCCGGTCCACTCCTTGCATGGGATGTCGCGCCAGCTCACAATTCCCACCCGTTGTAGTCGGCGTGGAGCGGTGGCCGCTCGTTGACGGGCATCGCCCCGTACTGGCGGGAGTGCTCCCGGGCCAGCTCCTCCGCCCGGCGCTGCTCCGGGGTGACCGCCTCGCCGGGCAGCGGGTCGAACTCACTGCCCGGTGTCTCCGGCTTGCTCATGCTTGCCTCTCTCAGAAGGGCTGGACGATCAGGGTGCGGTTGGCGAACTTCGCGTCATTGCCGAGGTTGTAGTACTTCATCGTCACCTTGTACTCGCCGGATTCCAGGCCCTCGATGAGGTTGACCCGCGTAGCTGACGATCGGAGGTTGAAGGCCGGAGTCCATCCGATGTGCGATCCGTTGTCGTACCCGAACTCTGCCATTGCCGACCGGTTTGTCGTGGCAGGGATTGCTTCGGAGCCATCCGACAAGCGGGTCATGACGAAGCCAGCTTGACCGGCACCTGCCTCGTTGCCCAAGTCCTCCCGCAGCTCTACCTCGATTTCAGCTGACACCGTAACGATGCAGCGCCCGGTGTTGCCGACCTTGACAGTGACCTCCGGCCCGTAGCTGCCAGGGATGTCACGCATCGAGCCGGAGCCGCTCAAGACGCCGGTCGTGGTGACCACGTCCGCCTGGACACCGAACGCGAGAGTGGCGAGGTCGACCAGTCCACCCGTCTGCGGGTTGTACGCCGCCAACCCGTACTGGCCATCGACCAGCTCACCGGCGAGCACCTTCACCGCGCCCGTCTCGTCGCAGATCTCCATGCCGACGCGGCCGGTGCCGTCGGGTAGCTGCCCGAACCGGGCCATGACCTGACCGTTGGGGTAGTAGAACTCCAGCCCGACACGGGGCGGCTGGCTCTCACCGTCGAGCCGGTGCCCTAGCTCGATGACCTTTCCAGGTTCGGCAACCATCTCAGATCTCCTTCAATAGGTGACTTGGTGTGGGATACGGCCAGGTGGCGGCCGTGGTCAGGGTCGGAGCCGGCACATCGAAATCAAGCCGGGCAACGGCTGCCGCTCCAGTCGCGCAGAAGGCAGAGCCGTGCCCGTCGGAGCCGTCGGCCTGGTAGCAGGCCTGATGTGTCATCTCGTGCAACACCACGCCGAACAGGTATTGCGGGTGGTCGAGGAGCGCGCGATCAAGCCCAATCGCCCACGCCTCCGCGTCCCAGGCTCCGGCGAGCCTGCGGCCGTCGGTCCGGCTGAGAATCCACGGCACCATCCGGATCACCACCGGCCGCAGTCGCCCGCCGAAGCAGACCGCGTTGAGCCGGTCGTACAGCTCCGCTACCGCCTCCGGGTTCACTGCGCCCTCCTCAGCGGTAGGACGTTGCTAGACGCGGGAGCCGTCGGGCGGGCAGCGAAGATGTGCGGCGCGTCCGGGTCTGGCGGGATCAGGTGGGCGTAGAACTTCTGCGTGGTCTCATAGCTCGCATGGCCCATCTGCTCAGACAGGCGCTCGATCTGGCCGCCCGCTGACAGCCACAACGCGGCGAACGTGTGGCGGAGGTCGTGCAACCGGGTCGCCTCCGGCAGTCCCGCGGCCTGCACAGCCTTCTTGAAGATGTTGCGGTAGAACGCGCCCGGCTCGACCGGCTCCGCCCAGTTGAGACGGAAGCCCTCACGGACCTTCTTGCCGTCGGCGTTGGTTGCGTAGGTCGCGCCCGGCTTCCGGTTCGGGAACAGCGGAGCGGTGGGCTCATCTGCGCGCTCGTGGGTGCCGGTCAGGTAGCTGCGGAGGTCTTCCGCGAGCCACGGCGGCAGCTCAACGCGGCGGGTGCTCTCCTCGCTCTTGGGCGTGTCCACGACCCACGCCCCGCCCTCTTTGCGGCGGGTGCGGTGCACGTCTACGTACCCGCGCCAGATGCCCTTGACCTGCCACAGCTTGACGTCGGCAACGTCCAGCCCGGCCAGCTCCGCCGCGCGCAGCCCTGTGTAAGCCAGGAACCGGATCACCAGCCCATACGGCTCCGGCGCTGCGTTGGCCGCCCGCTCGACCTCGCCCGCGTCGAGGAACACCGCGCGGAACTTGGCCTCACGGTTGGGCTTCCGCCCCGGCAGCTTCCGCAGCACAGCCGGGTTGGCCGGCAAGGCGTTGTCCTCGACCGCCAGCTCAAGCACCGCCCGGAACGTGTTGTAGACGTTGCGGACGGAGTTGCCCCGCGTCATCCGCCGTCGGGCACGCGTTCCCTCCGGCAGGCACCCGCCGTCGGTGAGCTTCGCGCGGAACGCCCGACAGTCGCTCGTGCGGATCTCCGACACCGGCCGACCACGGAAGAACTCCCGTGCGTGCAGCAGCGCCGACCGGTACCGCTCGACCGTGCGCGCCTTGACGTTGACGGCCACCTCATTGAGGTACTGGTCCGCGTAGGCGTCAAAGGTGAGCCGGGCGGCGCGCGGGTCGCGGTTACTCTCCCCCGCCAGCACACTGAGGATGAAGCCGTTGGCCTCCGCCTCCGTCGGGAACAGGCGCGCGGGGCGGTGCTCCCGTCCGGCGAGCCGGTACCGCCACCGCACCTCCCACTGACCGTCCGGCCGCTGGCGCGGGGCGGGCAGCTTCTTGGGCTTGTGGATCATCGCCCCGCCTCCTCGACCTTGTGGCTGAGTTGACGGGCGCGCATGATGCTGCGGACGCTCACGGTCCGGTAGTCGGTGCACCCGTAGCACCAGACGGTGTCCCCCAGACGCGGCACGGGGTCAAAGGTGACCACGTGGCCGCAGGAGAGCTTCGACTCATGCATGTTGTTCATGCGAGGCCACCCTGCGTCGCGGTCCGGTAGACCCAGCGGATGAACTTTGCGTGCCAGGGCTGGCCGTCAGGGCTCAGTAGACCCTCCCCGTTCAAGGTGGTTGCGATGGACTGGAACGATTGCCCCGCCCGGCGCTCGCGGACGATGCGGCGGATGAGGTCTGGGTCGAGGCTCATGCCGCCACCTCCCAACCGGGGCAGACGTGGCGCCACTTGTCCCGATGGGCTTTCTGCGCCTTGTCCTGGCCGACGTGGAGCTGCCAGCGCTGCCCGGTGTCCCGCTCCTCGCGCGGCACCACGAACTCAGTGAGGTAGTCGACCAGCTTGGCCCGCGAGGTGAGCGTCACCTTGATTCCGGGGATCGGTCGAGCTGTCGCTACCAAGCACCACATCTCAGCGGTGAAGTACCGGCTCGTGGTCCGCTCGACGTCAAACCCCTCCGCCGCAAGGCGGTGCTCGATCTCGTGCATCAGATCGTTGGCCTTGTTGAGGCTCATGCTGCGGCCTCCCAGATCCGGGCGACCGTCGAGGCGTACCAGCGCTTGCCGCCTCCGGGGGTGGGGACGCTGTCCGCGTCGAGGGCGGAGGCGACAGCAGCGAAGCTCTTGCCCGCGTCGCGCTCCTGCTTGATCCGGGCCACGGTCGCGTCGTCTGCCTGGCGGGAGCGACCGAACCGCGCGCCTTGGGCCTTGGCCTCCGCCATGCCGTCGGCGGTGCGCTGCCCGATCATCTCGCTCTCCCACTGCGCGACCGCAGCGAGGATGTGCGCCACGAGCCGTCCGTTGGGCGAGCCGGTGTCAAGGTCAAAGTCCAGCACCACGACGCTCCAGCCCTGCCGCTGAGACGCGGCGATGAAGGAGGTGAAGTGCTGGACTGACCGGGCGAGCCGGTCGAGCTTGCACACCATCAGCCCGTCCGCCTCGCGGCGCTTGAGCCGACGCAACGCCTCCTGGAGGCCGGGCCGGTTGTCGGTCCGCCCGGAGTAACCCGCGTCCGGCACGATCTCCAGGTCATAACCCCGGCGCTCTGCCTCCTCGCGGAGGCGTTCTGTCTGCGCGTCGAGCGAGTAGCCCTCCTTGGCCTGTTCTCGCGTCGAGACGCGGACGTAGCCCAGCATCAGCGGCCTACGTGGGGCATCCGGTGCTCCCGTTCCACGCCTCGTGGGCTGCCGGCGCTCGCGGGTCGATCCGGACGCCCCCATGCCTCCGGCAGCGCTACGGCCACAAGAGCCGGTCACCGCCCCGCCCCCGCCCGGCGAGCGCGACCGAAGAACACCGGCCAGGCCACCTGGTTGATGACGAACAGCACCCCCAGCAGCGCGGCGATGAGGTGCGCGTTGGTGGCGAGGCTCCCTGCCCCAACCAGGATCACCGCGACACCCGCGATGATCGCCAGCTCAGCAAGGGCGACGCTGACGCCCGTCGGTACGGCCATCTCCTCCTCCTTCCGTAGCGTGAAGGTTCCATCACGCTCCGTAGCCGACGGTACGCCAGGTCTACTGTGGACAGTTACAGCAGAGACTCGCCCCTATGAATCCCTTGCAGGGCAAGGGGTCTAGCGCAGGCGAGCGCGCCCGTTGGTCGCTCGACGCTGCGGCATCAGCTCCCCGATGTGGACCACCTCCGGCTGCCCGCCCGCCTCCGGCTCCCAGGACAGCGCCGGGCGACCGGCAGCCGGGAGAGCGGCTGGAGACTCCGCCGCGTCGTCTGCGTCGTCGTCCCAGATCCCTTCCAGGACCTCTCGCCACGCCGGGTTGACGCTGACCGCCACATCCACCCCGCCCTTGAATCCCGCCCGCTCCAGCGCCCAGGTGATCGCCTTCAGCCGGTCGGAGGCGGAGAGGTCCGCGTCTCGCGCAATCCCCAACAGCAGCTCCATCAGCTCATCCCGTGCTGCCTTCAGCTGCTCCTCCGCCTTGAGTCGAGCCGGGGTGCCCTTGGCCGCTCCGTGCATCGGGCAAACGGTCGCCCCGTTCACCGCCCACCGGCCGCACTGGTTCCCGGTTCGCTTGCTCTTGGCCTTGCACTTCAACTTCCTAGAGGTCACCGTCACCGAGAGGTGTTTGTCTGCCATCGCCTTCTCCTCCTCCTTGGGTTTATGCACTTCATTGATTGATGCTGATCGTCTTATTTCGGTGTCCCGTCCGGGTCGTCCTCCTCCGGCCGGTCTCTAGGTAGACCGGACCGGGAGGACGGGTGGGGCATTGGCACGAGGACGAATGAGGACTTGTGAGGACCGCTCCCCTGAAACCCCTGGTCAGGGGCTGTCTCGATCAGGACGGGGAATCAGGACGGATCAGGACGCTGCATAAGGACGCCCACGAGGACTCGATCTTGAAAACGTCCTCATGCCGGCGCTAACCTCCTTCGATGCCTGCGAGGCGGTAACGGGCCGACTTCCCGACCGGAACGATCAGCCCGCGCTGGATCACGGCGTCCCACGCGGCTGCGAACCGTTGCCTGTCGCAGGACTGGGTGAAGACCGAGCGGACCTCTGCCTTGGTCATCCCGGCGAACGGAGCATCTGAGATGATCTCGATGATCTTGCGCTGGTACTTGGACTTGATGTCCTCCAGCCGATCCAGCTCTGACAGCAGGTCGTCAGCTGCCGGCACCAGCACCAGCGAGGTGATGGGGTCGCCGTCGGCATCCTTCCCCAGCGACACCACGACCGGGTCAAACCGCAGGTCCCCGGACGTGGCGTTGTCCTTCTGCTTCTCGTCGGTAAAGACGGTCTGCTGGGTTTCCTTGTCGGTAAACACCCTGAACTGGTGCTCTAGGGCACCCTTCTGGGCGCTCGACCCACGAGCCCGCCCCACCGCCAGGCCCTCGTGGTGGACGACCGCAACACAGGCTCCCGTGGCCCGCCGTACGTCATCCAGCCGGTCGATGAACGGGCCAATCTCCTTGGCGCTGTTCTCGTCAATCCCGGAGGTCAGGCGAGCCTGGGTATCCCCTACCACCAGGACTGGCTTGACCCGCTTGAGCGCTGCCACCAACACCGGCCACTCATCCGCCGAGACCGGGCGGGGCAGCACCAGGACGTTTGGCCGCTTGCCGTGGTGCTGCGCCCAAGCGCGGAGGCGCTTCCGAACACCCCGCTCGCCTTCTGCGGCGATGTAGACCACCGGGCCGCTCCGGACCCTCCGCCCACCCCACGGCAGGCCAAGTGAGATGTGGCAGGAGATGTCCAGCATGACGAACGACTTGCGGTGGCCGGACTGGCCGAACACCTGCGCCAGGGAGTCCATGTCAAACAGACCCTTGATCAGGTACTCCGCCTCCGGGATGGCGTCGAGCGCGTCAAAGTCCAGTAGCTCAGCGAGCATCGCATCAACGGCGTCTTCGCTGGGCTCCTTGGCTTGCTCGATCAGCCTCTCCGTCTCCGCGTCGGCGTCACAGCCGTCGGCGGAGCTGATCGACTTCACCTCTTCCACTGCCTTTGCCACGCCCCGGTCCACGATCCGGCCCCACTCCGCCTCATCCCGTCGCCGGTCGGCGGTTGCGCTGAAGAACGCTTCCCTGATGGCGTCGAGCGTGGTGGTCACGCCCCGGTGGCCCTTCCGCCCGTCGAGGATGACCGCCCACGCCGCGTCCCGCGCTACGTCGTGCGCCCCGCCGTCCGCTCCGGCCTCCGCGAGCTTCCGTAGCCAGAGGTCGAGCGCCCATCGCATCTGGGAGCAGGGCTGGCCCCCGGCGTCCGGGCACGCGGCGATGGCCGCCTTGGTATCCGCCTTGCTCATCTCCGCCGCAGGCCGGTCGATGAACTTCCGGCGGTCGCTGGTCAGGTAGTCGACCCACGCGTCAGGCAGCACCGCGTAGTCCTCCAGGGCTTTGCAGAACGCCTTGACGTCGCAGGCCGTGCCATCGGGCCGGATCCAGCGGTACTTGCGGCCCTCCGGGTGGATCGACGGAGGCGCGACGATGAACCGGTGGTACCAGGTGATGATGTCGATGCCCGGACCGGCGGCACCCTTCCAGCCCAACCCGTCTGGGACTTGGTAGAGGCGAATACCCGACACGCCGTCATCCCGGTTGGTCACGATCCAGGTAGCCGGAAGCGGACCCAACTCCCGCTCCAGCTCCGCGAGCGTGGCTGCTCCCGCCTTCTTGCCGTAGGCGTCAACGTCAATGCCGACCAGCGCGTCAGGCAGGCGGAGCGCGACGTTGCCGCCAGCGTGCTCGGGCATCCAGCGCTCGACCTGACGGGGACCGGCCACCTTGCCAGCCGCCCCGGTCCAGCCCGTAGGCGGTGCCCACTTCTGCCGGGGCGGTAGCGGCAGAGGTGACCAGTCGGCAGCGGCGTACGCCCCGGCAGCGGCTCCGTATGGACCGCTCATTCCGCTCGCCTCGCGTTCACGAGCGTCCGGATCTGGTCCTTGGTCAGCTTCATCGACCGGCCCCAAGAGCACAGACGCTCCTGCGGGCCAAGGATGTCATCAAGCGCGCGGACCAGACCGGCGACCACAACGTCAGCCGACCAGAGCTTGGCCTTGACCTGACAGATCCGGTCGAGCACCTGAGCGCTGGTAACGCAGCCCTCCAGGTCGATGTCATACCACTCCCGGCCGGTCGGGTCACGGAGCACGAGCACGTGGTGCTCAACATCGAGCTGCCATCCGCCCCAGTTCCTGGCGAGGTCGGCCCAGGTCGTTCGCTCATCCTCATCAATCAGATCACCGAGAGTCTTGACTGACGCCTTGAACATCTCCGGATCGAATGGCTTGGGCTGCCACCAATCGCTGCTGAAAGCCGGATCTTGCTGATTCACGGTATGGTTCTCCTTGTCGGTTTGTTGCTGTGCCCCGGTTGCCCGCCGGGGCATTGCTTTTCTCAGGCCTTTTGGTTCTGCTTGGCGGCGATGCCGGCGGCCAGTAACTCCCGGATCACAGCCGACTCCGGGCAACCCGCTCGCGCTGCCTCCGCGCGGACGTAGGCGCGCTGGTCGTCGGGCAGCTTGATTTCGAACCGGTCGCCAATTCGTGGCCTGCCCCTCCCGCGCTTCTCGCTCACGCTCAACCTCCTCAGATAGACGGAAAGGACCAACCACCGGATGATTAGTCCGGCTGGTTGGTCCCTTCAGCGTTGAGATTACTACCCGTGCGCTATTCGCGGTTTTCTACAGAAACTCAGGGCCGTGCAGCTACAGAGGTCTTACGCTTCCCGCCCTTGCCCCGCTCGATCTCCCGGAGGACTTCCCACCGGTGCGGCGTCCGGCCCAGCCGCCGGTAGAGCCGCGTCGCAGCCCGGCACCAGGGCGAGTGGATGTAGTACACGCGGGTCTTGCCGTAGACCTTGGAGCAGTTGCTGAAGCTCATCACGGCGCAGCCTCGATCTCCGCCGGTCCGGCCTCCGCGAGGTCGCAGTCAACCCCGTGCTCCAACGTGAAGTCGATGGCTCCGCCGTCCTCCGCGTCCTCCGTCGTGACCCACCGACACCCCGGCTCGCATGGGTAGAGGTCCGCGACGCGGGCGAGGATGGCGGTGGTGTCAGGTAGCCGCACTTCCCAGAAGGTGTCGCTGAGCCGATGCAACAGCTCACCGACGTCAAGCCCGGACTTGTACCAGGAGAGCGGCAGGGGCAGGAGGATGTGCCGCAGGGTCTGGCTGCGGTAGTCCTCCGCCCGGCGGTCGTACGAAGTGGCGGAATCCTCGATGAGCAGGTGCAGCCCGATCGGCTCCGCCCGGAGGTGGTCGACCTCCAACATGTACAACACGACGCGGCTACTGTCAGCCGCAACAACTGAGACGATTCGGTAGGTTTGTCCGTACGACATTTCCACCCTCCTCCAGGGGGTTGACGGCCCGGCTGGCTCGCCTCCAGCCGGGCCGTGTCGTTTACAGGTTGGGTAGGTAGGGGCGCGAGTGCGCCATGGCGGGGAACCGTTCGTACTGCTGCTCCGCGACTGCGATGGGGTCGAGCCCGGCCAGGCCCGCAGCCTCCTCGCGCAACCGCTCGACCTCAGCAGGGATTCGCTGGCGCTGCTCGATGAGAGCGCGGGCACCCTCGCGGAATGCCGCAGCCCCGATCCGTCCCTGCCGGGCGCGATCCTGGAGCACGTTCCAGGCGTTGAGGACGTTCTCCGCCTGGGCGGCCAACTCCTCGACGCGGTGGTTGAGCGCCTGCCGTCGGGCAGCGATGAGCTTCTGACCGGCGGCGCGGTAGTGGGCCTCCGCCGCGCGCTCCGCCGCGTCGAACTCCTTCCACTGCGCCGGGCTGTACTTGGCGGGCGGGGTGTCCTCCTTGGAAGCGCGGTACTGCGCCAGCGTGGTCACAGCGCCTCACTCCCGCCACGGCGGTGCATGCCGGGGAACCGGGCGGCCAGGTCCTCCTTGGGGGCGGTCAGGAGGTTGTCCGCCGCGTCGAGCGCGGGCAGCGCCTCCGTGAGCGCGGTCCGCTCGATGTAGACGATGTTCTCCAGTTGACGGCCGACGCTGTCCAGCGCCGCACCGAACGGGTCAGTGCTCACCTTCACTCCTCGTGTCGTTGGTGCTCTCACCGAGCAGCGAGGCCAACCCGGCCTCGATCACTGCCCGGCACGTCTCGTTGCGCCCCTTGCCGCGTAGCGCCGTGACTAGCTCGACCCGGCTCCACGTCTCCTCCGTGACCGGGACCTTGATCGACCGGCCGTACAGCTTGGGCGCGCTCATCAGGACCAGCCCCACTGGCGCTCTCGTGGGTCCCGGTCCAAGATGGCCTGGCCTTCCGGCGTCTCACTGAGAGCCGCGTCGATCTCCGCCGCGCGACGGGCCAGTTGTGCCTTCTCCGCGAGTCCCATCGGGGTGCCGGGTCGACCACCGCCGTACGACCGGCGTGCCGTCGAGCCGGATGCGCGGCTGGACCGCAACGGCGGTGCCGTCTTGGGCGTCTGCCCCGCCTCGCGCAGGATCTCTGACGCTGCGTCGTTGGACATCTCTCCACCTCCCATCACGGGGGCGATACCGCCCCCAAGATCAACTAGACCGTACGCTGAGGCGCGGCTGTTGATCCTGAGATGAATGAGCTGGTGAGGCGGCAACGAGACGGCGCTTGAGCCTCGATCCCTCAAGGGGAGGTCGAGCGAGCCGGAAGGTGCAGCGAATCGCCGCTGCAAACACATACCCGGAGGGGGTACGCAACTCAGCGGGCAGTCTCCCGCCCTGCAACGGACGTGGAACGGACTTTCGATCTTGGCGAGCGCCAACGATCAAACACCTGACCTGGTGCCCCCGGCAGGATTCGAACCTGCGACACACGGTTTAGGAAACCGATGCTCTATCCCCTGAGCTACGGGGGCGCGAGGGCCTAGTCTAGCGACCTGGGGGTTCACCTGGGGTGGCAGGGAGTGGCCCACGTTCACCCACGTTCCCCGGACCCCCGTTCTCCCAGCCCAGGACCACACCCGGAGCACACGAACCCCGGTTTGCGACCGGCGGTCGTCCGCAGCGACCCGGGTTGGCACCGGTTCAGCTGGGTTGGCATCCGCTGGAGAGCACACACCGCGCACATCATCGAAGATCGCGATGCGCGCTCCGGGCTACGGGCTCGGCAGGGTGGTGCACCAGGCGGCAGTGAGTGCTGCCACGTCGGGGAATCGGTCGGCAGGTGTCGTGGCGGTGGCGTTTACAGCTACCTGCATTTGGTGGTGGGAGCCGCGCCAGCCGGGTGGGGAGTCGAGGAGGTGGTAGATGGTGCGGCCGAGGGTGTAGACGGTGGTGCGCTGGTCGATGACGGCGCCGCGGACGAATTCTTCGGGGGCCATGTAGCGGCGGGACCCAGGGAGGCGGTCGGTGTCTAGGGTGAACGGCCCGGGCCGGTACTCGTCGAGGTCGATCAGGCGTAGTCGGCGGGCGTGGAAGTCGTAGAGAAAGCAGCCGTCGTAGAGGTCGACCGCGACGTAGCCGGCGGCGGTGACGGCCAGGTGCGCGTCGAGGATCGTGGCGATGGCCGTTTCAACGTCGGGCAGGGGTAGTTGCTGGAACCGGTGCAGTGCGCTGCGGTCCGAGCCGTGGACGGTGGCGTGGTTCAGCACGCTGCCGTCATGCCACGGGTAGACCAGCGTCGGCCCGTCGAGGGCGTGCTCGGGGCGCACGATCGCCGGGTGCCGGACCGCGGCGTGGAACCGGGCGGCCCGCAGCAAGGAACAGCGACTGGGCGCGGTGGTGGCTGTCTTGACGAACCAGCGGCGTCCGGACGCCTCGACGCCGTAGGAGACGCACCCGGAGTCTTGGGCGTCGAAGACCGCGAACGCAGAGTCCAGGGATAGTTCCACGCAAGGAGAGTAAGGCGTCCCCTTCACCGAGCGCGGATGCTACCCGCAACGGACATGGCGGGCCACATGCTTGTGGCGTCGTATCCCCGGCTGAAACGTTTGACGCAGGTGGATGTGTCGTCGGCGCCGACAAGGTACGCCGAAGTGTTGCTGTTGGCCGCTAACGTGGTCGATGCGACCACCCGCCCTGCAGGCGTGACCGCGAGGGATTGCTGCGCGATCCCTACGTGCGGGAGATGCTGCGACATCAGAGTGACTGGTCGTGGCGCAACAGCCGGCAGGATGTCGACCTGGCCGCCAGCGGGCCGCTGCGCGCCACCGTCGAGCACGTCGGCCGTCGTCACGCTACGGCGCTGCCCGACCACACCGGTCGCGCCGGCGAACACTGACCTAACGTCGACGCCTGCCTTGCCCGGCTGGCCTCGGCGCTGCGCTTCGCCGCCGGAAATCGGCCGGGCAGGCCCGGCCGCACCGGCGTAGGCAGGTCCCGGCTCCTGGGTGCACCAGCGTCTCGCCGCGCTGCTGACCGCGACCGACCAGGCGACCACCCATAGCCGATGAGAGCGCGACGAATTGCAACATCAAGTAGCGCTGGTTGCCTCAGTCTATGTTCAAGCCGTCAGTATTCAAGGCGCCAAGGTTGTTCCTCAGGAACCTTCTCGTTTGGTCCTCGTCAGCTATGAACTCGTTGTCATAACGACTGTCCGCCCATGAAGTGTTACCTGTTTCGCGGACACGTAACTCTCCACTCACAATCTGATAGTGCCTATCATTGGTGTTGTTTCTGTCGCTATAGTGAGTCGATGCCTTGAATCCTTCATTCTGATTCAACAGTTGTTGAATCACCTGCTTCGTCAGGCGCAAGGTGCACATCCTTGGGTAATCAGATCAACGCTTGCCGACGGGGCGTGTCGGAATATTAGTCCAGCGATCGAGAGCCCACCTGGGCAGCTCTGCAGGCTTACAATTTCAGGAGGCCGCTTCGTAACAGCGCTCGCGTTCCTGCTCCCACAACTCGTCGTCACCCAGCGAGGCATACTCGGGCCGTATCTTTCGAGCCAGGCCGTAGAAGCCCGAACTCGGTCGGTTGGTGCTACGGGAGACGACCAACGCGCTCCACAGCGGCTCACCCTTGTCGAACGCTCTACGGGAGACCTTGTCGAGCGGCTGGCTCAGGAAGTCCGGCCTTGTGTCCACCCGCTTCGCGAGGGGGCCATAGCCGATCAGTCCCTTCGCTGTCGCGACGCCGAAAAGGATGTCCGCGATTCGGTCGACTCGGTCGACCTCGAACGTCTCAGGCATCTGGTCACGGTAGAACAGGTTCAACCCGCGACGGTTCAGCTGATCCGCCACACTTCTGGCCATCCAGGCCCTTCGGAGCGTCCCTATCTTCGGCTATCACGAGGCCTTGCGAGCCGCCGGTCGCCCTCCGGGCAGTCGCCATGCCGCTGACAGACATACCTGTCAGGGGTGAAGAATCCTGTCGTAGTCTTCGTCGTACCAGCCGTCAGTGTTGTGCTTTTGAAGGGTGCCCGCGACGCGCGTCAGCATCAGGACATCGCCGTTGAGGGTCAGGGCGGCGTCCTCGGCCCTGCCGGTGAGGATTTTGGCCACGGCCGCCAGCATGTGGGGCTTGCCCTTGTCGACCAGGGTGTCCTTGCGCATGTAGAAGCTGACGTCGACGTAGGTCTCCGGCTCCCATTCCCACAGAGCGCCACCGTCGTCCTCGGCGCTGTAGTAGCCGTGCCGGCCGCCGGTGATGTCCACGACGTACCCGTGCTCGTCGTTCAGGTCGGCGCTGAGCATCCTGCCGCCGGACGCCGTGGACGTCTCGACCGCTCCGGGAGCAGCCAGCTCCGCTACCTGTTCGAGTGGGATGTTGCCCGCCAGCGTCAGCCGGTACTCGACAGCCATCTGCATCCCTTCATCAGTCTCGCCGGATGATCTGAATGATCGCACCGTCGCGCGTTACCGCTGCCAGTTCCTTCAGCCCTGTGATGGGCCAGTCGTGGAACTGCTTGTGCAGGGCGGCGAGGTCTCCTCGCCAGTCGTGGAGGTTCAACATCACGCGTTGGGTCTGCTCCGTGTCAACCTTCCTGGACACGGCGCTCCAGACGGCGCGGGCCGGCACAGGAGCAGTGGGCGCGTAGCAGTCGAACACATGCCCCTCGATGAGGAAATCGGGCGCTTTCTCCGGCCTCCCAGAATCCCCGGTCTCGCGTCGAGCGTCCGCGACCTCCTGCCTCGTGGGGTTCTGGTGAACCCGGTACCCCTTGCTGGCGACCCTGTCGGCACACTCGTTCTCCAACTCCAGGGCACGCCGCTCCCGAGGCTTCTCGTTCGGCGAGATGCGAGTTCGACGTCCGGTAGGTGACCCGCCGGCGACGCCGGTGGGACGCCTGGCCCACGGGGTTACTGCGTCAGCGTCGGTGGAGACGGTGCCGCCCAGGGTGGGGGCCGTCGGGGATGGGCCGCCGGTGGTAGCAGGGGTAGGGCTGGCCGGTGGATGACCGCCAGCCCCCGTCAATTTCCCGAAGACCCCAACTGCCGGGCCTGCGCGACCGCCCCTTCGACGGCCTGCCGGGCCCCGCCGGTACGCTGCACGACCAGCACCAAGACCTGCTTGATGGCCTCCAAGGCCTGCAACAGCGGCCCGGGCTGCCCGCCCTGCAGAACCACGGCGACGAGTTGCTGCGCCTCACCGACTCCGGTGATGGCACCAGTCGCCGCGTCACGAGCGGCGTCCACGGCGCTCTGCACCGGTGCCAGCCCGGCGATCGTCTCCTGCGGGGTGGCTTCGTTCGGCACCGCCGCGGTGGCCTTCGTCGCCTCACCGATCGAACCGGCGAGACTTCCCAGGCCGCCCTGGATGCCCGTGATCGCGTTGCGCACCCGCGCCACACCCGCCGCCACCGCGAGGAAGCCCGCGCTGGCGGCCCGCAACGCCACCTCCTGCGCCTGACTGTCGGCGGCGGCTGCCAACCCCTGCGCGCGTTCGACCCCAGCCATCAACGCGCGGAGTTCACCGGCGATCTTCTCGATCTGCGACACGTAGCCGGCATCTCCAATCGAGGGTAATGAAAGTCTTGATGCCTGAACCTACCGGGCTACTCGCGAGGCAACCAGACCCGTAGAGCGGTCGTTGCCCCAGGCAGCCGCCGTCAGTGAGCACTCGCACAGACGATCGAAGGAACGGCGATGCAGGTGTTCGCGTCGGGAGGATCGGTAGGAAACCCCAAGGCGCAGTGGCCGCCGGCTGCGACGGGAGACGATCTGCTGGCTGATCCCGCTCACCCCGCGTGCATAGTGCCGCGTCAGGCAAGGTTTGCCTCGCTCCTGTCAGACTGCTCGGGTGATCGTCAGACTCGCGGGGGAGCAAGACTTCCATGGTTTCCTTAGCCTGGCGGCTGAGGTCGAGTGCTGGTTCGGCCCGATGACCGAGGATCTCGGCTTCCATGACGCTGTCCGCAAGCACGTTCGCCGGTCCACGGCGATCGTCGCTGTTGATTCGGGGCCGGACCTCCTGGGTGGGCTGTTGTTCGCGGCGAAGGCCCCGACCTACCACGTCCACTGGCTTGTCGTATCTGAGCAGGCACGGGGAAAGGGCGTCGGCCGTACGCTGATGGCGGAAGCGATGCGCCGGTTTGTGAGGGGCCCCGGCACCGTTGAGGTGGTCACCTTCGGGGCCGATCACCCTGGTGCCTCCGTCAGCGGTGCACGTGTCTTCTACGAACGCCTTGGATTCACCCCTGCCGAAGCCGTCGATCCCGGTCCGGAAGGCGGTTCCCGGCAGGTCTTTCGCCTGGCCGTCACCTGATCAATCGACATTGGCCCGGGACATCCCCCAGCGGTGCAACGCCCCTCCTTGTTCAACCGATGTAAGGCGTCGCTCGTTCCTTAAGGGCGTGGCCGATACGCAGCCGCATCGAGGGGTGGATGTCCAACTGGTTGAGCTGGGCGGGGGTCACCCAGCGGACCTGACGCGACTCGCTGGAGGTCGTCAGTTTCCCGCCGACGGGTCGGGCTGTGAAGCAGATCGAGAACTGCTGGCGTACTTCACCGTCGTCGTAGGCCATCACGTGGTGGGGGTTGCTGTAGATCCCGACCAGGCCGGTGACCTCCACCTCGATGCCGGTCTCCTCGCGCACCTCCCGCACCACCGTGTCGGAGATCGACTCGCCGATGTCGTGGCCACCGCCAGGTAGCGCCCATAGGTTGTTGTCGGTGCGGTGGATCATCAGCAGCTCACCGCGCTGGTTACGCACTGCCGCCACAACCGACGGCACCACGCTGTTGGCAGCTGGCGCATTGGGGTCGTTGAAGTAGTCACGGCGCGCCATCCGTCATCTCCCGTCGAACGCAGCTACCAGCGCATCGATATCGCAGTGAGCTCCGCCCAGCTCAGCTGCATCCTGAGTAGGGTCAGCTTCATGAATGAGGTCCCTGTATGTCTACACCGCTGCGGGCAGTCTGGAGGTCGCGCGGCGGGTGGTGCAGGGCGCAGTGCAGGAGCGGTTCGCGGCTGGTGGCCAGGTCGTGGGGCCGGCCGAGTCAGCCTTCTGGCATGAGGGGTCCTTCGGCACCGGCCAGGAGTGGCAGGTGGTGCTCAGATCCGGTGCCGGAGCGTATCCCGAGTCGGAGAGCTACCTGAGGAAGCATCACGAGTGGTCCAACCCGGAGATCGTCACGCTGCCAGTGGTCGCTGGCTCACGGCCGTACCTCCAGTGGGTGCGCGGTGTCACCGAAACCGCCGGTGAGGGTGGATGACGCGGCTGCCCTACAACGTAACGCCCACCGGTAGACCTTGTCTCGACGCTCGATTGGAGGTCAATGGCAGCGGCTGAGCAGCCGCTCTTCAGCGAGGGTCTCCGCAAGAGGAGTTGGTGTGTCGGATGTGAGCCCCGCTGTGCCCGACCGTGTGGGAGCCGGCGTGCACAGCGGTGGTGATGGCGTCGGGTAGCGGGGTGTGGCGGGCGAGGTCCAAGGCAAGAGAGCCGAGGAAGGCGTCGCCGGCTCCGGTGGTGTCGACGACCGGGACGGCAGGTGCCGGCACGGTGCCGGATCCGTGGGGATGGGTGAAGGCTGCGCCGTTGGGGCCTGCGGTGACGACGACGGTACGGGGGCCGAGGCGTTGCAGCGCGGCGGCGGCGTCGAGCGGGTTGCCAGCGGTGGTGCGCAGGATCGCGGCGGCTTCGTGCTGGTTGACCACGAGGACGTCGAGTTCCGCGAGCAGCCGGGGGTCGAGGTCGGGGTTAGGGACGAGATTGCCAACGACGATCGGTGCGCGGCGGTGGCTCAGCAGTGTGGTCACGGGTTCGGGTGGTAGGTCGAGCTGCACGATCACGGCTTCTGCGGCGAGGCCGGCGGTAGCGCGGTGGATATCGTCGGTGGTGAGTTCGGTGGTGGGTGAGAGTGCGAGGGTGATGTAGCTTTCGCCGTCGGGGGTCACCTCGATGATGGCCGCTCCGGTGGTGGCGTCGGGGACGAGCCGGACGCGGCGCGTGTCGACCCTGGCGTCGGTCAGTGCTGTGATGATCTGGTGGCCCCAGGTGTCTGCGCCGACATTGGCGATCAGGGCGGCGCGCCCGCCACGGCGGGCGGCAGCGATGGCCTGGTTGAGGCTTTTGCCGCCAGCATTGACGGGCAAAGCCGAGCCGATGGCGGTGCGGCCGGGTCGGGCACGGTGGGGTACATGGATGGTCAGGTCGATGTTGGCCCGGCCGACGAAGGCGGCATCGACCTGTTCACCGGCCCCACTGCTGTCGGTCACGAGGTCGCTACGGCAGCGGCCAGGGCGGCATGCAACTGCTGCACTGTGGGCTCGGTGGGAAACGCTGCGAGCTGGCGGCCTGCGATCGCGACCTCGCGTTGGATTCGTACCGAGCGGGTGAGGTTGGCCAAATTGAGCGCGGCGAGGGCGGCGCCAGCGGCCAGCTCGGGTTCAACGGCGGCGGCGTAGGCGACGGCGGTGCGCGCCAGATAGCGGCCCCGTTCACGTCGGTACGTTTCCGGCCACGCGTCGAGAGCCTCGCCGAAACACCGGACAGCGGCGCCAGGGCAGCCCAGCCGAAGCCAGCCCTCGCCCTCCTGCGCGCTGATGTACGCCGTGGTGCAGAACGCACCGAGCCCACCGCCGTCCGTTCCGGTGGCGGCAGCGAGGTGGTGAGCCTCGTCAATGGCGGCCCGGAACGAGCCAGTGTCACCTTCGACCGTGTGCCCGTGGGCGCGCTGCACCGCCGCGAACGCGCGCACCTGCTCCCTGATGCTGCCAGCGCGCTCGGCGGCACGGGCGAGGCCGAGTACGCGGTCCTGGTCGGCGGCGTCGCTGGCCCGCTGCGCCATGCGAGCGAAAACGTAGGCGGTGAACTCCATGTCGCCGGCTTCTTGGGCCATGGTCAACGCTTGGGCGAGCCACCATTCGCCGGCGTCCCGGTCGCCCAGATCGTCGCTGAGCCAGCCGGCGAATTCCGCCCACCGGGCCTCGGTACTCAACAGCGCGTCGCGCAGGCTGCCTCGTGCGGCTCGGCGGTAGTCGGCGATGTGACCGAGCTGCTGTCGGGCCGTGGGAAGGATGGCCGCGGCGCCGACCCGGTTGTCGGATTCCACGAGCACCGACCGCAGTGCCGCGAAGTGCTCCAAGACAGCCGGATCAACCTGCGCCGCCCGTGTCGCTGCGGGCAGCGGTTCCGCACTCGCCAGGGACGCCACCACACTGCCGGGGACCGCCTGTAGGAGAGCCCGGCGGCTGACCTGAACGTGCCGTCCTCGCCCGTCTGCCACAGTCATCACGATATCCGCCTCCCCTGCGGGCTGGCCGTTCGTGTCGGTCACCGGGGTGGTACCGGCCGCGGTCAGAGCGGTGGTGAATGCTGCTGTTCCCCTGGCCCGGCGGTACTTCTGCTCAATGGCCACGACCCGGTCGTACCCGGCGGTGAGGGCACCGTCGGTGTCGAGGACCTCGTCGCAGCGGTTCCAGAAGGCCCGGTCTGGGTGCTGGCGCCCGACTTCAGTGTTCGCGATTGTGCTGCGGCCGTTAAGGATCCTGGGCGCCAGTGAGTGCTGGGTGTGGCCGGCCGCCTTGCGGTACGCGGCCAATTGCTGGCCAAGCGCGCGCCACGCTTCGCTCACCTCGTTCGGGCCTGCCACCGTCGCCTCCCGGGGCCATCGCGCCTCGGCTGGCTGAGCGAGATGAGCGAGCGCTAGCCAGAGGCGGTCTTCGATGTAGATCGTTACCCTACCGTACGGTCGTGGCTGCGTAGGTCGTCTACCCGCCGTTGCTGGTCGAGGCTTGCCCCGCCTGGCAGTGGCCCGCCACGGCCAGGCGAGGTGTCAGTCGATCCGCAGGCCGCCCTGCGCCTGATGCCTTCGACCGTCACGCAGTCGGTGCGCGACGCGGTCACGGGCGTGCTATCGGCCGAGGGTGGTGGAGATGCAGGTGTTGGGCGAGGTAGTCGCTGAACGATGTGGCGCATGGGAGGTCCGGATCATTGGTGGCGCCGGCGGGGACGTAGCGGGTGTGGCGCAGCTCGTCGACGAATGCGACCGCAGGTGTCCCGCCACGCAGACCGGTAGTGATCGCCGTGAACAGGGCGTCGGTTAGTCCGGCCAGGGTGGAACCGTGCTTGCCCACTCTCAGGTCGACGTGGGTGAGGGCACCGTTGGCTGCTGCGGCTGTCATCAGGTGTCCGGGGACACCGTCGATCACGAACTGACTGGTGACGCCGGCCGCACGTCGAGGCACGGTCGTTTCGCTCATAGTGGTCGTGATCCTCTCTGGTGGAATCCGCCTCTACGCGACGTCGGGCGGCTCTTTCGTGTAAGGGTTCGGGGTGACCTGTGCGGGTGCGCTTGGTCAGCTGGTCGTCGCAGCGGCGGGTGGGGTGTCGGCTTTGCGGGCGCAGTGTCGGCAGCGTCGTGGGCAGGGCGTTTGTGGTGCGGCGCTGATGAGGCCGCTGGCTTGCAGGATCGTGGTAACCGTCTGCTCGAGGGTCTGGGGTTCGGGGATGGTGGTTTCGCCGGGGACGTTGAGTAGGTCTCGGTGCGTGTACCAGCGGCGCATCTCGTCGGGGGTGACGGGGATGGGTTCGTCTCGGTTGAGGTGGCGGCGGATGGTCTCGTCGATGGAGACGTCCAGGTAGAACACGGCGGCCGGACCGGGGTGGTTGTCGATGAGCTGGTGCAGCACGGCGGCGTAGCGCTCGGTGTGCAGGATGCCTTCCAGGATGACGTGGTAGCCCAGCTCGAGGGCGGTGCGGGCGGTCGCGGTGATGAACGCCGGGGCTACCGGGTTGATACGGGCGCTGTCGTGTTCGCGGAGCAGGGTTCTGCGCAGGTAGTCCTGCTCCAGCAGCGCGGCCCCGCGTCCGTAGCGGCGTCGGACCTCGCGGGCGGCCGTGGTCTTTCCGCTGCCGGAATTACCGCGGATGATCACCAGCGTTGGCGCGGGCTCGGTGGCGTGTGGTTCGTCCATCTGGTGATCCCTCAGGCGGAGGCGGGTTGGCGGGGCAGCGTCGGAGCGTGCGCGGTGGGGCTGTCGTAACCGGCGGCTTGGAGGGTGAACAGCTCGGCGTACCGCCCGTCGGCGGTCATGAGCTGGTCGTGGGTGCCGGCTTCGACGAGGCAGCCTTGGTGCAGGACGTAGATGCGGTCGGCGTGCCGCACGTTGGCGAGCCGGTGGGTGATCAGGATGGTGATGCCGCGCCCCTGCCGGTCGCGGATGGCCTGGAACAGGGCATCCTCGGCGCGAGGGTCGAGGGCGGAGGACGGCTCGTCCATGATGAGCACGTCGGCGTCGCGCAGGAACCCGCGGGCGGCGGTAATGCGTTGCCACTGTCCACCGGAGAGGTCCTGCCCCCCGGCGAAGGTGCGGTCGAGCAGCGTCTCGTACCCGTGGGGCAGGTCGGTGATCATGTCGTGGGCGACCGCGCGGGCGGCGGCGGCCTCGATCCGGTCCTGCGCCGCCGTGGTGCTGATGTCCCCGATGGCGATGTTGGTGGCCGCCGTGAACGGCCACTTGTGGTACTCCTGCGTCACGACGCCGATCCGGGCCCGCAGCGCGTCGGTGCCCCAATCGTCGCCGGACCGCCCGTTGTAGCGGATGGCACCGCCGGTGGGGGCACGGAGGGTGGCGATCATGGTAGCGAGGGTGGACTTGCCGGAGCCGTTCTCCCCGACGAACGCCACGGTCTGCCCGGCCCCGATGGTCAGAGAGACCCGGTCGACGGCCGGGGTGTCGCGGTCGGGGTAGCACAGGCTCACCGCGTCGACGGCGATCTCCCGCAGCCGCTCCCCGGCCGGCGCACCGGCGGCCCGGTCGGTGGGCGGTGGCAGGTAGTCGGCAGCTCGGGCCATGAAGCCGGTGTAGTCGCGGAAGTGCTGCCCCTCGGTGTAGACGCGGTCGACCTGGAACGTCACCACGGCCAGTGAGCGTTGCGCGGACTGAATGGCGATCACACAGGTCGCGGCGGCGGAGACCGGGATCTGCCCGTCGATGAGCAGTAGGCCGAGCAGGACGTAGACCACGGCGGTGGCGAGCCCTCCGAGCATGGCGCCGACGGTGGTGGTCGTGGTGACCCGGCGGGCCAGGGCGAGTTGGATCCGCGTCTCGACGTTCATCACCCGGTCGTACTGGTCGAGCAAAAAGTCGCGCAGCCCGTAGGTGCGCAGTTCGGGGGCGGAGTCGCGTTCGGCCATCAGCCGGTGCAGCAGCCATAGCCGGCGGCGGCGTACCGACCCGGCGGCGTAGGTCTGGTAGCGCAGGTGCCCGGCCCGCAGTGACGCCCACCCGTTCGGCACGGTGGCCACCAGCAGGGCGAGCAGCAGCAGCGGGTGGACCACCACCACGGCGACCGCGACAGCGATGACGCCGGCCAGCCCGGCGAGGAGGTTCATCGACGCCTGGACCAGGGCGGTGGTGGAGTTCGCGCCGCGGGAGGCGCGTTCCATGTCGTCGGCGAACGCGTCGGCGTCGAAGGCCTCCAGCCGTACGGCGGTGGTCACCTCGAACAGGCCGCGTTCGACCTCCCGGTCGACCTTCGGGGTGAGGCCGTTCTGTGCGTACCCCATGGCGGTGGCCATGCCGGCGCGCAGCGCGGTGGCCGCCGCGAGTGCGGCCAGGGCGGGCAGCGCGGCGACCACCTTGTCGGCGGTCGGCCCGCCGGCGAACAGCTCCACGAGCACCCGCTGCGCGGCGAGCAACCCGAACGCGGACATCACCCCGGCCACAACGGTGGTCGCCGCGACCACCGACGTCCGTACTCGGTCGGCCCGCCAACTCACGACGAGGGCGGCCCAGACCAGGCGGGGCAGTTCGGAGAAGACGGCGAACAGGCCGGCCTGCGCCCGCGCCCGCACGCCGGTCTCCCACCACACCTCTCGTAGCTCCGGCAGCACCGAATCCCGCTGCGGTGGTGCGGCAGGGGCGGGCGTGCGGTCGGGGTGGTCGGTCTTCGGCATGGCGGTACCTCCCGAAGGTGAGCACGGTGGGCGGTGGCGGTGTCTCGATGCGAACGGCGGAAGCGGAGGTGTCCCGTTGGCGTTCCCGACTGGCGCACCCGACGCTTCGCCCTTCCGAGAGGCGTCCCGGTCGGTGGGCCTGCAGTCAGGTGACTCGGACGCCGTCTTCGAGGTAGTAGCTGCACCCGTCCGCACGGGCGTTCAGCGCCTCGGTGATCCGGTGGTTCAGCAACGGCGGTAGCCGCTGGGCGGCCTCTGGCGGGTCGGAGAAGGCCCAGCCCTTCAACTCGCCGGGCGGCACCACGATCCGTTCGTGCAGGCGGGGTTCGAGGGTGCCGCCGTCGTAGACGACCATGACGCCCTCGGTGCGCCCGGCGCGGGCCGGTACCCAGTCCACAATCAGCAACCGACCGGGTGCCAGGTCCAGGCCGAGTTCCTCCCGGCACTCCCGGATCGCGGCCTGGTAGGGCGACTCGTCAGCCTCAACGCACCCGCCAGGAATCTCCCAGCCCGCCTTGTAGACCGGCTCGACCAGCAAAACCCGCTCATCCGCGTCGGTGATCAACAGTCCGGCGGCCATCCGCTTACGGGGCAGGCCAGCGATGATGTCGCGGCGTTCGGAGGGCATGCAGGGACCGTAGGACGCCGGTCGGTCGACACGCCCGCAGCGCCGTGCGCCGACATTGTCGGCAGATGCCGACACAACTCCGACACCACATCCACCCCGTCCGCGTTTTGGCCCCGCGCCGTTGGAGCCAGCGCCGCGAGCTGGGCATTCATTACCCGCAGGCAATTGCGGAAGGGAGAGTCCTCAGGGCGCAGAAGTGTCACCGGGAGCAGCTACGGTGTCGGCTCATCGTGACTGCGGCACCGGGGGTGGCAGCGATGGTCGACCACGACGAGATCGCCGCCGCTCGCCGCGCGCTCGGTCGCCACCTCGCCCACCTGCGTAAGGACGCCGGCCACACCCAGCACGGGTTGGCCCGGCTGGTGCAGTACGGGCGCAGTTCGGTGGCGAACACCGAGACCGGCCGCCAACATCCCGAGCGGTCCTTCTGGTCCCGCTGCGACGCGGTGTTGCGCACCGGTGGCGTGCTGACCGCCGAATACGACCGCATCGCCAACCTGGACCATCAACACCGCCACCGCCCGGCGCCCCCACCCGCCGGCCCCGGCCCTGCTACCGACGCGGCAGCCGTGTGGTGGGAGCACGAGGAGCGCATCACCGCCCGCCGGTCCGCGCTGACCGTGACGGCCAATGACGACGCACGGGTGGCGCACCTGGAGCACGAAGTGTGGCAGGCGATCGGTGACAATGAACAACTCCCGCCGGCCACGCTCGTGGCCCGGCTGCGTCCGCTGCGGGTCAGCGTCGACCAGCTGATGTCGGCCCGGCAGCACCCACCGCAACGCGCCCGGCTCTACACCGCCGCCGCCCACCTGTCCGGGCTCCTCGCCGCCCTCGCCCTGGACCTGCGAGCCTTCGCGGTCGCGCACGCCTACGCCGCCGAAGCCTTCGACCTCGCCCACGCCGCTGGGCAACCCGACACGCAGGCCTGGGCCCGCGCCACCCAAAGCCTGGTCGCCTACTACACCGGCAAGCACCGCGACGCGCTCGCCTACGCCGAAGACGGCCTACGCCACGCCGGCGCCGGCCCGCACCTCATCCGCCTCACGATCAACGGGCAGGCCCGGGCGCTCGCCCACCTCGGCGACCACCGTGGTGTCCACCAGGCCGTGGACCGCGCGTTCGCCCTGCTGCCCCAACATCCGACGGACGGGCAGGTCAGCACCAGCCTCACCCTCGGCCCGTACTGCCCGACCCGGGCCGCCGCCAACGCGGCGACGGCGTACCTGGTCCTCGGCGACACCACCGACGTCGTCGACCAGCTCACCGCCGCCGTCGCGGCGTTCGACGCGGCGCACCTACGCGGACCGCAAGCGCTCAGCCGCCTCGACCTGGCCACGGCTCACGCGAGGGCGGGCGACCTCGACCACGCCGCCGGGCTGGCGCTGGAAGCACTCCGCCTCACCGCCGAGTACCGCTTCGAATCGGTCTACCAACGCACTCGCCGATTCCTCACCGCCGCCAACCCCTTCGGCCGTCACCCGCGACTACAGGATGTCGCGGACCTGCTCACCGAATCGGCGCATCCCGTCAGCCGGCCGCCACCGGGCCTACGATCGCCGTCATGAGCAGCCCGGAACTGGCCAGCCTGCGGCAGCGGTGGACCGCCTACCAGGACCTGGCCACGCTCACCGAGCACTGGTACTGGCGTCCCGGCTGGCGCGCCGACCGCCACTTCTCTACACCTGGCACCTCACCTTGCAGGAACAGCCCGGCCTCCACCGCCTCGTCAGCGACCGGACGAGGCCCCAGATACGCTGAAGCACAGGCAGCTCGTGGGGATCAGTGATTCGGACATCGCACAGGCGCTCTTGGCCTACCTCGAGCGCTATCCGGACGACGCCGTGTCGCTGTCCGAGCCGGTGAAGCTGCTGGCTGAGGGATCGGGTTTCGCCTCCCGACGAAACTTCTCGATGCATGTCACTGTCGGCGCTCTCCTGGTCCGCGGCGGCACCGACGTGCTGCTCGTCGATCACCTCGCCTACGGGATCCTCTTGCAGCCCGGAGGACACCTGGAGCCGACCGACTCCACGTTGATCAGCGCTGCGGTACGGGAGCTCGTAGAGGAAACCGGTGTTGATCCCATCGGACTCGTCCCCGCGTCGCAGATGCCGGTCTACGTCGAGCACGGCCGAGTTCCGGCCCGGCCGGCGAAGGACGAACCGGAACACTTCCATCTCGACTTCGGCTACTCGTTCCTGACGACGCAGGCCGACGTGGGGCGTATCCAAGAATCAGAGGTGCGAGGTGCGAGGTGGTATCCCCTCTCCGTGGCTGAGCGGCTTGTCGGCCCTCGTATCGCGCGGGCGATGACCGCATTTACATGAAGCGGATGACGGTGCCCAGCGGCCGTCACGTTTACTCGTCGCCGCTCGTGCTGCGGCCGACAGTTGCCCGACGGCGACAGGCAGACCGCCGGCAGAGTCGTACTCCGTCAACATTGCCAATAGGCCAGGACAATCAGGTCTGGGAGCGCGGGGGGATGGCGGGTGCGGTCATGGTCAGGTATCGGTAGCCGATTTCGGTAAGCCTGTCGGCGTCAAGGCAGTGTCGCCCGTCGAGCACGAGCGGTGAGCGCATGGTGGGGGCGAACTTGGCCCAGTCGAGGTCGCGGTAGTGCGACCACTCGGTGGCGACCACGATGGCGTCGGCGTCGTCGAACACGTCTTCGACGCGATCGGCGAGGTGCTCGGCCAGGATGGGCTGTTCGCGGCGGAAGCGATCGGCGGCGACGGGGTCGTGCAGGGTGATCCGGGCACCGCGTTCAAGGAGCAGATTCGCGATGTCGATGGCCGGTGAGTCGCGCAGGTCGTCGGTGTCCGGCTTGAACGCGAGGCCGAGGATGCCGATCTTGCGACCCTTGATGATGTGGAGTTCGTCGAGGAGCCGGTCGACGACCTTGGTGCGCTGGCGGTGGTTGACATCGCGGGCGGCGGTGACGATCGGCATGGCGAGGTGGTACTCGCTGGCGGTGGCGATGAGCGCTGCGGTGTCTTTGCCGAAGCAGGATCCGCCCCAGCCGATGCCAGGGTTCAGGAAACGGGGGCCGATGCGGGCGTCGAGGCCGGTGCCGCGGGCGACCTCGCGGACGTCGGCGCCGACCTTGCCGGCGATCGCGGCGATCTCGTTGATATAGCTGATCTTGAGAGCGAGGAAAGCGTTGGCCGCGTACTTGATCAGCTCGGCCGAGGCCAGGTCGGTGGAGACCAGCGGCACGGCGCTCATGCCGGCGGGGCGGGGCAGCACGGTGGGCGGGGTGAAGGACTGGTTGAGGATGGGGCGGTAGAGCTGGTTGAGGAGGTCCAGGCTCTTCTGGTTGTCGGAGCCGATGACGATGCGGTCCGGGTAGAGGGTGTCGGCGAGCGCGGTGCCCTCGCGGAGGAACTCGGGGTTCGAGGCGACGGCGAATCGGCCGTCGGGGCGGTGGCCGTGGTGGCGTTCGTACGCTTCGCGCAGGATCGCGTCGACCCAGTTGCCAGAGCCGATCGGGACGGTGCTCTTGTTGACCACGACGGTGAAGTCGCCACGCAGGTGTTGGGCGACGCTTTCGGCGGCGGATCGCAGGTACTGCAGGTCGGGGTTGCCGTTGTCGAGTTGCGGGGTCTGCACTGCGATGAACACGACGTCGGCGTCGGGTACGCCGACGGCGTATTCGGTGGTGAAGTTCAGGTGGGAGGACGCCTGCTCGAGGAGCGCTTCCAGATGTGGCTCGTAGATCGGGCAGCGGCCGCCACGAAGGGTGTCGATCTTTTGCTTGTCGAGGTCGATGCAGGTGGTGTCGTGGCCCAGGAAGGCCAGGCTGACGCTGGTGGTGAGACCGACGTATCCGGTGCCGACAACACAGACCTTCATTGAGCGTTTCCTCTCGCCATGAACGATACCGACGCGTGGTGATCCGGATCCAAAAGTGCCGCTGAACAGCGATTTTCTGTTGCGGCAGTCGGCCGGCTTGAAGGCCGCGGCCCGCCTGCTGCCCGCCGGAATGATACCGACCTGAGGCGGGCGGCGGGTCGGTCGGACCGGACATTCGGGTCAAGAAAGGGCGGCGGCTCCGCTGCTGTTCAAATGTCCGAGCAGGGTGTCCTTCTGCCCGAGATAGTCCCGGTTATCGGAGGTGACGAAACCGGAGAGGGGGACACGGTCGACGGTGATCCCGGCGGTACGGAGGGCGTCGATCTTGTGAGGATTATTGGTGGCGAGTCGGGCTGAAGTGACGCCGAGCCAGGCCAGGACGCTCGCGGCGGGTCGGTAGTCGCGGGCATCGGTGGGTGCGCCAACGGCGGCGTTTGCGGCAACGGTGTCGTAGCCCTGGTCCATAAAGGTGTAAGCGCGGATCTTGGCAGCAAGCCCGATGCCGCGGCCTTCGTGGCACAGCATGTAGAGCAGGATCCCGTAGTCGGTTGCGCCGATCATGCGCAGGGATGTGGCCAGCTGGGGGCCGCAGTCACATTTGAGGGATCCGAGCAGGTCACCTGTGGCGCAGGCGCTGTGAATCCGTACCAGCGGATTCTGTTGGCCGGCGGGCTGAGGGCGGTGGACGGCGGCGAGCACCTCCTCGGGGCCGGTCTCGGAGCCGAAAGCATGGAGTTGGAATTGTCCGTACGCGGTGGGGAGGTCACAGCTGGCGAGCCGAACGGTAGTGGTCATCTCGTTTCCTTCGCAGCGGTGCTGTCGGGTGTGGGCTTGTGGGCGATGAGCAGGACGTGTTCAGACATGCCGAGGAGTGAGGGTTCTGCCTCGACCCGGCGGATCGCCCGCAGGAGGAGGTCGCGACGGTGTGGGTCGCGGAGGCGGTCGGCGAGGTCGGGCAGCAGTTTGGCGGCGCCTTCGACCGCGAGCAGGGCGTGCGGGCGCAGGCCTGCGGTGGTGGCTTCTGCAGCGAGACCATTCGGGTTGTGGAAGTAGCCGGTGGTGAACAGCCGTCGATCACCGGTCGGGTTGCGGTGTTGCCCGTCGCGAAGATGTCGGGCCAGGATCGCCTCCACCGCCGGGTCGTCGTAGAGGTTCTTGGCGAGGTACTCCCAGGTGGTGTAGTAGCGGGACGTCGCTGCGGCGGCGACCACGCCGCCTGGGACAAGTACGCGGTACGCCTCGCCCCAGGCGCGGGCGCGGTCAGCGGCGTTGGTGAGGTGATACAGCGGTCCGAGCAGAAGAACTGCGTCGCAGCTGGCGGAGCCGAGCGGCACCTGGCGCGCGTCCCCGCGCGAGATCGAGGCCAGCGGCGACTCGGCGCTGGCGGACGTGGTGGCGGCTTGCTCCAGGTGCAGTGGGACAGGGTCCACGAGGTGGACGCGGTAGCCGTCCGCGGCCAGCTGAAACGCGTACGCGCCAGGTCCTCCGCCGACGTCGGCAACAGTTCCGGCTGGGGGAAGGTGGCGGCCCAGGATGTCGCGGGTGCGCAGGTACTCGATGTGGCGGCGCGGGTCGCTCAGGCGTCCCTGCTCGGCCCCGTGGGCGTAGAAGGCGAGGACCTCCGGAGTGATGCTCGCCGCTGAGGTCACGTCGGGCGGATGGAGATTCACGCTGCTGCCTCCGGCGCGCCATGCTCCAGATCCGCGAGGAAGCCGTCCTGGAACTGTCGACGCAGGCGAGTCTGCTGCGCCGACATGATCGGGCCGCGGAAGCGGTCGAGGATCGATGCGACGCTGCCGCCGATCGCCGGGCTGCTACCGATGGCGCTGAGCAGCTTGAACTGCATTACGAGGTAGACCGGCGGACATTCACGCGAGCTGCCAAGTCGCGCTGGGGACCAGAATCCGAGGTGGTAGTCCAAGCCAGCCAAGGTCAGGCACCGGTTCGCGAGATCCATGTTCGTTCGCAACAGGGCCATCTCGTGGGCGGTGATGTCCCGGAGTAACGCCCTCAGCATCACGAGACCTTGCCGGCCGGGTTCGGACAGCCAGGTGAGGTTGTTCAGGTTCGCCGCGACCTGGCCGGGCGGCAGCAGCCCCGGCCGAGTCCACGGGGGCGACGCCGCCGGGCTGCCGGTGAAGCACTCCCGCAGCTGCGCGTACGCGCCGGTGGCCATCTCATGAAGTTGAACGAGAAGGCGCGCGCAGGCGGTATCGAGGAGGAAGTTCCAGTCCGGAAGAGCGATCTTGAATCCGACTGGGCCACCAGCAGCAGACAGATCTGCGTCGCCCGCGAGGTGGCAGCCGGCGGGCAGCGGCTGCGTACGGGATGCGTCACGCATGACCTGGGCGGCCAGGTGCGCGATGGGGTCCACCAGCGCCCGTCGTCGGTTGAGGTCGCCTACCTCGCCCAGCGGCACGATCGAGGCGTCGCGGTAGGCGGCAGCCGGCCAGCAGTTGAGGTGCCAGTGCATCCGCTTGTCCCACCACTGCCCGTTGTCGCGGTCGACCGTGTACGGGTCGTGGTTCGTGCCGATCATGAGCTGCGCCCCGTCCAGGTCGAACCGGCGCCGAGTCGAGGAGGCGTCGACGTAGCCGACGAACTGCCTACAGAATTTCAGCAGCGCCGTCAGCATGGCCTCGGGGACATCGCTGACCGACGACGCGATGACTCTGTCGTCGCCGACCGTGGCAAGCAGCATCATGTCGTAGACGCTGTGCGGGAACGCCTTGTCGATGAACGCGAGCCGGTCCCCGGATCGTCCGGCGGGATATTCGCGCAGGATGTTGGCGCCGTAATGGTCGCGGTAGTGCGGGCTGAGGTTGCGCACGTCCGGTGGCGGCGCGGCGAATCTCGGCATCGGAAGGCTGGGAATGACCGGCAACGTCATCGCCGACGCCGGGTAGAGCGGCCCGAACCGGTCCGCGACCAGGTGACGAGTCGTGACGGCGGTCATGCCGGCATACCGGTCGCGATGGCGTCGCCGGCGGCAACGCCCATCATGGCAGCCTGCACGATGCCCTGAGCGATCCCTGCGGCGTCTCCGACCACGTAGATCGGCAGGCCCCGCACCTTGCAGTCCTCGTCGACCGGGACCCGGTCCCACAAGAACTCGACCTCAGGCCCGATCACGAGAACATCGTCGACAAGGTCATCCATGGACAAGCCTGCGCCGGCGTGGTCCAGGATCGAGCCCACGACCCGGCGGAGGCTCTCGATAAGGCTGAGGTGCTCGGCGTCGGTGAACAAGCTGTCGAGCCGGGCGGTAGTCAAGTCCTTGACGGACGGCTCGAACGTCACTGCCGCAGCCAACTCCGGCCAATGATGCGGCTCGGTCGTCTTGTTCATGAACGCGCGCAGACTCTGCGCCACCGGCCGGCCTCCGCTGAGCCGCCAGTAATCGGACAGGATCTCGTCCCGGACTTCGGTGCTGGTGCCGGGTCTGGCGAGCTGGCACAACAGGCCGAAGTTGGCTGCCAGTGAACGTTCCCCCGGAAGGCGTTCAGTGGTTTCGTGCCCGTCGAGAGTGATCACCTCCCGCCCGAAGGAGCGCTGGTAGTTGGTGAACTTGATCCGACCACCGTTCGGGCCGCCGCAGAAACAGAACGTCTTCGTCTTACGGTCCACCCGCTCTAACTGGGTGATCTTCAGATCGGGGTGCTCGACGCCGATCGCGGCCAGCACCTCGGCCCTCGTCTCGAGACGCACGCCGAGCGACATGTCCGGCGCGATCGTCTGCACCCCGAATGCCGTCAGGAGGTTGTGAGTGCTGGTCACCCCGTGTCGGCCCGTGGCCAGCACCAGCCGTGCCGTCTCGGCGGTGACGAGGCCACCGTGGGTCGCTACCGTCAGCGTCAGGCGGTCCCCCTCCAGGGCGGCGGTGACAAGTTCCGATTTCTCCCAGACGGTCAGAGCGTCGTTGCGGAAGCCGTGCAGCGCCGTGAGCATGTCCCGCACCTGCGTTTCCCCCAAGACCGCGACCGGGTACTCCCGGATGGCCAGGCCGTTCCCGGCGAAGGCCTTGATGACTGGCGCGCCGAGTCTCGTGCCACTCAGAATGGGCGGCTCTGGCAGTGGAGCGGTCAGGAACTGGAACGCGCGCTCGCACAGTTCGTCCGCGCGGTCCTCACCGAAGTGATCGATCAGGCGGCGGCCGGACGGCAGCAAGCTCAACTTCACCCCATCTCCGTAGTGCACACAGCCGCCAAAGCCACTGATCACGTTGCAGATCCCGGCGCACCCCGTGCAACGCAGCCCTCGGTCGACCGGGCACGGCCGATTCCGCATCCCCCGCCCGGCCTCCAACAGCAGCACCCGCAGGCCCTGGGCCTGGCGCACGACCTCGTGGGCACAAGCCAGACCACCTGGGCCAGCGCCGACGACGACGACATCGAAGAACATTGCAGACATTCCTTCCAACAGTCGCAGGCGATCGGGAGCGAACAGCCATCCCCGCCGCCGGACGCGCTGCATGTCCGTGGCTGAATCAGCAAATCGGCAGCAGCCGCGGCCAGCGCGATGATCACCACGTAGGGCAGCGAAGGTGCCGTCCGGACAGCTATGCGCGGACGATCCGCCCGGGGCCTTTCGGGGAAGGCTCACTCACCGTCGCCGACGTCGGGTGTTGTCGGACAGGCATGTCATCGGACTATGACAATCCACCGACACCCGCTGCCGCGACCGCATCCACCGCTTGGCCTTTCGGTCCGACCGCGAACCCGGAGCGCTCGGCAGGGTTAGCTGCTCGTGCCCGTGCGACGATGGATCTATGAACCACAGCAGCGCCGGCTTGGTCATCTGGGACGTTGACGGGACGCTCATCCCCGCGGACTTGCGTTGGCTGACGCGCGCGATCGCTCGTGCGTACGGCATCGCGCAGTCCGAGGTTGTCTTCCCTGACAAGAAGGTGCATGGGTATACGGACGAGTCGATCGCCGTGGACACGGCGATCGCTTCGGGCGTGGACCCTTCAGCCGCGGAGGCGGGCATACCCGCCTTCCGTCAGGCCATCGCCGCGGTCATGCAGGAGGGTCGGCAGGAGTTGGCTGAGGTCCAGCCGCCGTATCCAGGTGCAGCGGCGAGCATCGCGAAGCTGCACGAACGTGGCTTCATCCAGACCGTGCTGACCGGCAACCTGCGTTCGGCCGCCGAGGTGAAGCTGGACGTGGCGGGCTTGGACGATTTTCTTGATCTTCGCATCGGCGGGTTCGGATCGGACGCGCGAGATCGCTTCCAGCTTCCGGCAGTCGTAGCTCAGCGCTACTCCGCGATCTACGGTGACCCCCTCGATTCCGCTCGAACGATCGTCATCGGGGATGCGCCCAACGACATCGCTTGCGCACGTCACGCCAACTTTCGCGTCGCTGTCGTCGCTCACCGGCTTGGGCGTCGAGAGCTGGCATCCTACGAACCTGACGTGGTACTCGACAGTCTCGACCCGACGACGGTGGCGGCAGCCGTCAGTTCGCTATTGAGTGCGGGCGGGACGCCGGCTGCTCGTTAAGCGGCCATCTGCTCCTCGAGTTCGAGGACAAGCGGCTCATCGCGCCATCGGTCCAACCGTTGTCGAGCTCGTTGGGCTCGAGCGATGCCTCGATGGTTTCCACCGGCTTTCAGCTGGTCGTAGGTGGCGCCAAGCAAGGTGCAGGATTGTTCGAGTTCGCCGGCGTCGGCGTAGGCGCTGGCGAGGTCTACGGCTGCCGCCAACGCGACGTTGGCGTTGGCGCGGTCGTGTTGCAGCATCTGTACCGCACTTTCCAGCACGGTCACCGCTTGGTGGGGCTGACCGAGAAGGAGATGGCACGTGCCCGCGTAGACGTGGAGGCGGGCGCTGCTCCAGTCGCTGTAGAGGCCAACACAGTCAACGGGCGACAATTCGTTGACCGCTTCTTCTGCCCGCTTCAGGGCCGCCGTGGCCTCGCGGGGAAGTCGCAGGGCCGCGAAGGCTTGGGCCTGCTCGGCAGCTACTCGCGCCCGTGCGGGTGGACTGAGATCGGTGGACGCACGGGCGGCCTCATCGAGGAGCCGCAGGCCGATCATAATGTCACCGTCTGCGTCAATCAGTGTGGCAGCCTCCGAGTGGAGGTTGCTCTCGAAGATGCGTGCCGTTGCGCTGATCCTGCGGCTGCCCAGCCTGTCGCCGAGCTGACGGGCATAGGCACAGTGAGCGAGCGCGAGGGCACGGTTGCCCTGCGCGCTCCACAGCCGGCTGGCGACGATCGAGGCTTCGGCTAGCATCCCTCCGATATCAGCGCGGATGGGAGCACGACCCGCTTTGCGATACAGCGTTGACAGGCAGTCACGGTGGGCCTCGATCAGACCCAGTAGCGCGTCGGGTGACACGGCCTGGCGCTGCTGGGCCAACATGCTGGTGAGCGTGGAGAAGCTGTTCCACTCGCCCACCAGGTAGTCCGTTCCCGGTGTGCGGGCGAGCGCCTCCGCAGCCGTGGAGGACGAGGGCTCAGCAGCCACGTGGCACGCCATAGGGGCGGCCGTGCCGCTCAGCACGTGCCGGTTGCTGGCGAGCCGGATGCGATCGTATTCCCGGACCAGTCTGCCGCCGGTTCCCAACACCTCGTCGCTTCGGGCCCAGAAATCGCGGCCCACACGCTGCCGGCCGGTCTCCACGTTCGCGATCGTGCTCCGTCCATAGCTCACCCGCGGGGCGTACGCCTCCTGCGTGTAACCAGCGGCTTTGCGGCTGCGGGCCAGCATTTGGCCAAGAGCGATCCATGCCTTGGCCACGTCTTGTGGTGGCACGCTCGACATCAGCAGCTCCCGATGGGTACGAACGCTCGCGCGAGGCGAGGCAGGTTGGCGTGGGAGCACTGTAGTGCAGGTCTGTGATGCGCCAGCTACTCAGCGGCTTCATCCAGCACTCTTCCGACAAAGTTCCGACATTGGCCTCGCGGTCGTCCGAACTCGCGTGACCTCCGATGCTCGTATGCTCCCTGCTCGTGACCCACGAGCCGGCCAACAATGATCATGAGGTTGAAGCCAAGTACCGCGTAGACGACCTGCAGAGGTTGATCACGGCGCTCGCCCGGCGGCAGGTCGTGTTGACGGAGCCGTCGGTCCAGGACGACCAGGCGTACGCACCAGCCGGCTGGTCGTACGGCATGTCGAAGGTCGGTGTTCCGTTCGCGCGTCTGCGCACGCAGGATGGGCGCCATCTGTTCACCGTGAAGAAGCCGATCGACAACGAGATGGCTTGCCTGGAGCACGAATGCGTGATCTTCGACCGTGACGCGATGCACGCTGCTCTAGCGACGATGGGTTGGGTGCCAACCGTACGAATCGTCAAGCAGCGCCGAACCGGCGATTGGGACGGCGCGACGGTATGCGTGGACGTCGTCGACGGGCTCGGCGCGTTCGTCGAGGTGGAGCGGGTGGTCAGCTCCCGGCACTCGGGTGAACAGGTGCAGCACGGACTCGACGCGATGATTCGCTCACTCGGCGTGCCAGTACTGCGGGTGGCGGACACCTACGACACGTTGATCTGGAATCTGACGAGCGCGGCCGTGAGGGCGTCGGCCCCGGTCTGAGGTGGTCGAGTCCACGGCTGTTGCCGCCCCGGCTGTGACGGCTGGAGACCTGGGCCCCCGCGCTCGACTGGCTTCAGGGGAGCTGCAGGAGTGGAACGTCGTAGAGCTCGGTTTGGCGAACGCGCGTCATCGGTGGCTCGAGGATCTCCACGATGATCATTTCGGTGAGGAACTGGACAGTCGCGGCGAGCAGGTGGCTCGTGTGGGCGGTGGCGCTGTGCGCCTTTAGGCCCACGGTGAGGTGGATGTGCGGCTGGATGGTGTCGGTGCCGGGGTCGTAGGCGAGGGTGCCGCCACCGAGGGCCTCAATGTTGGTCACATGGACTTTGGACCAGACCGGCGCGTCGGGGTTGTCGAGGCGTTCGCAGGTGCCGACGATGTCCGCGGCCGCGAGGCCGGCGATGAAGGTGGGGATGTAGCCCTGGCGGATGTCGTGGGCGCGGCAGGTCCGGTCGAGGGCGTCGTAGAAGTCTTCTCCGTGGTCGAATACCGCGACGATGGTGCGGCCGGGGACGACTTCGTGGCTGCGCAATGTGGGCTCCTTCGAATTTCGGCCGGCGCGCGGTGAGAGCTGGGTGCCACCAGGAGGATCGTGGCGCGTGGCGCGAGTGTTGGCCTATTGACGGGTGAGCGTGGTGAGGGTGTCCGCGAAGCTGCGGGCAAGGCTGGCCAGCACCGCCTGCCCCTTGGCGTCAGTGGCCAACGATGGTTGCCCGACTACTCCGGTGCTCGTGTAGGCAGCCAAGCCGAGCGTCAGGAGCTGTGGCCGTTCGGTGAGGTGATCGGCGGTTTCGAAGTCCGGGCCGACGGCATCCGGCGCGGCGTGGAGAAGGATCGACGTCTCGATCTCCCCGGCGTGCATGTCGTCGTGGGTGGTGCTGTGTAGTCCGGCGTCGCGGCGTGCTTGGTCCCAGTCCTGTCGACCTGGGAAGAGCGCGAGGCGTGGCCCGTCAGTGTTGGCCTCTTGGACGATGTTGGACAACACATAGTTGCCGCCGTGCCCGTTGATGAGAACGAGACGGTCGATGCCTTGCCCATGAAGGGACGCCACGACGTCGTTGATGATGGCGGTGAGGGTGGTCGAGCTGAGACTGACAGTTCCTCGCCACGCGGCGTGCTCGTGGGAGCAGGACATAGTAAGTGGCGGAAGCAGGAACAGGTCGTAAAGTTCCGCGAGCGCGGTGGCGATGGCGCTGGCCACGATCGTGTCGGTGGCGAGCGGTAGATGCGAGCCGTGTTGTTCGAAGCTGCCGATGGGCAGGACGGCGACCGCCGCTTGGCGGCGAGCTTCGTCGGCCGCCGTGGCGATCGTCCAGAGGGTCACGCGCCTATTCTGCCGCTCGTCTAGGAGAACGTACGGGACGTCAAGCAAGCCACGACGTTGCTCGTACCGGCCCCCCGACCACCGGCGGCCGGTGCGTCGATGTCGGCGCTATGCGCCAAGTGGTCGGTGAGACCCTCAAGGCGAGGTTGGTTCAGGTAGGCGGCGGCTGCCAGGTGAGGCAGTAGCCCAGGGCCGGCGTGGAGGTAGTCGAAGCGATATCCGTTTCCGGCACGGCCGATCCAGCTGTGTGTCTGCACATCGGGGTGCAGAGTCCGGTGGACGTCGCAGAGCCCGAGTAAGGCGAGGGCGTCGAGGAACTCGTACTCGAAGGGTCGGAAGCCGGGGTAGCGGGGTTGGTGGTCGCGGCTGATGACGTTGTAATCGCCGCCGACCACCAGATGTGCGCGGTCGGTGGTGGGCAGTCGGGCCAGGGTGTCGGTGACGGTGGCGAGGAAGGTCCGCTTCTTGGCGAGCTTGGCGGGTGCCCGGTCGCTGGAGGGGACGTAGAGGCCGAGGATCGTGACGGTGGGGTCGGTGCCGAGGATGACGGCGGGGGCCCGGCCAGGCAGGCTGATGCCCGCGGTGAGGTGCGGGGCTGGGCGGGTGGGGATGCGGCTGGCGATGGCGCAGCCGCGGTCGCCGTCAGTCGAGGGCTGGTGAGCGATGGACATCCCGGCTGCCCGCAGGCCAGTGAGCAGGTGCCGGGTGCCGGGTCCGTTGCTGGTTTCGGTCAGGATGATCACGTGGTCGTCGCGTTGCAGCAGCCAGGTCAGGAGCTTCTGCGCGCGGGCGAGCGCGGCGGCCTGCACGTTGAGCGTCAGGATGGACAGCACGGTGAGCCTCGCTGGTCAAGGGCCGTCGGCGGCTAGCAGGGCGAGAATAGTGTCCACGACCTGTTCGGGGTTGAGGCCGTGGCAGGCGACGACGTGTTGGCGCCACTGCTGCCGGTGCAGGTGGGTGGCGGCGTCGCGGTAGAGGGCGAGTTCTTTCTCGGGTGAGCCGGCCAGTTCCAGCCTGGTCAGGTGCGCCCTGGCTGCCAGTCGGGTGCGGATGACCTCTGGGTGGTCTTCGAGGTAGATGACGGTGGCGGGCAGGACGTAGCGGTTGTAGGACCAGATCTCGCCGAGGTCGAGGCCGTCGATGCGTTGCAGCACCAGCGAGGAGGCGACGTACCGGTCGGAGACGACATGCAATCCGTCGTCGAGCCGGGGGATGATCTCCGTTTCGATGTGCGCGGCGCGGTCGGCGGCCAGAGCGAGGGCCAGTGCCTTGCCGTGCAGGAAGGATTCCTGGCGGCGCAGGAGCTGGCCCAGGGGCGTGCGGGTGGGCTCGCCGGTCAGGTGGACCCCGGCCGGTCCGAGTTCGGCGAGGCGGTCGGCCAGGAGACGGGCGACGGTGCTCTTGCCGACTCCGTTGGGGCCCTCCACGGCGATGAACAGGCTGCTCACCCCTTGGCCAGGGACAGCGGGAGCAGTCGACGACCGGATGGGTCGGTGACGGGGCACTGCTCGGTATCGACGTCGCCGATGCGGCCACCGGTGGCGATGACCGCGGCAGGGCAGCCCTTGCCGCACTGTCCGGCCAGGGCGCAGGAGCCGCAGGTCGGGTTGGCGCCGAGCCGGTAGCGGCCATGGAAGTCGTAGGCGTCGAGGCCGGTGACAACCTCACTATCGAGGATGTTGCCGGTGAGGAACTCGGTATCACGGTACGCGGAGCCGGGCGTGCGAGCGGCGAAGACCAGGTAGGGGCAGACGGCGACCTGCCCGTCGACGAAGACGTAGATCAGTTTTCCCGCGTCGCATCCGCCCAGCGGCAGGTCCTCGTTGGGAAACCGGATTCGCACGAGGTCGACTTGGCCGGCGAAGCGGTCGGTCACCGCCGTGATGGCGTCCATCGCCGCCGTGGTGGCAGCGAGCTTACTGCGGCTCTTCACCCCTCGCCCGAAGGAGGACAGCGGATTCATCAGCACGTACTCGGCGCCGACGGCGACGGCGAAGGTGCACAGGTCAGCGAACTCCTCCGGCACGGTCAGCGCGTTGGGCGTGGACAGCAGGCCCTTGAGCAGGCCGGCCTCGGCAAACTTGCGGGTGGTGGCGACGGTGGTGGCGAACGACGACCGGTCGCCGCGGAACTTGCCGTGGCTGTCGGGCCGGAACCCGTCAAAGGACACGTTGACGTGAACGTTGTCCAAGGCGGCCAAGGCGGCTATATCGGCGTCGCGCGTCAGCGTCGCGTTGGTGCAGATGCCCACCGGCAGTCCCTGATCGGCCACCGCCTGACACATGGCGATCAGGTCGGGGTGGACAAAGGGCTCGCCCCCGGTGAGCGTGAGGCGTTCGACTCGGGCGTCGAGCAGCCGGGGCAACACTCGGGTGGTGAAGTCAATCAGGGACAGGTCAGACCCGACTGCGGTCGAGGAGACGAAGCAGTGGGCGCAGTGCAGGTTGCACCGTTCGGTGATCTGCACCAACGCCTTGCGTCCATCCCCGCCGACGGAGGTACGGAAGTAGCAGGACGAGGCGTGGGTGTCCACGATGAGGCGCTTCATGTGGGTCTTCCCGCGGTAGTGAGATGAACTCCGGACGCGCCAGACGGGGCGGCGTCGAGCAGTTGCGCGGCAGCGTGCAGTTGGCGGTGCACGACCTGGGCGTGAGAGCCATCGGTGTGGGGCTGGTGGTGGCCTGCGGCGGCAGTGGTCAGAAACCACCAGGCTGCCCACATGCGGTGCCATCCCAGCGCCCACTGAGCTGCCGGCAGGCCACCGCGGTCGGAGTGGGCGTCGGCGCTGCCGCCAGCCGCGACGTAGGCGCAGATCAGGCGGGTGAGTTGAGCGGGGTCTGCGGCGTTGCGGGTGCCGAACCAAGTGGCGAGGTCGAGCAGGCCGGGCCCGGTGAAGGCTTTCGCCCAGTCGACGAGACGGCATTCCGTGCGGCTGACGTGCAGCGAGCTGCGATGGAACTCGCCGTGACACCAGCCGAAGGGCTCTCGTTCGGCGCCGTCGGCACGCCGGCACGCCACGGCTTCCAGCCACCGCAGCAGGTCCTCGATCGTGCCCGTGTTGAGGAAACGGCCCTGGAGGTGTAGCGCGGCGAGTGCGGCGAGCGCCTGCTCTGGGAGGCGCGCAAGGGTCTGCTGGCCGAACACGGGCAAGGTCGGCATCGGGGGGATGGTGTGGATCGCATGGGCGGCGGCTGCAGCCTCGGCCGTGGTGGGTGGGCGGATGGGGTCGCCGAGGTCGTCCATCAGCATGCCCAGCGCCTGCGGACGAAGCGTGTAGCCGTGCAGGTGGGGCACCGCCGCGCCGTTTTCGTTGAGGGCTCGCAGCACGGCGGCTTCGCCGGTGAACGGTGATGTGGCGAGTTTGCAGATCACGCTGCTGCCATCGCTCAGGTACAGCCGCTGCACCGTCGACAGTTCCCACTCCTGGATCATTTGCTTGCCGGCCTGGTCGTGGCGAGCGGCGGTGAGCAGGTCACGGCGGAGCTGGTCCTCCAACGCGGCATCTATGGCGATCACGGTTTGCTCGCCGTCGGGATGCCGGTGGCGGCTCGCTCGAGCAGCGTCAGCGCGGTGTCGAGGCGTGCCGACATCCCCGCCGGCAGCCGGGGGTGGGCTGCCTGGTGGAAGGCCCGGAAGTGCGGCAGCAGCGTGAGCAGCGCCGGGCGCGTTCGGAGGAAGTCGGTGACGTCGCCGCTGGCATGTGCCCGTCGGAGCAGTGACGTCAACGCGACGATCTTGTCGGCGGTCGAGGCCAGCAGTACCGGCCGGTCGTCGACGCGGATAGGTGGGTCCGGCATGTCGAGGGCCTGGTGCTCGGCCTGCAGGGCGGCGATGATCCGCGGTACCTGCGAGCCGTAGGCGACGGCGAGGACCTGGTAGATGTCCGGCGTGCGGGGCGCGAAGTCGGGGATGTCGTGCAGCAGCGCTGCAGCTATCAGATCCGGCGCCGGGTTCGGTACATGCTCGCCGATGGTCACCGCGACCCGGACCGCGTGGGCCAAGGCGGGACGGTCGTCGATGACCTGTCCGGCGCACCATCGCTGGGCGTCGCGTAGGGCGCGGTCGACGGTGGCGGCCCGGGGAGGGGATAAGACGGTCATGGCCTGATACCTCCTGGTTGCCGTAGCATCGGCGCCATGTCCGGGCCGCTACCGCAGTGGTGTGAGCAGACGTGCGTGGTGTGTCCCGCCCAGCAGCTCGGGCCGGGCCAGTTCGACGTCGTCGACCGGCCCGGACCCGAGTTCGCCTACAACCCGGACATCGGATGGCGAGTCACCGCCGAGGGCGTCGCGGTGTGTGTGCACCCGTACCGGGTCGGACTGCCACCAGGCCAATACGCCTCACGCGGCGAACCTGTCCCCGACCAGACCTCACGACCAGCGCCGACGCCCGCCTCCCTAGTGCTGCCTGCCGACCTGGTGGATCTGGAAGGATGGCTCGTCGCCGTGCTGCGCGACGCCCCGGAAGAGCAGATCTTCGGTGCCGTCGCCCGCGCCGAGCGCCTCGCCGCAGAGAGGTTCGACCCGAAGCAGGTGGTGGCAGCGATGCGGCGGGTGCTGTCGGTGGAGCTGGCTAACCGCTGACCCCGACCGGCGCGGTCGCCGGGTCCGGTCGGTCGAAGTCGAAGTCGTGGCTGCGTCCGTCACGTCCCAGGCCCGCGGCCTGGTAATGGGCGTTGAGCTGATCCAGCCGACGGGTCACCTCGGCGGAGTCCAGCCAGTACCGCAACGGCTGCGGCCCCCAGCCGGCGGCGGCGTAGTACGCGTCGGTCAGGCAGCCGCGGGCGTAGGTGAACTCCTCCAACTCCGTGGCGTGCGGGAAGGTGACCCCGAGGTCGCGCTGCATCCGGGACATCAGAGTGAACTGCGCCAGCACGGCATGGATCATCTCGTCGACCGGTGCCGGCACCAGCAGCTCCGCGGCCTCCTCGTCGCCGCCGGACAGCTCGAACACCGCGGCCTTGAGCGCCAGGACCCGCATCGCCTCGGTCAGCAGCGGGCCCGCGTCCCGGTCCAGGGACCACCGGCTGATCGCCGGGTAGCCGGTGAACGTCGCCCAGCAGCTGGAGTACTTCATCGACGAGTTGTGTAGCCGCTCGGACGACGGGTGCTGCGTGATCAGATCGAGGATCTCGGCGGCTCGCCGACCGACCTCAGCGGGTTCGGGCAGAGTTTGTGGGGCCATCGCACATTCCTCCTGCGGGAGCGTTGGGCACAGGCAGGCCTATCCAGTCAGCGGCCGGATCGCCCGTCACCGCTGTCCTCGTGCCGTCGACGCACGGTGATGCCCCATTAAGGGCCGGGTGCACGGATGTCGGTAAGCCGTTGCTGTGACTTCTGACAAGCTCCGACATTGACCGGCCCAGACCGTGAATGGCCCGACGGCCGAAAGCCGTGATGCAGCGTGTCAGTACGCGATATGCGCCGCCTGCGGCAGGGCGCGATAGCCGCCATCCAAGAAGACTGATGTCGGCGGATTGTCAGACGTCGACGGTAGGGCTTACCGACATCGACCGACTTCGCCTTTAGTCACCCTCGTCGCCGGTGGCGCGTGCCGCGTCCCGGACTGAACACGTCACGGCCCAAATGCCGGCATGCGGTGCCTCGATGAAGCACGTGCCGACGACTCATTGATCAACTGAAAGGATCCCGCATGTTGGATCAGCACGATCTAGAGCGTTACGGCTATCGGCAGGAGTTGAGCCGCCAACTACGGTTCCGGGACCTGGTCGCGTACGGCCTGGTGTACATGGTGCCGATCGCGCCGATGGCGATCTTCGGAAGCGTGTACGCCGGCTCCGGTGGAATGGTGGCTCTGGCGTACGTAGTCGGTGTGGTGGCGCTGGTGTTCACCGCGTTCTCGTACGCACAGATGGTGAAGGCGTTCCCCATGAGCGGCAGCGTCTACAACTACGCCGGCCGGGGTATCAGCGCGCCGGTCGGGTTCCTGGCTGGCTGGGTGATCCTGCTCGACTACGTCCTCGTACCGGGCCTGCTGTATCTGGTGGCGTCGGTGGCGATGCACTCCACCGTGCCTGCCGTGCCGGTGTGGGTGTGGTTGCTCGGGTTCGTCGCGGTCAACACGGTTGTCAACTCGGTGGGGATCCGGATGACCGCATTGGTGACCCGGGTGATGCTCGTCGGCGAGTTGGTCGTCCTGGCGATCTTCCTCGCTGTCGCCGGTTGGGCTCTCGCCTCAGGCAGGGGCCGGTTCAGTTGGGACGCGTTCTACAACTCCGAAACGTTCACCTGGTCCCTCGTGGCGGGTGCCGTGTCGATCGCGGTGTTGTCCTTCCTCGGCTTCGACGGGATCAGCATGCTGGCCGAGGAGACCAAGGGCGGCTCCCGCCAGATCGGCCGGGCGATGGCCGCCGTCCTCGTCCTGGCCGGCGTGCTGTTCATCGCCCAGACCTGGCTGGCCGCGATGCTCGTCCCCGAGCCGGCCTCGCTGCTCAGTGACGGTGATCCGAACGGCACCGCCTTCTACGATGCCGCGCAGGCCGCTGGCGGAGGTTGGCTGGCAACGTTGTGCGCGGTCGCGACCGCGATCGCGTGGGGGCTGCCGAACTCGATGGTCGCGCAGGTCGCCACGTCCCGGCTGTTGTACGCGATGGCCCGGGACCGGCAACTGCCCGCCTTCTTGGCGAAGGTGTCGATCCGCCGCAACGTGCCGATCAACGCGACCCTGCTCACCGGCGCCGTATCCCTGGCACTGGGCCTGTACATGGCCACCCGCGCCGATGGGATCACGCTGCTGTCGTCGCTGATCAACTTCGGGGCGATGGTCGCGTTCCTGGTCCTGCACGTCTCCGTGGTCGTGCACCACCTCATCCGCCAGCGCAGCCGCAACTGGTGGGCACACCTCGTCATGCCCGGTATCGGCTTCGCGATCCTCGCCTACGTGGTGGTCAACGCGAACATCGCCGCGCAGCGTCTCGGTCTGGCCTGGCTCGCCCTCGGCATGGTCGTGCTCGCCGGCCTGTACCTGTCCGGCCGCCGGCCCGCCCTGTCGGGTCTGGCGCCCGTGCAGCCGCAGGCCCGCCACGTCGAGCGGGTGTGACGACCATGGAGACGATCACCTACCGGCCAGCCCGCGACGAGCTGGCCTACACCTTCGGCGGCCGGATGCCGGTGGCCCATGTCCGCTCCGGCGACGTGTTGCGGGTGCACACCGAGGACTGCTTCGGCGGATTGGTGCGCGGCCCGGCGGACCTGCCGTCGCAGGTGTGCCGCATGCCGTACCTGAACCCGGTGTCCGGGCCGTTCTTCGTCGAGGACGCCGAGCCAGGCGACACCCTCGCCGTCCACCTCGCCTCGATCGTTCCGGCCCGCGACTGGGGAGTCTCCTCGACGTTCCCGCACTTCGGGGCACTGACCTCCACCTCACATACGGCGACCCTGCAGCCGCCTCTCGAGGAGCGGGTGTGGGTGTACGACATCGACCGGCAGGCCGGTACGGTCCGCTTCCACGCCACCGACAGCGACCACACCGTGGACCTGCCGCTGGACCCGATGATCGGCACCATCGGGGTGGCGCCGGGCGGTTTCGAGGCGCGTTCGACCATCGTGCCCGACAGCCATGGCGGGAACCTCGACACACCGGAGCTGCGCGCCGGGACCACCCTCTACCTCGGGGTGAACGTGCACGGGGCGATGCTCGCCCTCGGCGACGGCCACGCCCGCCAGGGCGAGGGCGAGGCCTGCGGCGTCGGGGTGGAGATCGCCACAACCACCACCCTGATCATCGAGGTCATCAAAGGCGTCCCGACGGTGTGGCCCCGCCTGGAGACCGACACGTCGATCATGTCAGTTGGCTGCGCCCGTCCCCTGGAAGACGCCTACCGGATCGCGCACCGCGACCTGGTCGGCTGGGTGGGTGAGCTCACCGGCCTGGAGCAGCTCGACGCCTACCAGCTGCTGTCGCAGGCGGGACGGGCGCCGATCGGCAACGTCTGCGACCCGAACTACACACTCCTCGCCGCCGTCGACAAGGTGCTGCTTCCGCAGCCGCAAGCCGCCTACGACGGGGTGCACGCCCGCCTCCGGCAGCACACCGACGGGCCGAGGTAGAGGGCGGGACCCACATGGCCTCCTCCATCCCCCAGTTGCCGTTGCGGGACGAGTTGTTCCTGCTCGGTCACGACGATGACACCGGCCAGCCGCACATCCACCGCCAGGCCCTCGCCCTCGGCCTGGCTGGTGCGGTGCTGATCGACCTGTTCCTGGCCGGGCGGATCGCTCTCGACACCACCGACGACGGCACCGGGCCGGGCGGGGAGCAGCGGCTGTGGCTGCACCTGGACCGGCCGGTCGGTGACCTGATCGCCGACACCGCCCTGGCCTCCATCCGCTACGCCCACCCGACCCCGCCGCTGCGGAGGTGGCTGCGCGGGTTCGCCGACGACCTGTACGACCGCACCCGCGCCGGCCTGCACGCCGGCGGGATCCTGCGCCACGACGTGCGCCGCCGCCTCGGCGGGCTCGCCCGCACCGACCGCTACCTGCCCACCGACCTGAAGTGGCCGGTCGTCGCCCGCGCCCGGCTGCACTACATCGCCGCCGGCCGTGACCAGCCCGACAACCACACCGCCGCCCTCGGCGGCCTCGTCGCGACCCTCGGCCTGACCAACCACCTGTACCTCGCCGACGACATCGCCGCCCTCACCGCGCAGCTACGCACCATCGCCACGCAGCACCACCGGCAGGTACGCGACATCACCGCCGCGGTCGACGCCGCCGTCGGTGACCTCGCCACCGCCACCTACCGGTAAGCCCGCCCCACCCGCTGCCCTTGGAGGCATCCCATGGACGTCATTCCGCGTATCCGTGCCGCCCGATGGGCGGACAAGGAACCGGTCGCCGCGCTGATCGCCGACGCCCTGCACTCCGGCCCGCTCGCCCAGTGGCTAGTGCCCGACCCGACCTGCCGGCGGCGGATCCTGACCGACGTGGCGGTCATCTGGGTGGAACACGCCATGTTCTTCGGCGACATCCAGATCACCGACAACCTGAGCGCCGCCGCGATGGGGTTTCACCGCTACCGCAACATCCCGCCACCGTCGAACTACCGCAGCCGCCTGGCCGACGCCGCCGGCCCGCACGCGCGGCAGTTCGAACTCCTCGACCACCTACTCATCCAGGTCCGACCCACCGAACCCCACTACCACCTCGCAGTCTTCGCCGTCCTTCCCACCGTCCGGCGGCGCGGCATCGGCGCGGCGATGCTCACCCACCACGCGAGCCGCCTCGACCGCATCGACATGCCCTCCTGGACCGAAACCACGCCCGACAGCCAGGACGTGTACCGCCGGTACGGCTACCTCCCGAGACCCGCACTCACCCTGCCCGACGGGCCGGTCCTCGCCCCGATGCGCCGCAACCCTCACCCGATCCGCGGCGCCTGGCCCGTGAACACCGCCAAGCCGGCGACCGTCACCGCCCCGGCACGCGCGCAGTCCGACGCCCAACGCTAGGCCCTGGGTTTCGGCGGCCAAGTCGCAGCTCGCACCACATCTCCCTGTCGCCGCCCCGCGTCGCCGCCCACCATCTGCGCTGGGCCCACATCGGGGCGTTCAAGCCGGTCGCCCGCCCGTAGAGGGAGGGCAGCGGCGACCGACGTGGCCGGCGACGACAGCCCCCACTGTCGTCGCCGGCCACACCCTCCGCTCACATGCGCCGTCTGCGGGTCGTATGAACTGCACAAACCCGGCGCTGCTCCCGCCACCTGAACGCATACATGAACCCTAGGAAGGAGTGCCGATGCCGACGCGGACGACAGTCCTCCCCGCGTGGACACCCGCCTTCGTCGCCGAGGTCGTCGCCGCGACCATCGAACACGCCGCCGTCCACGGTCTGCACCAAGCGCCACGGGGCGTTGCCCGCAGCCACCACCTGTCGCCGGCGACGGTTGAGGAATGGGTCTCGCGGGCCCGCGCCGTGCAGGCCGCGCCCGTGCCACCCGGCCTCCTGGCCTGCCACACCTGCGCGCGATCCATGATCCTCATCCAGCTGCCCGGCAGCGGCAGGGTCTACCTGTGCGCGCCGTCCTGCGGGCGCACACCGGTGTCGGCCGAGGAGATCCGCGACGCCGTCGCCGCAGTGATCCTGCACCGTACCCCCCACCTCGTCCCAACCGGCAAGACGACTCAGGCCGCCTCCTACGCGCTCGGCCCCATCCAACGCGTCACCGTCGGCGCGACCGGCACAGACCTGCACATCACCTGGAGAGCCGTCTCCCTACAAGTCACCGGCCCGATGATGGCCATGGCCCAGCGTCTACACCTAGCCCAGCGCCACGCCGACAACAAGCCCGAGCGTGCCATCGACGTCCTGCACAGCGGGCTCCTGCACATCGACCCCACCAGCGGCAGGCTCGCCCTGGACACCGCGACCGCCCGCGCCGCCGCGCTCCTGGCCACCCTCACCCTTACCAGCGGCGACCCAGCCGCCGCGCTCCCCTGGGCCCAGTGGGGACACCGCAGCCTGCGCCACCTCCTCCGAGACCCCACCAACCCGGAAGTCCGCGCCGCCCTGCGCGTCCTGGCCGCCGCGCACCGCGCCGCCGGGAACCTCACCGCCGCCGCCGACTGCTACAGCGACCTCATCCGCCACCACACCCAAGCCGACGGACCATACGCACTACCGACCCTCGCCACCCAAGCCACCCTCGCCGTCGTCCTGTACGAACACGGCCGCCAGGAACCGGCGCAGCAACTCCTCGCCCGCACCATCGCCGACCACCGCCGTGTCCATCCCCACCACCCCGCCATCGCGCGCATGGCAGCCGCCCTGTACCGCATGCACACCACAGCTACCGGCCCGCCGGGTCATCCCACGCGCATCGCATCGCCCGCCACGCCCGGCGCCAGCTAGACCGCCCGCACCTGACCACCCACCACCGGGACAACTTGCCTGGGCGCACTCGCGCCGAGCAGCAACACCACCCGGACGCGGGATCACCGCTGTTCGGTCCGCAGCCAGCCCAGAACGGTCCGTGCCAGCGAGAACGCTTCGGCTCAGCTCCTCGAACGGCTCGGGGAGGTTTCCCGCTTCGGCAGAGCCCCGGCTAGCTCAGGCCCTGTTGAAGGGGCATAGATCGCTGGCGCCCTTCGGGCGCCCGCTGCCCGATTTCACGGACTGGCTGGAAGGGCATCGTGGTTTCGGCGCGGCGCCGTGTACAGCGCGGTGACGTAATTGTCGATCGCCGTCGCGCCGGGCTGGCGGGCGACCACCTCGGCGACGCCGTCGAGGAACGCCTCCCGCTGGTCAGTGCTCAACTCGCGTACGTTCGGGAAGGTCCCCCACAGCCCCCGCGCGTCGTGCGGGGTCAGTCGGTGCTCCCAGCGGATCATCTCGACCTGGACGGGGTCGAACCAGTCACCTGCCCGCAGTTCCGCCGTGCGCTCGGCGACCCGCAGCGGCGCTGGCACACCGGCAGGGCCGCGCCCTTGCCCCGGTAGCCATCGTCGGTACACCGCGTCCAGCTCCGCGCGCCAGGGCGGGCTACGGTCGGGATCACCGAAGACCGTCCACCACACCGCCAGCCCTCCGCCCGGCCGCACCAGGCGGGCCAGCCGTCGCACCGCCGCGCCCGCGTTCAGCCAGTGGAAGGCGGTGGCGCAGACGGCCAGGTCGAAGGTGTCGTCGGGCAGCGGCACGGTGGTGAAGTCGCCCTCGACGACGGTCACGTCGCGGCCGGTCAGGTTCGTTCGCAGCCGGGCCGCCAGCCGGCCACCGAGTTCCACCGCCAGCACCGACGCACCGGCGTCCACGAGGGGGCGGGTCACTTGACCGGTTCCAGGTCCGATCTCCAGGACGCGCGCACCCGGTCGCAGCCCGCGCTCGGCAAGCACCTCGTACACCCGCGGCGGGTATCCCGGCCGAGCCGCCTGGTAGTTGTCCGGGTCCTCGTCGAAGCTGCCCCGCCGGCTCAGCAACTGGTCGTCACCGCTCACGTCGCGAGCGTATTCCCTCGGGCGACCGGGGCCGGCCCGGCCGCACGCGGTCGTCCGCTGCCGCTTCGCCGAGAGTGGGTTTCACCCTGCCTTGCGGCGTTTCTGGTTGATCTTCTTCGCGACAGCATCGGCGGCGTCCTGGTGCAGTTGTTTGGTGACGCTCTGGTAGGTGTCGCGGGTCAGGGTTGTGGTGGAGTGGCCGAGTTGCTCGGAGAGGACCTTGATGTCGATGCCGGCGTCGAGGGCGATGGTGGCGGCGCTGTGGCGCAGGTCGTGCAGCCGGATCGGGGGCAGCCCGGCCTTACGGACAAGCTTGCGGAACCGTTGGGTGACGGCGTTCGGGTGCCACGGCTTTCCGTCGGGGCGGACGAAGAACAGGCCGGTGTCGGGCCATGTGTCGCCGGCGGCGAGTTGCCAGGCGGCGCGGCGGGCCTTGTAGGCGGTGAGGACTTTGGTCGTGTCCGTGTCGAGGGCGACGTCGCGGTTTCCGGCCCTGCTCTTCGGTGGTTTCTGCACGGCGGTGTAGCCGTGGGTGGCGATCTGGTTGTTGATGGTGGTCTCGCGGCGGTGCAGCCGCACCTCGCTGTCCCGCAGGCCGCACGCCTCGCCACGGCGGGGTCCGCGGTAGGCCATGTAGTGCCACATGGGGTGCAGGTCGGGGGCATGAACGGCGGCGTAGTCGAGGAACTGCACGACCTGGGAGTCGGTCCAGACCATCACCGGTCCGGGGACCTCGCCGGTGGCCTTCCACCGTTGCACGCGTTCGTCCTCCCACACGATTGGTAGGGGCCGGTCGGCGGGGACCTTGACCAGGGCGGCGGGGTTGGCGCCGACGATGAGTTCGTCGGCGAGGGCATCGTTGATCGCTTTGCGCAGACAGGCGCGGATGCGCTGGCGTGTGCTGGCACCAGTGGGTCGCACGCCGGTGACCGACGCGCGGATGACTGGGTCGCTGCTCGCCTTCGCGGCGGCGATCTCGTCGTTGCGGCGCTCGATGGCGGCGAACATGGCGCGGATGTGGGTGGCGCGCAGCTTGTCCAGCGGGATGTCGCCCAGGTGTGGGATCAAGTGGACCCGCGCGATCGATTCGTAGCCGCGCTGCGTGTTCGCGTCGATCGTGAGGTGGGTCAGCCATCCGGTGAGGTACTCGGCGACGGTGGGCATGTCGGCGAGCGTGCCGTCGCCGCGCAGCCGCTGGCGGATGCGGTCGACCTCGGGCAGCGGGCGTTTGGCGCGTACGGCGGTTTGCAGGAGGTCGGCGATCTCGGTACGGCGGCGCCGGTCACCGTTGGCGAGGGCGAGCAGGTCGCGGGCGTGGTCGAGTTCGTCGGCGGCGGCACGGCGGGTGGGGAAGCTGGAGCGGCGTAGCTGCCGGCGCCCGCCGTCGGTGGTGGGTGGTAGTTCGAGCTGGTAGGCCCAGTGGCCGTGGTCGGAGCTCCAGGCGCGGTTCGCGCGGCGTAGTTTCGGGCAGTCGTTTCCCAGTGGCTTGCCGGTGTCGGGGTGGCGGCAGCCGCAGCGCTTGAAGATGCTTCCGTCTGGCATCGGTGGTGGTGCTCCCGTTCGTCTGGGTGGTGGGGCATCGGTTTGGTTGATCGACATCCACGCGTGACCGGCGGCCACGATCAAGTCGCCGCGGTTCCAGGTCCGGTGGTTGGTCCATGCGCTGGGGCCGGTGACCGGCGAAAGTCAGATGCGCCCTGCTGGGGGAGTCTGGGATCCTGTCCGGTTCGCGTGAGATCGGGCATGGAGGACGGCCAATGGTGGCGGCAGATGACGTGGCGAGGGGCCGGGTACGGCGTCCGCAGCTGCACGCGGTAGTGGGCCAGTTGATGGCGGCGGTGCTCGGCGACTTGGCCGCTTGCGACGGCGTGCCGGTGTTCGCGACCGTTCCCGACTTCGGCGAGTGGCACCGCCACGGGCAGCAGTCGTTCGTCGCGATCCGCCGCGACGTCTGGCAGATGCCGGGCCGGGTCACCGACTACCGGTTCTTGGACACCTTCGCCGAGATGGAGGCGGTGCGGGCCGTCGTGGCCGCCGATGAGGTGCTGCGCGAGCGGGTGGACTGCCTCGTCGGCGTGGAGTTCGCCCTCACGCTCCGGCAACTGGGGTGGACGCTGGTTAAGCACGTCCTGGAACCCATGGTTGCCGCCGTCGGGGGTTACCGGTTCGACCAGGACGCCTTCGACGCCGCGTACAGCAGGTTGGAGGACGGTTTGCTGGCCACGCGGGCGCGGCTGGTCGAGGTGGTCCCGCTCAACGCCTTCACCCCCACCGCAGGCATCGAGGCGGTCACGTTGCCCGACGGCCTGGTGCTGCAAGCGATGAGCGACCGGCAGGTGAGCGCCGCGATCGGCTACCTCGCGGTGCCGATCGCCTTCGCGGGCGGCCCGACCTCGGTGACCGTGTCGCGGTTCCACCAGTGGGCCCTGACCCGCTGCACCTCGTACCCGGTGTGCTCGGCCATGGACGTACCCGCCCAACCGACGGCGCCGGATTCTGGCGCGCTGGTCGAGCCAGCCAGCCGTCTCGTGGCTGCGCTTCGGCTGGTGTGCGGCGGGTCCGTCACCGCGACTCGGGCGATCAGCTGCCCACCGGACGACGACTTTCCCCAGGGACTGGGGCCGACGGCGTCACTGTCGGCGCTGCCCGCCTTCGACGAGGAACGACCGACGATCCTTGGGCGAGAGCAGGTTGAGGCGGTGCGCGAGGTGTACGGCCTCCTCGCGCATCCCGCGGTCCGGGAGAACCGGGGTCTGCAGACCGCGCTGCGCCGGCTGGTCCTGGCGGGGGCCGACCGGGTGCCGACCGACCGGCTCATCGACCTGATGGTCTGCGCCGAAGTGCTGTTCATCAAACTGCCGGGCCTGCCAGCGGATCCCCGCAAGCAGGACAAGATCGTTGACGGAGCGAACGTGCTCCTGGCGGACGACCCTGTCCTGCAGGCGCCGCCCGAGCGGCTCGAGGCCCTCCTGCGTCTGGGATACCGGCTCCGCAACGACGAGATGCACGGCGACGACCCGAGCAGGCGGGAACTGCGCACCCTCACCGGCCAGCCGACAGATGGCCTGTCAGCGGTCGTGGATGACATCGAGCGGGTGTTGCGTCGCGCCTTGGTCCGGCTCCTCTCCCGCGCCGTCGAGTAGTAGTCGGCGGCTGCACCGGCACGGCATACGGAGCCGCGCACTGGGCGTCCTACCCGCGGCGAGGTCACGGCGGAGGGCTGCAGCCCGTGGTGTCCCTGTCCCCGCCCGAATACCCGCCGTCCTCGTCGGCGCCCGCCCCGCCGGTGTCACCAGCTGTCGGTACCGGCGGGGACTCGAGGTGCAGTTTCCGCAGGATCGGGGCGGTCGGCACGCGGTAGTACGTACCGGCTCGGAACAGTGGCACCGGGAAGGCGTCGCGGGCGGCCAGCTTGTAGGCCGCCGAGCGGGAGATGCCGAGGATGGCGGCGGCGGTGGCGAGGTCCGTGGTCGCCCCAAGCGCCAGGATGCGCTCCATGGTCCAGGTACAAGCTGCGTCGTCGCTGTCGGGGTTGGCGGCAGGGGTGAGGTTGCGGGTTCGTCGTGCTGATCGCATGGGCTTGACTCCTAATCTCGGACCGCCAGCCGCAGGGGCGGTGAGGTCCTGGGTTTCAGATAAGGGCTGGCTCTCCGCAGGCGGCACCGCCGTCACGTCGGACTGGCGGTGCCGCCTGCGGAGAGAGGCCGTGGAGGCACGGAGCACGCCGATGCCGGTTAGCGGGAACTCACTGGCACCCTGGCCTCAACCGGCGCCCCATCACTGGCCACGTCGGTAGGCCAAGGAACCTTCTCCCGCTACCACCTGTGTGGGCACAGCAGCAGCCGCAGGGCGGCGACGGCCTGTTGGGGCACGACCCCGTTGCCGAGGACCCGCAGCGCGCGCGTGCGCGGCAGCCCCAGGTCGGGGCCGGTGACATGGCCTGGGTCGAGGCCCATGAGCCACTCCACGAACCGGGGCGCGAGGACGGGCTTGCCGTGCCGGCCGGTCTGCGTGGGTGCCGGTGCGGGCCGGCCGAGCAACAGCTCCCAGCGGGCGACTGCGTCGGCGTAGCCGCCCCACCGCTGCTCGTCGGGCTGCCCGAGCCCAGCAACGGTGGTGCGCAGGTCCGCGCCACCGTCGCCATGCCGCCCGGGACCGCACCCGTCGGACACGCGCGGGGTGGGCAGGAGCCGGGTCGGGACCCGCACCGCCGCGGAAGGGAGAGTCAGGTCGCCGTGTGAGCCGCGCTGCCCAGGGCAACCTTTCTCGCCGTCGGTGGCCCGCGGGGTGGGCAGCAGCACCTGCGACAGCGGGGGCCGGAACCCGGCCCCCGCACGTCGCCCGGGCGTCCCGGTGTCACTCGCCCTAGGGGTGGGCAGCAGACGCGCGCCGTCGGCCCGCGCATGCCGGTGCTCAACGTCGCGTGCGCTGCGCCTCGCGGTGGAGGTGGATAGGAGGCCGTGGGTCGAGCCTGACGGTTCGATGAGGTCGGGCAGCCCGTATGGAAGGCCGGGTCCTTTGCCGTCACGGGCGCACGGTGTCGGCAGCGTCCGCACCTCCTCCCACTCGTCCGGTGGGTGCGGCCAGCAGGAACAGCCGGTCGCGGCGGTGGGCGGCGCCGATGTCGGACGCGCGTAGGCACGTCCAGCTCGTGTCGTACCCGATCGCGGCCAGGTCAGCTTCGACGACGTCGAAACCTCGCCGCAGGAGCGCGGCGACGTTCTCCACGAACACGAGCGGCGGTCGAAGCACGCGAACGGCGTCGGCGACGGCACTCCACAGGCTGGAGTGCACTCCGGTGATACCGGCGCGCTTGCCGGCGTTGGAGATGTCCTGGCACGGGAACCCGGCCGTGAGGACGTCGACGGGTGCGACGCGGGTCCAGTCGACGGTGCGGATGTCACCGAGGTTGGGGATGCCGGGCCAGTGGTGGGCGCAGACGGTGGCGGCGTGCCGGTCAGTTTCGGCGTACCAGGTGAGATGACCGCCGAGCACCAGCTCGACGGCCATGTCGAGGCCGCCGTAGCCGGTGCACAGCGATCCGATGCGCGGTGCGGGTCGGTGGTCAATCACGCACCTCCACCGCGCCGAGCCTCGGAGTCTCACCGCGCGCGGCCGACCGCAGGAGGCAGCAGCTGTGCACTCCCGCCGCGCGGCTCGGGTGGCGGTGGGCATGCGCACTCACGCGACCACCCCTCCCCCGAGGCTGTCCCCCAGGCTTCCTGAACCCGAGTCGGTCTGGCTCTTGATGAACACGAGGACGTCCTCGTGGGCGATCAGGTGCATGGGGGTGCCGGCGGCCCGCGCCTTACGGACCGCCTGCAATTGGAAGAACGACGGCCGGGCGACGAGCCCGCCGTCGCGGACGGCGGCGAGCAGCGCCACGCACCGGTCGACGGGGGTGAGGCCCGCCCGGATACCGGCGCCGATGACCGCGCTGGGTAGGTCGACGAGTTCGCCGTGCTTGCGCCACGGTCGGGCGGTCACCACGACGACCCCACCGGGCTTGAGGAGGGTGTGGCAGCCGGCGAGGATCTGGGCGAACCCGTCGGCGAGGCCGGTGAGGTCCCGGTAGGCGAGGTTCCCGCGGTCGGTGCCGTCGTTGTAGGCGTTGTCGAACTTGGCCACGCCGTCGGCGCCGGGCCGGACAAGGCCGTGCACGGTCGGCCCGTACGGCGGCGAGGTCACCACCAGCGAGACCTGCCCGGTCAGGGCCGCCGGCACCAACGACAGGATGCTGGTGGCGTCGCCGCGGATCACACCGGCCCGGCCGGTCGCACCCTGGGTGTGGGCGTGCTTGATGTTGGCGTCGGCGATGTCGGACCAGCGCGACTCGTACTCCACCCCGATCGCGTCCCGGCCGGCGTGGATCGCCTCGACCAGCGTGGTGCCGATCCCACACATCGGGTCCAGCACCAAGTCTCCGGGTGTGGTGTAGGCGGCGACGGCGTGCGCGGCGATCGCCGGGAGCATCCGCGCCGGGTGCTGCACCGACTCACGGACGTACCGGCCGCGGCGCTGGACTGGTCCGGTGGCCTGCGCGGTCGCCCACACCGACAGGCCCTCCGGGCCGGGAGCAGCCCGATGCCGTCCGACGGAGTGGGTGCTCGTGGCGGCAGTCGTCGTGTTCTGCTCGTCGGGCTCGTTGGCGGTGGTGTGCGCGCGGTGCTTAGCCACGGCGACCACCGCTCTCACGCCCATCGGCCCGGCGCGGGGCCGGGCGCTGGGTCTGGCTGAACACCATCAGGTCCGCGTGGACCCGCAGGTGCGCCACCCGCCACCGGTCGCTCACGGCGGTGGTGAGGGCGAGCAGTTCCTCGTCGGTGACGTGGTAGACGAACGCGTCCCCGTCGGTGTCGGCGGTGACCGCGACAAGGTGCTGCAGGTAGCCCAGCCCGACGCCAGCGGCGGCCTGGACCACGCCGGAGAAGTCCTCCGGGCCGGCGGTGGTGCCGGCCGGGACGGTGACGACGAGGATCAGGCAGCCGCCCGGCTGCAGCAGCTGGGCGCAGGCGGCCAGCAGCCACGCCAACCGGACCCGGTTGGTAGCGGCGTTGAGGTCGAGGGGCCAGCAGGCGACCACGAGACTGGTTGCCTGCTGCAGGGAGCCGCCGGACGGCAGGCCGGCGCCCGTGTCGGCCGGTGGGTGCGGGTCCGGGTCGGTGAGGTCGTCCCCGAACCAGGCGCCCATCTCCGACAGGTCCTCCTCCTCGTCCGCGTCGCCGGTGATCCCGCTGGCGAGCGGGACGGGAGTGGCCGGGCCGATGATCAGGCTGGACGCGTCGGTGAACCACGCCGGGTGGTGCCGGCGGGCCCCGGCCGCACAGGCGGAGGTGAGGGCGTGGTCGGTGGTGAGGTCGACGACCGCCTCACCGGGGCGGCTGTAGGCGGCGATGAGGCGGTCGGCGAGGCGGGTGCCGATGCTGCGTCCGGCGTCGCCCGGGGTCCGGGCGGTGCGCCAGACGGTGAGCGGTACCGGCGGGTCGCCGGCGACCAGGTCGGCCGGGGTCGGGTCAACATCGGCGTCAGGGCCGGTGTCGACGGTGGGATCGGGATGCGGGTTGTGGTGCTGCGGCGTGTGCTCGCTCATGTGGTGTCGGCTCCGCGCCGCGCCGTGCTGCGCTGACACCCTCAAACCGGTGTTTGTCAGCTGTGGCGAACACCTGCCGATCTCACGGGAATCTCACGAATGTCTGACAGCCGCTTCCTGTCCGCTCGGCTGGCCTCCAGAACGCGGGATGATCCGGCTGTCGCCGGCTCGACCGGGCCGGGGTCGGCGTCGTGAGATCGTCAGAGCGATCGGCCACCCCCGGCTGTCTGACACGCACGGTCACGACCACCTCGACCATGACAGCGACTTGCATCGATGACACGGGGGCGCTGGCCGGTCTTGTCAGATCGCCGTCCGATGTCCCGGACGGCGACGGCGTCACCGAGGACGCCGGTGCTGGATTGTCATCGGAGGCGGCGACCGTGTCAGACCGTCCCCACGCCGGACGAACACTGTCAGACGGCGCGCCACCGCGGCGCGCAGGGTTGACGATGACATTCGGCTGCAGTGTCAGCCTGTCGCGATCTGACACCGTGCCGCCCGCGGGGCGCTGTTAGACGCTGTGAGACCGGCTGGGCCCCCGTTGTCAGACCCCTCGGCCGGTGTCGTGTCCCTCGCGGCCTTGTCCCGCGCCCTTCGCCTCCTGTCGTGTCAACGAGCAGGTCAACGCGGCTTTGTCAGAACGGTGACGCGCGCCAGCGCCGGTCGTCAGTCAGCGGGTGGCCGGTGGCGGCTGGTGCTGTCGAGCCGAGGATTCATGCCTGCTGGCCTGCGTTGTCAGGGGCCGGTGAGACCGAGGTGGCGCAATGGCGGTCAGGCGCGCCGGCCGTACACCTCCGGCCGTCATCGACATTCGTCTCTGACATAGGAGTTCGTGACATGACCGCGTCCGCCAAGGACTGGCCCGACTCGCCGCTGGACGCCGTGGACACCGCGTTCGCCGGTCTGACCTGTGACCCCGATCCGTTGTCCCTGGACCTCGACCCGCTGGCCGATCAGCTCGGCGACGACAGCGGTCTGCCCGGCCGTGTCATCGCCCTTCCGGCGTTGCGGCAATGGCTGCTGGAGAACCCCCACGCCTACACGGCCCGTGACGTCGTGTGGCGGGAGCTGGTCCGCCGCGCCCGTCTCGACGGTCCCGCCTGGGTCATCGCCGCGGTCGCCCTGGCGATGCCCGCGCTGCGCCGCTACGCCGGACGGCTGCACACCGGCTGGGCCGGTGACGCTCACGATCTAGACGCCGAGATCCTCACCGGCTTCCTGGGCGCCCTACGTGACCGGGTCGACCTGGCCAAGCCTGCGCCGTACGCGGCGCTGTGCATGGCCGCATGGCGGGCCGGCCACGAGCTGCGGCAACGTGACGGCGCCGAGGCCGTTCCGGTGGACGACCTCGAGCACGTCACCGGCTCGCGCACCCCGAAGCGGCCCTACGGGCATCCGGACCTCCTCGTACGCCGGGCCGTCGAGTTGGGCATCGTCGACGAGTGCGACGAGCAGCCCTACATTGACGTGCGGCTGGGCCACCGGGCCATCGAACCCATCGCCGCCCGCCTCGGCCTGGAGGTCGCCACGCTGCGGCGGCGCGTCGAGCGCATCGACGTCCGCATCGCCGACGCGCTCGCCGCCGGGATGCTCACCGAGGCGACCTCACCCCGGGCGCGGAAAGACCTCAGCGCGGCGGCCGAGCGACGGCAGCACATCCGGGCCGCCCGCGGCGGCAGCGCACGGCATCCTGTGGCGCAGGTGACGCTGGCAGCCGCCTGACCGCCGACCATCCCGCAGGCTCTCCGGACGCGGGCCCGACCATCCGGTCGGGCCCGCGACCGCGTACGGCGAACCCCTCGCGCCGCACCACTTCGACCGGCTCCCACCCTGGTGCGGGAAGGGCCGTCGTACTCACTTTCGGGCGGTCCGTCGGATCTATCACGGATCTGACAGCGGCGCCCACGAGGAGTTGAGGCGGCGGCTGTGAGACCCCGGCGCCGATGCCGACGGCGAGGTCCGCCAGCAGCGGCATGATCGTCGGACGGGCCGCTGACCAGGGTTGTCAGAGGTACGTGAGGCCGTGTCGGAGCGCTGTGGGATCGGCAGGTGTTCGCCACAGCTCACAAACGCCGGTTTGAGGGTGCGGAACTCCTCCGACGCCACCACGGCGTCACGCAGGGGGTTGATTCCGCCCGCCGCCGGGCCGGGAGGCCGGGTCGGCATGGGACCGGGTACCTCGGGTGCCGCGCCACGTTGATGCGCTGACACCTCATCGATCATCGCCAACCCGAACGGGAGGACGAGCTCCTCCCGAGGTTCACCACGGTTCCCGGCCGACGTGCGTCTTCCGAGCCCGGCGGCGGTTCTCCGCCCACCGTTTCGACGAATCGCCCCGGCTGCGAGCCGGGGCGGGAGGTGCAGCCATCATGTTCCGCCCGCTGTTGGCACGTTCACGTGCCCTGACCATCGCCCTCTCCCACGCACTGATGACGACCCGCGCGCTTCGCCTCGTCGCCCGGGTCGCCGCGCCCGCCGCGGCGGCGGCTGTGGTGACGCTGGCCGTGCCGGCCGCCGCCTACGCCGACCCCGGCGGCCCGGTCGTCCTGGCCGCCAACGACCTGCCCACCGTCATCGCCAACCTGCAGACCTGGGTGATGGGCATCCTGGCCGCAGTCGCCACCCTGTTCCTGGTCCTGGCCGGCGTGTACTGGGCCACCGCCGGCGGCGACCCGGCCCAGGTCGACAAGGCCAAGGGCGCACTGAAGAACGCCCTGATCGGCTACGGCCTGGCCGTACTCGCGCCCATCCTGCTGGAGGTCGTCCAGGGAATCGTCGGAGGCTGACGATGGCCTGGGCGCTCAACCAGATCCTGGACTGGTTCGCCGGCCTGCTGCTGGACTGTCTGAACGGGCTCATCACCGCGATCACCCACGCGCTGCTGATCACCCCGGACGTGACCAGCCTGCCGCAGGTGCAGGCGCTGACCGGGCGGTCGATCTGGGTCGTCGACACAGTATTCGTCCTGGTGTTCGTCGCCGCCGGTGTCCTCACCATGGTCGCCGGCGGCGACGAACGCGCCCGTTACACCGCCAAGGATCTGCTGCCGCGGTGCGTCGTCGGGTTCGTCACCGCCCACTTCTCCCAACTGATCGCCGGCACGCTCATCGAGTACGCCAACGCGTTCACCGCCGCACTGACCGCGCAGGACTTCAACGGCGACGGGGCGTTGAACGCCGTCAGGACCCACCTGATGGCCGCGCGTGACCAGACCGCCGGTCTGCTGTTCGTCGTCTGCCTGGCGATCATCGTGTTCCTGCTCGCCGCCACCGCCTGCAGTGTGATCGTCCGCTTCGCGGTCGCGTTGGTGCTCACCGCGGTCGCGCCGATCGCGCTGGCGTGTCACGCCCTGCCGCAGACCGACGGCGTGGCCCGCATGTGGTGGCGGTCGTACGTCGCCATGCTGGCGACCCCGGTGGTGCAGGCATTCGTACTGTTCGCCGGACAGTGGATGCTGCTGGACACCAGCACCATGCTGCCGCTGCTCGGCCTGCCGGTCGAACCGGGTGGCGTGCTCAACCTGTTCGTCGTGATGGTCCTGCTGTGGACCACGCTCAAGGTGCCGGGGCTGATGCGCCGCTACGCCACCAGCGGCGCAGGCGGGCGTGGCGGCAACGTGCTCGGCGCGGTCGTGCGGGTCGTCGTGGTGCAGCAGCTCACCCGCGGGCTGCGCATCCCCGGCCTGGGGGCGGTGCGACGATGAGCCGCGACCGGCGTGACGAACAGGCCGTCACCGCCCGCATGCCCGCCGACGTGGACGCGCCGGACAAGGTGCTCTACGGGCTGACGTTCCGGCAACTCGCGATCCTCGCCGTCGCCGCCGTCATCTTTTACGGCGCTTGGCGCGCCCTCCACGCGATCGTGCCCGCGCCGGTGCTACTCGGCGCCGCTGTCGTCCTCGGCGGCCTGGTGTTCGGCCTCACTGTCGGCCGCCGCGACGGACTGCCTATGGACGTGTGGCTGGCCTCCGCAGTCCGCCACTCCCGGGCGCCACGCGCTCTGTCCACCACCGACACCACCGCGAAGACACCCGACTGGGTGCAGGCCCCGGCGTCGAAGGTGATGCTGCCGGCGCCACTGAAACTGCCCGCCGACGCCATCGACGACCACGGGGAGATCAGCCTCGGCGGTGTGAAGGCGGCGATGGTCGCGGCAACCAGCGTCAACCTCGCGTTGCGCACCGCCGACGAACAGGCCGCCCTGGTCGACATCTTCGGCCGATGGCTCAACAGCCTGTCCACGCCGACGCAGATCGTGGTGTCGGCGCAGCCGGTCGACCTGCACTCCGCCGCCCGCACCCTCGCCCAGGCGGCGGACGCCATGCCGCACCCAGCTCTCGCCGACGCGGCAGCCGACCACGCACGGTTCCTCGACGACCTCGCCGAACGGCGGGACCCGCTACGCCGGCAGGTCCTCATCGTGACCCGCACCAACTCCGGTGAGCGCGGTGAGCACGCCGCTCGACGTCGCGCCGACCAGACGGTTCGGTCCCTGTCCGGGCTGGGCGTCACCACCCGCGCCCTGGACGGCCACGCCACCACCGCCGCCCTGGCCGCCGCGGCCGACCCCTACCGGCCGCCTCGCCCCGGCGGCCTCGCCGCACCCGACACCACCATCACCGCGCCTCCGGCGAAGAGGCCACGCACCAGGAGGACATCGTGATCACCGTCAAGCGCCGACGCACCCCGAACGACGACAGCACCAGCCCGCCGTCCGCGGGACTCGCGGCGACGGTAGCTCCGGCCTCGGTGGAGGTGACGCCGCGGTTCCTGCGAGTCGGAGACGGCTACGCCGCCACCCTGGTGGTCACCGGCTACCCGGCCGAGGTCAGGCCGGCGTGGCTGGAGCCACTGCTGTCCTGGCCCGGCCGGCTGGACCTGGCCCTGCACATCGACCCGATCCCCGCGCCGGTGGCGGCATCGCGGCTGCGCAACCAGCGGGCCCGGTTCGAATCCAGCCGGCGGGCCGACGAGCAGAAGGGCAAGCTGGCCGACCCGTACGTGGAGGCCGCCGCCGACGACGCCGCCGATCTGGCCGAACGCCTTGCTCGCGGGGCGGCGAAGCTGTTCCGCGTCGGCCTGTACCTGACGGTGCACGCCCGCACCGAGGCCGAACTCCTCGACGCGTGCGCGCAGGTGAAGGCCGCCGCCGGGTCCACCCTGATCGAGGTGCAGCCCGCGACGTGGCGGCACCTGCCCGGCTGGACCACCACCCTGCCGCTTGCCACCGACAGCCTGCAGATGCGCCGCACCATGGACACCCAGGCACTGGCCGCCGCGTTCCCTCTCGCGTCGGCGGACCTACCGGCACCGCTGCCCGGCGACCCGGCCACCACCGGTGGGGTGCTGTACGGGGTCAACCCGGACTCCCAGGGCATCGTCTGGTGGGACCGGTGGGCGCAGGAGAACCACAACAGCGTGATCCTCGCCCGCTCCGGCGCCGGAAAGTCCTACTTCGTCAAGCTCGACGTGCTCCGCAACCTGTACCAGGGAGTGCAGGTCTCCGTGGTTGACCCCGAGGACGAATACCTCCGGTTGGCCGACGCGGTCGGCGGCACCATCGTGCGGCTCGGCGCACCCGGCGTGAAGATCAACCCCCTGGACCTGCCGGCGGGGGACACCCGCCCGGACGTGCTCACCCGCCGCGGCCTGTTCCTCCACACGTTGATCAGCGTGTTGGTGGGGCAGCTGCCGCCGCCCGCAGAGCGCGCCGCCCTGGACCGGGCGATCCTCGCCGTCTATCGGCAGGCGGGCATCACAGCCGACCCGGCCACCCACCACCGGCCCGCGCCGCTGCTGAAGGATCTGGCCGCGACACTGCGGGCCGACGACAACGCCGCCGCCCACGAGTTGGCCGCCCGGCTGGCACCGTGGGTGGCCGGCTCGTTCTCCGACCTGTTCGACTCACCGACCACGACCCGCCCGGGCGGGCATCTGGTCGTCTGGAGCCTGCGGCACCTGCCGGACGAACTGCGCACCGTCGGCACGCTCCTCGCCCTGGATGAAATCTGGCGGCAGGTCGACCTCCCGCGGCAGTACCGCTCCACCTCCTCGCCGCAGGCGCGGCGGCTGGTCGTGGTGGACGAGGCATGGCTGCTGATGCGCGACGGTGAAGGCGCCCGGTTCCTGTTCAAGATGAGCAAGGCCGGCCGGAAACGCAACGCAGGCCTGTCGGTCATCACCCAGGACGTCGCCGACGTGCTCGGCACCGACCTCGGCCACGCCGTCGTGTCCAACGCGGCCACGCAGGTGCTGCTGAAGCAGGCTCCGCAGGCCATCGACCAGGTCGCCGACGCGTTCGGGCTGACCGCCGGGGAACGCCGGATGCTGCTGTCCGCCCGAGTCGGGCACGGCCTGCTGATATCCGGCACGAACCGGACGGCGTTCGAGTCGATCTCCTCCCAGGCCGAACACCTTCTCGCGACCACGAAGCCGGCCGACCTAGCCGACCTCGACCCCGACGATGGGGAGGAGGACCTGTGACGCCACTGCATGCCCTGTCGCCGACGCCCAGTCCTTCCGGGCCGGGCGCCGGGGTCATTGCCCCGCCGAGCGCGCCCACTCGGTGGGTTCTGTACGTCGCGGATTGGGCGGTGGACCGGCCGTGGCTGCTCGGCGTCGCCGCTGCCCTGCTGGTCGCCTATGTCGCCGGGCGGAACCTGGTCGACGGGTGGCGGCACCGCCGCCACGCCGACGGCGCCCGCCTCGTCACGGTCGCCCCACCGCCGGAGGTCGACCCGCACAGCGCCGCCGCGCTGTGGGCGAACCTGCACGGCACCCTCACCCCATCCCGCCGACGCCGACTGCTGTACGGCAGCCCGCACGTGGTGTGGCACTACACCTGGACCGGCCGCCAGCTCCTCATCAGCATCTGGGTACCCGGCACAGTGCCGCACGGGGCGGTCGAGGCCGCCGTCCGGGCCGCCTGGCCCGGCGCCGCCTGCACCACCGACGACCAGGCATCACCGCCGATCCCACTGGACGTGCCGGCCGCCGTCGGCGGGCACCTGCTGCCGACCGCAGCCGAGTGGCTGCCTTTCGAAACCGACCACGACAACGACCCGCTCCGAGCACTCATGTCGGCCGGGTCGCAGCTCAAACCGGACGAGTACGCCTGCGTGCAGGTCCTCGCCCGCCCCGCCACCCCCCGCCGCGCCGCACGGGCCCGCCGCGCCGCCGGCCGGCTACGCGACGGTAAGACGGCTGTCCCGGCCATCAACCCCGCCGCGCCGCTGCTGTGGGTCCTCGATGGGTTCCTGTCCGGCCGCACCACAACCACCCGCAGCGGCGGCGGCCAGCCGGCCGGCCGCCGGGACCCCGGCGTGGAGCGCGACGTGCGGGCGATCCTCGACAAGACCACCCACCCGCTGTGGACCATCGGCATCCGCTACGCCATCGCGAAGAACAACCACCGCAACGGCTCCCGGCCGGAGGCCAGGCTGCGCGGTGTCGCGGACGCGGTCGCCTCGTCGTTCGCCGTCTACGCCGGCCGTAACCGGCTCGCCCACCGGGCCCGGATGGCGCAACCGGTGGCCGTGCTGGCCACACGGCGGCTCGGAGCGGGGTTCCTGGCCTCCACCCCCGAACTGGCCGTCCTCGCCGCCCTGCCGCGGGATCTGGCCGTACCGGGCTTGGATCGGGCGCGGGCGAAGTCCATGCCCGCCCCAGTAGCGGTGCCGACCGGCGGCCGCGGGATGAAGGTCCTCGGCGACGCCGAAGTGGGTGGCCACGCGGTGGCCCTGTCCGTCGCCGATGCGAGGTATCACATGCATGTGGTCGGATCGACGGGCTCCGGGAAGACGACCCTGCTGGTCAACATGGCCGTCGAGGACATCAAAGCCGGCCGGGGCACCGTGGTCATCGACCCGCACGGCGACATGGTCCTGGACATCCTCGACCGGCTCCCCGCCAGCGTCGCCGGCCGGGTGGTGCTGTTCGACCCCGACCAGCCCAACCCGCCCACCCTCAACCCGCTGTCCGGCGACGACCCCGACCTGGTCGTCGACAACCTCGTCAGCATCTTCGGGAACATCTTCGCGAAGGCGTGGGGGCCGCGGATGGACGACGTCATGCGGGTGGCCTGCCTGACCCTGCTGCGGCACGCCAACGTCACCCTCCAACACATCCCACCCCTGCTCAACAGCGCCCAGTTCCGGTCGGCGATGACCGTCGGCCTGGACGACCCGGCCGGCCTGTCCGGGTTCTGGCAGTGGTACGACGACCTCAACCCCGCCCTGCGCTCCCAGGTCATCGGCCCCGTCCTCGCGAGGCTGCGGGCGTTCCTGCTGCGGGACTTCGTCAAGCGCACCATGCGCTACCCGCGCTCCAGCTTCGACATGGGCAAGGTCCTCGACGGCGGCGCCCTCCTCGTCAGAATCCCGAAGGGCCAGCTCGGCGAGGACACCAGCAAGCTCCTCGGCTCCCTCGTGCTGGCGCAGGTGTGGCAGGCGGCCACCGCCCGCGCCGCCGTGCCGGCCGACAGACGCCGGGACGCCACGCTGATCATCGACGAGTGTCAGAACTTCCTGACCCTGGCCAACAGCCTCGACTCGATGCTGGCGGAGGCGCGGAAGTACCGGCTGTCGATGGTCCTCGCCCACCAGGACCTGGCCCAGTTCCCGAAGGACCTTCTCGCGGCGGCGTCAGCGAACGCCCGTAACAAGCTGTACTTCTCCGTCGCACCGGAGGACGCCCGCGTCCTCGCGAGGCACACCTTGCCCGAACTCGACGAGCACGACCTGACCCACCTGGACGCCTACACCGCCGCCGGGCGGCTCGTCGTCGGTGGGCGGCAGACACCGGCGTTCACCCTCAAGACCCGACCGCCGAAGCCGGTCGTGGGCGAGGCGACGGCAATCCGGCAGGCCGCCACGGAGGCGGTGCCGGCGCAGGACACCAGCGCGATCGACGACCTCGTCGACCGGTTCTCGACCCGCCCCGACGACAACCGCCGGTCCTGGGGCAAGAGCGGTCCGAAGGCGAACGCCTGAACGCCGCAGGGCGGTTGACGTGAGATCGACAGACCGGGTCGGCCGGGGGCGACCGGGTCTACTGCGTCCCGGTCACCCCTTCCGTGAGGGCTTCACCAGCCCTTCACCACCGATCACCACACCGCACCGACAGATTCCGGCTCTCCGGGTCTGTCAGTGCCGCTCACCGGCGGTCACCAGCCTCTGGTGACCACCTCACCGAACTCAGACACCCTCCCCTCGGAGGGAACTCCTCTTCCGCTTGGAGCATCCACCGTGCCCACCAACAACTCCGTCTCCCGGTCGTCGTCCGGTTCTCGTTCGTCCTCTCGTCTCGCTCGTCTGGACCGGCTCCGTCGACTCACCACCCGCGATCATCAACTTCTGCGGCTGCTCGCCGAGCACTACGTGCTCTCCACCGACCAGATCACGGCGGCGCTGTTCCCGTCCCGTCGCTCTGCCCGGCTCCGCCTCGCCCAGCTGCACCAGATGGAGGCGGTCAGCCGGTTCGTGGACGTCACCACCGGCACCGGCCAGCACCTCTACACCCTCGGCCCACTCGGTGCTGTGGTCCACCCGACCCAGTTCAACGACCCGAACCAGGCCGGTGCCCGAGCGCCTCGGACCAGCATCGAACGGACTGAACGCATCATCGGCAGCCGCCGCTTGGCCCACCTGCTCGGCACCAACCAGCTGTTCATCGACCTGATCGGCTACGCCCGCACCGACGAGCACGCCCGGCTGGCGCGGTGGTGGTCCGAACAGCACACCACCGCCGCCTTCGCCGCCGCCTCGTACGCCGCCGGCAGCGGCACCGGGGTCCAGCCCGACGGGCACGGCATCTGGCACGCAGGCGGGCGCACCGTCGGGTTCTTCCTCGAACACGACAACGGCACCGAACCCCTCGGCACCGTGCTGCGCAAGCTGCGCGCGTACGAGCAGCTCGCCCGCTACGGGCCCCGCTACCCGGTGCTGCTGCGCGTCCCCGGCCGCCGACGCGAGCAGCACCTCCTCGACGCCCTCGCCGGAGTGCCCACCGCCATGCCCGTCGCCACCGGCATCCACAGCGAACACCCCGCCGGACCCGCCTGGACCCTCACCACCGACCCAGGCCCACGCCGCTGGCTGCACGAACTGCCCTCCGACCACGGCCCGGACAACCCGACCACCAACCCGCACCGCTTCACCGACACCGACCTCAGCGGCCCCGCCGACCCGGAGCCCTGACGCCCACCTTCACCACACGCGGAGGGAGGTCGTCCACCGTCGTGGGCGACTGTGAGACCGACCAGATCTCACAGCCTCCCCGTTCCTCACCCGCGGAATCGAGCGGTCGTCTGACAGTACAGGTCAACCGCACTACTGACGATCATGACGGCGGCCGGCGCTGACAGATCCGGCCGCTACCTTCATCGGCACCACCTTCACCCATATATCGCTCCACCCGGTCCGGTCCCACCTCGGGAACCACCGCCGCACCCAACGGTGCGCTCCGCCCACCCGCCTCCGGGCCGGTCGGCGCCCGCGCCGCGCGGCGACCCCCAGGTCGCACCGCACCACCCGCACCACCAGCACCAACCCGCACCGCCAGCACCAGCCCGCTCCACCAGCAGCGACTCTGCTGCACCCATTCCCTGTTCGTCCCGTGAGTCGACCCATGTACCCGGTGGGCCGACCACTTCCGCGCGCCCAACAACGCGCCCAAACCGAAGGAGGAACCCCTCATGACCGCAACCAACGGTGCCGCGACTCCGCTGAGCCGCTACGGCACCCGCGTGCCAACGGTGACGCCCCGCCCGGGCCGCAAGCCCGCCCCCGCGGCCACCACCGCCAGCACCACGGCGCCCACCAGCCCGGTGGTCACGCCGACCGCGACGATCAACAACCTGATCGTCTGCCTGCCCGACGGCCTCCCGTCGCAGGCCCTTACCGCCACCCAGCTCGACCGGCACTTCGGCGTGTCCGGCACCCTGCAGTCCCGGTTCTGGGCCATCCCAGACATGTGGCTGTGGCAGCGGCGCGACCTGGTCGCACCGCGCAAGGGACGTCCGGTGTACTGCGCCGGCGGACCGGTCAAGCTGCTCGACCTGAACGCCATGCGCCACGCCGCCGGCGTCGGCGCCGGCATCCGCCACCAACTGTGGCAGCAGGTCGTGCACGGCACCCGGCCGGCCACCCCGTGGCCGACCCTGCTGGCCCGCCACCTGGCGGAACCCGCCAAATACCCGCGCGAGCGGGCCGAGGCGGACTTCAACAACCAGCCCCGCGTCAATGCGATGCGGATGCACAACGCGGCCAGCTACGGCGCCGCCCACCTCAGCCCTGGTGAGCTGGAGATGTTCCAGGCAGGCCCGATGGCCTACCAGCACTACAGCGCCACCACCGCCGTGTGCGGCGACGCCCTGCTCACCCCGGACGGGCACAAGTTCGCACCCGCGAGCGACGCCCTCACCCACCGGGTGACCTACCTCGAGCAGGCGAACCGGTACCTCGACACCATCGAGGCCGACCAGCGACTGCTCGCCGTCGCCCTGTAGCACCACCGGATCCGGAACCGGTCGGGCACCGCCACCCATCCCTTCTTCCCTGGGGATCGGCGGCGGCCCGACCGGCTCCACCCCATTGCACCCACGCCGCGCCGGCCACCAGCAGCAGACGCGAGCTCTACAGCCGCGTCCCTTGAGCGTCCCGGCCCCTGCGACGCACACACCCGCCGCGACGAGTGCGGCCACACCCCCCACACGACATTGACCACCACCTGAACCACGCCCGCCTGGGACTACATCCGACCCGCTCCAGCGGGCGATCCGCCGTACCCACGGGGGGCCAAGCGGCGTGGCGTGGACCCACTGCCGGCCCCCGTGCGGCAACCGCCCGGCGCCCCGGGCTGGGGCCCCCGCAAGCCCGGCCAGCGAACGGCCGACCTTTCCCTCTTCCCCCATCAGGAGGTTCCTTCGCCATGTCCGACCGACTGTGGTTCCGCGTCGACGACGTCCTACCCCTCGCCGAACACGCCGCCGCCACCAACGCGCACCTGCGCACCCGGCAGCAGTACCGGGCCGGTGTCCCGGACCAGGCCGCACTCATCTGGTCCCACGACACCGACGGTGACTGGCTGTCCTGCAACGGGATCCCCCGCTGGTACGACGCCGACGGCACCGACCACCGGGCCCTCGCCGAAACCTGGACCCACACCGCCACCGGCGCCACCGGCAACCCGGTCCCCGCCGACGACGGGCACGGATTCCTGCCCCTGCACACCGACCACGTCGACGGCCGGCGGGACCTGCTCGACCTGCTCCGCTACGCCCGCCACCACGGGATGCACTGGTTCGGACTGCACCCGGACCCGGCGAGCGACGACACCAACGACCGCTACCGCATCTCCCGCCACCGCGGCGACATCGCCCCGCCGCTGTCCACCTGGACCCCGGCGAGCGTGACCTGCGACGTGGTCGGCGGCGGCGCCTACCGCGCCATGGTCGCCCCGGGCTACACCACCCTCTCCCGCGCCGGGGTGCTGTGCCGCTTCCCTCTGTTCGCGGTGCAACGTATGGCCACCCACCTCGACGGCCTCTACCCCGGTGACATGCCGGTCGAGCACCCCCGGCTGCGGTTCGACGGCGACGAGGTCGTCGTCGAGTGGGAGCACGACGACGGCCTGGACGGCCGCTGGATCGAGGACGACCGGGTCACCGCCGACGCCAACGGCTGCTACGCCATCGGCGCCTACCAGTGGCCGTGGACCCTCGTCGCGTCCGAGACGACCTTCCGCGCCGCCGACCCGAAGGACCGGTCGCGGTGATCGTCGACGAGGCGTTCCAGCTGGGCGGCCCCGGCTGCTACGAGCTGACCCGCGTGCACCATACCGACGGGTACGTCCTGCGGGTGCGGGTCTACCGGGACAGCTACGCCAAGCAGAGCACGGCGGTCGCCGAGGTCCTCACCCCGCTGTTCACCTGGACCATCATCGCCAGCAGCCCCGGTCACAGCTGGCACCGCACCACCCCGACCACCGCGCCGAACGCGACGCCGTTGATCCCGGTCGCCGACGAGTTGCTGCAGCGGGCGCGGCGGATACTTCCCGTGCCGCCGCCGGCCGCCATACCCGGCCGGTAACCCCGCCAAGGGCCGCACCCTTTCGCGCTGCCCTGCCCGCCTGGTCGCCCTTCGCGCACCAGCCGGCGCAGCCCGGCCCCCGGGTCCTCGAAACGTCCATCCGACCGCCGCACCACGGCGGCTGACCTGCGCGTCCACGGCCCACCGCCGTTGACGCGCTTTCTCACTGGCACGACCTGGCCGATGCCCGGCCACCCGCGCACTCGCGCACACCCGGGCACGGCCGTGCCCGGGTTCCCACCCCTGTCAGAAGGGAACCCTCATGACATCCACCAGCAGGCCCCGCATCGCCGTCGTCGGTGGCAGCATCACCGGCCCCGTCGCCGCGCTGCTGTTGCTGCACGCCGGATTCGACGACGTCACCGTCTACGAGGCGGCGCCGGCGTCCGCGCCCCTGGGCGGCGGCCTCATCGGCCTGGAACACCCCGCCCTCGACGTCCTCGACCGCCTCGACATCAGCCAGCACGAGTTCGTCGCCCACGATTCCGAGGCCATCGTCCAGATGACCATCCGCGACCGCCACCCCGCCGAGACGATCAGGCGCACCTACCCGGGCCGCAACACCACCTGGACGCTGCTGCACCAGGCACTGACGCGCCGCCTACCCGCCGGTGTCCTGCACACCGGAATGAAGGTCACCGCCCTGGCCGAACAGACCGGCCAGCCGGAACTGCGGTTCCGCGACGGCCACACCGAGGCCGCCGACCTGGTCGTATTCGCCGACGGCCGATCCTCCACCGGCCGCCGGCTCCTCGACCCCGACCGGACCCTGCGGTACGCCGGCTACGTCGCCCACCGCGGCATCGCTCCAGTCACTCCCGAGCCCGGGCTGCGGGACTTCCTGCGGCTGCAGCCCTGCCCGGGCGCGCAGTTCAACCTCGCCCCGATACCCGGCGGCTGCGACTGGACCTTCTACCTCAACTGCACCAGCACCCAGTACGCGCAGCGGTTCGGCGCCGATCCCACCCGCCGGGTCTTCGCCCTACCCCGGCACGTCAGCCCCGCCGCCCGCCACCACGTCGACACCCACGCCGACCTGCTTCTGCCGGCCGACCACGCCACCGTCGTCCACGCCACCACCACCCGCATGGCAGTGCCGGTCCTCGACATCACCCCACCGCACCGCATGGTGTGGCCTGTTGGCGCCGGCCACGCCGTGCTGCTCGGCGACGCCCTCGCCCCCGTCCGCCCGCACACCGCCCGTGGCGCCAACAACGGCATCGAGCAGGCCGCCGGTCTCGTCGCCGCCCTCACCCAACACCGCAAGTACCGGGCTGACCTCACCGCCGCCCTGCACGGCTGGCAACGCCGTCATCTGCCCGACGCCGTCGCCGCCGTGCACCGCGGGCCCGTCGTCGGCCACCAGCTCGGCCTCGGCACCCAAGAACTCGCCCAGTAACCCATCCCGAGAGAAAGGAGGTGGCCCCCTCGTGGCCACCAAGACCACCGCGATCGTCGTCGACGACCTCGACGGCTCCACCGACGACGTCGGCACCTACCAGTTCGCCTTCAACGGCGTCACCTACGAGATCGACCTGTCCGCCGGCAACTTCGACCGGATGGCCGCGGCGTTCGGCCCGTTCATCACGGCCGGGCGGCGCCTGCCGAAACAGCCCCGGGCACCACGGCGGCAGCGCGGCACCACGACCGGCCGCACCCAGAGCCAGGAGATCCGCACCTGGTGGTGGACCGCGAACTGGGAGGAGCTGAATCTGCCCCGGCCACGAACCGGGGGCGTCATCCCCGCCGCGGTGCGCGACGCCTACCACGCCGCGCACTGACCCCGGGTCACCAATGTGCCGCCCGGCGAGCGATCACCGGGCGGCACACCTGTGCGCGTCGGCGCAGTCCCGCACTCCGGGCAGACGACTTGCTCAATACCCGAATCGAAGCGTGCATCAGTGCACAACGCCTCACTCACCAGCCCCTGCCGACGGCAGGAGAAAGGGGGCCACGCGCCCATGAGCAGCACCCCAACCAACACGACCACCGATACGGCCGCGACAGCGCCACTGGCACCCAGCGTCGCGAAGGTCCTCGCCGCGCTGCACCGGCTCGGCGAGGCCACCGCCGCCGCCATCGCCACCGAAGCTGGCCTCGGCTACTCGACCACCACCCCGAAACTGCGCACCCTGGAAACCGCGAAACTGGCCGAGCCCACCCGAAGCAACACCGGACGCAGCCTGTGGCGGCTGACCGACACCGGCCGCTCTCACGCCGAACAGTGCGGCGGTCACGGCCAGCCCGCACCGGAGCCCGCCGCCCGCGACACCGACACACCCGACAACGCCGCAGAACACGGGCCGCACGGCGACGACCCGCAGGAAACCGGAGAGGCCGCCGGGCAGGACCACGGCCAGCGGCCAGCGGCCGAGGTTCCCGCCGACGGGCAACTGGACGCCGCCCAGGAGCAGGCATCGCCGGCTGCTGGTGACGTCGAGGTCGCACCCGACGAGGCCGCTGAAGCCGAGGACACCGAGACCGACCACGGCGACGATGACGCCCGCTCGACTGCCGGACCTGAGGTGCCGGTCATGGCCGACGACACCGACCCGGCCACCGGAACGCCGAGCGCAGCGATCGATGCGGACGCCGGACCGGCCGCGCCGGACATTCCCCCTGCCGGCGGGGCCACCGACAGCACCACGGGCGACCCCGCTACGGAAGCACCCGCCGCACCGCCAGCCACGGAGGCGCCGGGCGAGGAGGCACAGTCCTCTACCCGGCGGGCGTCGGGCACCCTGCGCGGCGCGATCCTCGACATTCTCGAGGCCAACCCCGGCCAGCAGTACAAGGTCAGCGAACTGTGCAAGCTGGTCGACCGGGCTAACGAGGGATCCGGCGCGAAGAAGGCCAGCGCGGGCGCGGTCCACAACGCCGCCGTGAAGCTCGTCGGGACCGGGCGGGCGGTCCTGGCCGCCGAGAAGCCCGCCACCTTCGCCCTCGCCGACACCACCGCCTGAACGACCCCGCCAGCCGGTAGCCCGGAGGCGGGCGTCGAACTTCCCGGAACCACGCCCGCCCCCGGTGCTCCTTCAGTGACAAGGAGCTCCCGAAGTGTCTCCCATCCTGACCTCGATCGTCACCGCCGCCGGTGGAGTCCTCGCCGGTCTCGCCCTCGCCGCAGCGCTGCTGTGGCGCCAGCAGCAGGCGCTGACCCGCGCCCGCTACGCCGCCGACCACGACGACACCACCGGTTTGCCCAACCGGCGGGCCCTGCTCGCCGCCCTCACCAGCGCCACACGCGCAGATGCCCCGTTCGGGCTCGTCCTGCTCGACCTCGACGGCTTCAAAGCCGTCAACGACACCCTCGGCCACGAGGCTGGCAACGACGTCCTCACCGAGGTCGGCCGACGGCTGGCCGCCCTACGAGGGCCGGTGCGGCTCGCCGCGCGGTTGTCGGGCGACGAGTTCGCCCTGCTGGTCGACGGCGGCCCCGACGACGTCGCCGCCGCCGCCCGCGCCGCCTGGCGGGCGGTCGGCCGCCACCCCGTCGACCTCGGCGACCACGCGCTGGTCGTACGCGCCAGCGTCGGGTACACCAGCGCCGCCCTCGGCGTCGGCCCGCGCACCCTGCTGTACCAGGCGGACACCGCCATGTACCAGGCCAAACAAACCGGATCCGGGGTGCACGGAGCCACCGCCACCACCGGCCACACCGGACCGCCGCCAGGTACCCGCCTACGGGACCTGCGCCGCCGCTGACCGCTCACGGACACACCAAGAGGACCTCGCGCCCGCCGACGTGCGTGAGGTCCTCACCGTGCCCGCTTCCATCCGCCCAGCCCTGCTTTCCCCGTCCTCGGCGACGGTCGCCGAGACGCAGATAAGGAGCGCATCCGCCATGAGCAGCCCTCACACGTACTCCATCGGCGACCGGGTGACCATCGACCCGGCGGTGGCCCGCGCCAGCACCCGGGGCGTCACCTACCGCGTCACCCGGCTGCTGCCGGTCAACGTCGTCGTCGAACCCGTCGACGGTGGCCGACCGGTAAAGGTCAACCCCACCTACCTGCGGCCCGCCTCCCCGGCGGACACCACCACCGGCCGTGAGCTGACCATGGTCCACGAGGCGCCGCTGCATCCGGGCACCCTCGTCACCGTCGCCGGCGCGGGCTGGAAGCAGCCTCCGGGCGAGCTGTACGTGGTGCTGCGCGACACCGGGACCGGCCGCGTCTCCCTCGTCCCGCTCGGCGGCAACAACGGCCGCTACTGGCGCGGCGTCTCCCGCCACCTGCTCACCACCATCGACCCCACCCGCGTACGCCTCGACCCCGAACAGACCACCTGAACCACGGACTCCACGCTGCCGTGCCGGGCGGGCAGAACCTTGCCCGCCCGACATGACTTGACCTTCATCGAGAGATGAGCGTCGATCATCGCTGGTCGTTGTCCGTCGTCCGGACATCAGCATTTCCAAGGGCTCCGACGCGAGTCGGGCGGCGACCGCGCATGCCCGCGATCCGCCGACCGAAGGGCCACCCGCCATGGCACACCCCGCACAGCCCGAGGGCCGCAACCGGCGCCCCAGCGACCGCACCGCCGTACCGGACGACGTCACCGACAGGCTCCTGTGGGCCCTCGCGGTCGACGTCGCCGCCGCCCACCAACCCGGACCCGACGGCACCTGCACCAACCTGCAGTGCCGCGGGCAGCATGGCCCCTGCTGGGCGCTGCGCACCGCGCACCGCGCCGAACAACACGCCCGCCGCGCCCCTGCCACCCTCACCCCGGCGCCCCCGCCGCCGTCGCCGCGCCCGGTCGGGGTCGTACGGGGACGCGCCCCCGTGCCCGCCCCGCTGCGCCGCTTCACCGGCTGGTTCACCCCCGCCCGCCCGCCGGCACCCCTGACGCGGCCCGCGCCCGCACCGGACGCGGTGCCGCCGCAATCCCGGCCTTACCGGCGTCCACCCGTGGCGGCGCTGGCCGCCTGAGCACGCACCTGGAGGCAACCAGTGAATTTCCTACCGAACGACACACTCGCCGGCTACGCCCGCACCGCCGTCGACCTGCGCACCCGCATGGTCGACTACCACCGCAGCCCGCTCGCGGCGCAGTACCTGCAGGCGTTCTTCGGCAGCCGACTCGCCAACCACCCCAGCCCCAGCCCAGCGGGCATAGCGAAGGTCCTCGACGCGGTCCGCGCCATCACCGCCAACCCGTGGCGATCCGGCGAGCCGTACGTCATCGCCCCCGCGATGACCGCGATCATCGCCGCCGCCGCGACGGCCCTCGATCTGACCGGCGAGGTGCTCCCCGCCGACATCGCCCCCGATAACGGTGGGGTGCTGTTCCTCCCCGAACCGATCTACCACCGCAGCCTCAGCGGCGAGGTGTCCTCCATCGGTGCGATCACCTGGGCCCGCACCACCACCACCACCGGCAGCGGCCGATCCTTCTGGGCCATCGCCGGCTGGGCCGACCACCACGACCCGCACGACCCAGCGGCCGTCCGCCGCCGGCAGCAGCTCACCGACCGGCCCGACCTCGCCCGCCAGTTCGGCCCCTACGTGTTGACCGACTTCACCGAGATCCCCATCGGCCAGCCCGTCGACCCCCGCCCCGACCTGCCGGTCCTCGACGGAGACGACCGCGACTGGGAACCGGCACCCGACGGCCGGTTCTGCATCGACGAGACCACCACCCCGATGCGCGCCTGCGCCGCCGTCGCCTACGCCTTCTGGCGCATCCAGGCCCAACCCCTCGCCACCGTCGCCGCCGCCCCCCTGGACCGCGCGGCGCGCCGCCGCGCCGTACGGGCCAACATCCGCCACGACACCCGCGTGGTCATACTGCGCCGCACCAGCCCTCTCGCCGAACCCACCGACGGCGAGCCCAAATGGCACTACCGGGTGCGGTTCGTCGTCCGCGGCCACTGGCGACGCCTGATCGACCGCGACGGCCACCCCTACCGCATCTGGATCAACGCCCACATCAAAGGCCCCGACGGGGCACCCCTGCTGCACGGCGAGAAGGTGGCCGTCCTCGCCCGCTGACCTCGCACCCACCCCGAAGGCCGCGCGACGCCTCCCACTGGCCCGCGCGGCCTTCGCCGTCCCCGCCCACCACCCGGCCGCCGCTTTGAAGGAGTGACCAGTCATGACCACCCGCGTGCTGTCCGGGATCGCCATCGCGGTCGTCGGCGTCCTGCTGCTGTGCTCCGGACTGGCCGCCACCCTAATCTTCGGCGGCGGCGCCGGCGTCTGCGGTACGGCAACCAGCGTCACACCCACCGCCTCGTCGGCGACGCGCAGCCCGGCCCCGGGCGGGATCGGTCCGATCGGTGACTGGAACACCGAGCAAGTCGGCAACGCCGCCACCATCACCGCCGTCGGCATGCGCCTCGGCGTCCCGCCCCGCGGCTGGGTCATCGCCGTGGCCACCGCGATGCAGGAATCCTCCCTGATCAACGCCCCCGGTGGGGACCGGGACTCGGTCGGCCTGTTCCAACAGCGGCCATCCCAGGGCTGGGGCACCCCCGAGCAGCTACGGGACCCGCAGTACGCGGCGACGAAGTTCTACCAGAGGCTGCTGGCCGTCGACGGCTGGCAGGCGATGCCCCTAACCGAGGCCGCCCAGGCGGTGCAGCGATCGGCCTACCCGGACGCCTACGCCAGGTGGGAACCCGACGCCTCCCGCATCGTCGCCGCCCTGACCGGGGTCACCACCGGCCTGGCTGCCTGCGGCGTGACCGTCAGCGCGCAGGGTTGGACACAGCCTGTGCACGGGGACGTCGGCTCCGGTTTCCGCACCCCGGGCCGGCCTGGGCACGACGGTGTCGACCTGATCGTGGGCAAGGGCACCCCGATTCACGCCGCGTCCGCCGGCACCGTCACCGTTGTGCGCTGCAACGCCGTCGACGTGCGCACCGGCCGGGACTGGGGCTGCGACCGCGACGGCGACCCCGCTCTCACCCGCGGCTGCGGCTGGTACGTCGACATCACTCACCCCGGTGGGGTGATCACCCGCTACTGCCACATGCTCACCCACCCGGCCGTCGCTGAGGGCCAACAGGTCGCGGCCGGTGACGTCATCGGCGTCTCCGGCAGCTCCGGCCACTCCTCCGGACCGCACCTGCACTTCGAGGTGCACCTCGGTGACCACACCTCCGGCACGGCCGTCGACCCGGTCGCCTTCATGGCCTCCGTCGGCGCGCCCCTCAACCAGTAGTCGCCATCGCGAACGCCGGCGGCGGCTGCGTGATCCACCCCCAGCTCGGAGGTCGGCCCGCCCCGGGACGACCACCGCAACCCCCATCCACACAACCCCGAGGAGGGAAAGCCCGTGAGTACACCCACGCTCATCGGTGTCGCCGCGCTCGGCGGCAGGTACACCGCCCGCTTCATCCAGTTCGGCGAGGACCCGCAGGTTCTGGTGCCGCTATTGCGCCGGATCTGGACCGACACGTTCAGCCGCGACACCGACGCCATGGCCACGGCGCTGCTGGCCCGCAACTGGTGGTCCCTCGCCGTCAACCCCAAGCCCCGCCGCTGGGACCAGCAGCCGCCCGTACGGGGCCTGGGCTACCCCGCCGACAACGACACCGTCCGGCAAGGCGCGCTGCGCGAGGACGTTGACGGGGCCCTCGAATGGCTGTACCTGCTGCACCTCGACCAGCGGCGACTGGTGGTGTACGAGGCGACGGTCCACGGCCGCTGGCTGCGGCACAGCGCCCACCACCTCGACCCCGTCGAGGACCTGTTCGTCACCGCACCCGCTGACGACGGCGGTGGCCCGGAGATGACGGTGTGCACCGTCTGCGGCGCGGTCGACGAGATCGACCATGTCGAGGTGCCGTCCATGGCCGGCTACGGCTACGACACCGCCACCAGCTGCACCCGCTGCGGCTCTTCGGTCGCCACCGACCCGATGTTCGGCGACCACGTCACCCGCAAGCCCTGGCCGCCGCACAACCCCACGACGGGTGACGCGACGGGCAGCGCCTGATGAACAGACCCGACCCCACGCCGTCGCCGCCCACCAGCGGCAGTGATGGCCCGTCCACTCACCGATCGGAGACCACCATGAGGTACCAGCCTGGCCAGCGCGTCGCGCTGGTCCACACCAGCGACCCACATAGCCGGCTGCGTGCCGGCGACACCGGCACCGTCCGCCGTCACGACCAGCGGCAGAACATCGTCGAGGTCGCCTGGGACAGCGGCTCGACGCTGTCGATGTGCCTCGACGACGGTGACCGCATCGCACCAGCCACCACCCCGCCGCCCACCGGCGATCCGGTCGGCGAGGCCACCGGATGGGCCGCCGCGCTGCGGCGGATGCGGGCCGCCGGCACCGAGGCCGGCCAAACCGCAGCCGAGTGGTGGGCGCAGGACACCATCGGCGCCCGGGTCAGCGGCGACAGCCGCCTGGCCGCCCGCCGGATCCTGGCCGGCATCCATGACGGCGATCCCGCCGTCCTCGACACGTTGCCCCACTTCTCCTCGGCTGGAGACTCGGTTGATGCCGCCGGGTGGGAGCTGTTCGCCGACGCCACCGGCGATGTCTCCGGCTGGTTCGGGCTGCGCATCCAGCAGCGCGACGAGGCGATGACCGTCTACCGCGACGCCTTCGACACCGCCGCCGAAGAGCGTGTCGCCGCACTGTGTCACCTCGCGGCCAGCCCCACCGGCCGCGACGTGTCCCACCTGCACCCCGACCGGGTACACGTCGGCGACGTCGGCGTGTTTTCCGGCGAGTGGGCGATGACCGTCGGCCCGGACGGCGATGACCGCTTCGAGATCGGCTTCGTCGGCACACTGATCGACCACTGGAACGGGTGGGCGGTGTTCTCCTGCACTCGCCCGGTGGCGGAGGCGATCGTCGCTGACCAGCACCGGCTCCGCGACCAGCACCGCCGCAGCCTGCGCGAGCAGGGCGTACCGGAGGACGACCTGGATCGCCGGGTCGACGCGGATCTGGCCGACCTGTCCTTCGACGGAGACGTCCTCGTGGTCGACCAGCGCGCCCTATCAGACGATCCGGAAGCCATCGAACGCGTCGCCCCGGATGGTGACGGCCGGTACGTGGTGATGGGCCGCAGCTGGTGCTGGGAGGCCGTCGACCCGTACGCCTGCGACCGGATCGTCGGCGACCTGCCCGAACCCGACCAGGCATAGGCCCAGCGACCCCCGGCCAGGCCGCGCCGCGTCACCCGGAACCGAGCCGTCTCCGTCAGCGGCACCCGACACCACCACGACAGGTAGGACCAACAGGAAGGAAAGCCACGTGACCATCCGTACGCAAGAGGAGATCGTCACCCGGGTTTGGGCTCTCCGTGCCAACCGACAGGACATCCTCGGCTTCCGGGAGGACGTGCTCGTGGAGGCACTTGACCTCGACCACGCCCGCCAGGTCATCACCCCCCGCCGCCCGGTTGAGTGGACCCAGCGGGTCGACCACGAGACCTACGCCCGGGACTACCTCGAGTTCGCCATCGGGAAGATCCTCGACCACCGGGGCAACTCGGCGAGCCGGTCGATGGACAAGCTGAGCGAACTGGCCTGGCTCCTCGGGCGCGACGACATCGTGGCGGCGATGGACCACGCCGGCTACCCGATGTACGGGGCGCCCAAGGTCAAGGCTTTCGCCGACGGGTTCGGCTGGCCGTTCCTCGACGGCGACGACGGGCTGGCCCTGGCCCGGATGGCTGACGGTCAGCAGTGCGACCCGCAGGGCTGCGAACGGGGCTGCGCCGACTGACCACGACCTGGCCACCGGCCCAGCTCCCGACCCTCGACGTGCCCGCGTAGACAGCCGGCACGTCAGCGATCCCGCGCCCCGCACCAATTCGACTTGATCGATTGGGCTGTGGGGCGTTCCATCGTCGGCGCAGACACCGCCCGCGCGGCGTCGACACCGACCAGCACGCACCGGCGGCGACCCACGTGTCGCCGTAATTCTTCAGCACTACCGGGGTGTGGTCGCCCACCTGCCCGGCCCGACCAGGCCGGCACGGGGTTGGCCCCACCCGTCTCCGCTGTGCGGTACCCACCGCCCGCGCACCCGGAGACGGGTGCGCGGGCTCGACCTTGGAATCGAGGCATCACCATGACCACACCAATCCCACCGGCCCCCCAGGCCGGCGCGCCGCAGAACAACCCGGCCGCGACCGACACGCCCACCGCCGAGGCCGCCCCCGGCCGGTCCGGCTACCTGTACCGGAAGGTGGCCCTGCACCTGGCCGACCACCCCGACGACATCTTCAAGACCGGTGAGATCACCCGGGCGATCGGCGCGCCGTCCTCCGGCGCGGTGTTCGAGGTGCTGAAGAAGATGGCCGCCGCCGGGCACGCCACCCACCACCGCGACCCGCACCACCGCTTCCAGATCACCCAGGCCGGCATCGACGCCGCCGGCACCCTGCCACCCGCCGCACCCCGCACCCGCACCGCCAGCGGCAGTGCTGGCGGACGGCAGTCGCGGCCCGCGCCGGTACCGCGCCCGAACGGGACGCTGTACCACCCGCGCCGGCTCGGAAAGGGATGGGACGTCGAGGAACTACGGCGGCTACGCACGCAACAGGTGCCGGTGCTGCTGTACGGGCCGCCCGGCACCGGGAAGACAGCCATGGTCGAGGCAGCGTTTCCCGACCTGCTGACCGTCGCCGGTACCGGCGACACCGTGGTCGATGACTTCCTCGGTTCCTACAGCCCGATCCCCGGCGGCGGCTACGAGTTCGTCCACGGCCCCCTCGTCACCGCGATGCGGGAGGGTCGCGTGCTGCTGGTCGACGACGCCACCCTCATCCCACCCCGCGTCCTGGCAGTCCTGTACCCGGCCATGGACGGCCGCGGGGTCATCACCATCCCCGCAAACGGCAACGAGACCGTGCAGGCCGTCGACGGGTTCTACATCGTCGCCGGCCACAACCCGGGCGTGCACGGCGCGGTCCTCACCGAGGCCCTGGCCTCCCGGTTCACCGTCCACCTGCACGTCACCACCGACTGGGACCTCGCCCGCCAACTCGGCGTCCCCAAGCCGGTCGTGGCCGCCGCGATCGACCTCAACGCCGACCTCAACGCCGGCAAGACCGTGTGGGCGCCGCAGCTGCGCGAACTACTCGGCTTCGTCAAAGTCCGCGACCACCTGGGCATGACCGCCGCCCTGGCCAACCTGGCCGGCATCGCCCCCGAGGACGCCCGCGACGACGTCACCGCCGCCCTGTCCCGACACACCGGCACGCCCATCACCGCGCTCGCCCTCGGCAAGCGCTAACCGCCGCCCACCTCAGATTTCTGGAAGGAGCCAATCCGTGTCACACCCCAGCACCCACCTACAGCAGGGCGCACCGCCGACGCCGGCCGGCGCCAGTGACTGGCATGACTGGTCCGCAGCGTGGACCCAGCACGTTCCGCTGCTGACCGGCCGTACCGACCTCACCGTCCTCGTCGCCCCCGGCGCCGCCGGGGACGCCCCCGAGTGCTTCTACCCCGCCCTCAACCGGATCGAGGTCGACGCCACCTACATCGCCGACAGCCCCGACGTCACCGACCCGACGAAGGCCCGGCACAAGCGGATCGTGCCCACCGGATACGGGCTGCTCGTGCACGGCGCCGCGCACGCCGCGTACAGCCGCTGGACCACCCCGCCCGGCACCCCGCCGATCCTCGCCGCAGTCGCCGCCATGCTTGAGGAATCCCGGGCCGAGGGACGCCAACGCGCCCGCCGCCGGGGCGACCGCCGTTGGCTGCGCCACGTCGTGACGACCCTCCTCGACCCCGAGGACGCGGCCGTCGACGACGCGTGGCACGCCGGGCAGCTCGCCGCCCTGCTGCTGGCCCGCGTCGACGCCCGCATCGTCACCAGCAAAGACGTCCGCCCGGTCCGGGCCGCCGTCACCGGCGTCCTCGGACGCAAACGCCTGCGGCAACTGCGGGACATCTGGCGCGAGGCCCACACCTGCGACGACACCGACGCCGACACCATGATCGCCCTGGCGCGCCGGTGGTGTCAGGTCCTCGGCATCGACCCCGACCAGCAGTACGACACCCCCGTACCGGACGCCGGCCTGTTCCCCGGCCGCCTCGCCGCGGCCCTCGTCGACTACCTCGCCGTCGCCGCCGGTGTCACCGCGGCCGAGTACGCCGCGGCGCTGCTGGCCCACCGGCACAGCCCACCAGCAGAGTGGGACCGCACCGACCCGACCGAGCAGGAACACCGCGCGGCCCGCGACCTCGCTAACCGGCTGCGGCAGGCCCGCACCCGTCACCCCGAGCCCGGCCGGCGCCCCTCGGCGATTCCACCTGGTCGGCTGCGGACCAGGCAGGCCATCACCGCCGAAGCACAGACCGCCGCCGGGCAAATGCCGACCGCCGCCCCGTGGCAGCAGCGCGCCCAACTGCCACCGGAGAAACCCCGCCTGCACCTGGCGATCCTGGTCGACCTGTCCGGGTCGATGAGCCGCTACACCGAGGCGATGTCCTCCGCCGCGTGGATCTTCGCCAACGCGGCACGCCGCGCCGACGCAACGACCACCACCATCGGTTTCGGCGACCGCACCACCGTCCTGGTGCCCCCACGCACCTACCCCAGGCAGGTGCTGCACATGCGCACCGGCCTCGCCACCGCCACCTTCCCGGAAGCGGTCAAGGTCGCCGACCAACTCCTCGACCTGCGCCACGGCCGCGCCCTGCGGATGCTCGCCGTCGTCTCCGACGGCTACCTCGACGACATCCCCGCCGGCCAGCAACTCGTCACCACCCTGCACCGCGCCGGCTGCGCCGTGCTGTGGCTCCACCCCGCCGACCCGCCCACCGGCGGCGAGCCGACCGGCCCGGACCAGATCTGGGGGCACACCTTCACCCAGGCCACCACCCTGACCGTCACCGACCCGACCGAGGCCATCGCGGCGATCGCCGACGCCGCCGTCATCGCACTCGCCCAGGCCTGAATCCCGGCCGAGCGGGTCCCGAGCCGGCGGCCAACCAGTCCCACTCCGCGCCGCGGCGCTGCGCCGGCTGCGGCCCGCGCAGCACGGTGCGCCGGGATCCACGACGTACCCGGGCCTGGAATGGAAAAGGGCTGCCCCAGGCGGCCCCACTCGCATCTCGCGGAGGGCCGATGCCGAACGGCCTCGCTGCTGCCCCGCGACTTGACCATCCCGCGCCATCGAAGCGTGCATGCATCGCGTCCTGACCAACCCGGGTCCGGACGCGGTACGACGCTGCCCATCAAGGAGTTCCTCATGCGTTACGGCACCGACGACGAACACCCCTTCGACACCGACAACCGCGCCTGGCGGCGCCTGCGCGACGTCACCAGCGAACACTTCGACGCCATCATTTGGAACCGGGACCCGGACGGACGGCCGGTCCTGCTCACCCTGCGCGACATGCGCACCGGAGACACAGTCACCCTCGCAGTCCTCGACTCCCTGGAGATCCGCGACCCACACGCGCTGCTCGCGGTCCACACCAGCGGCGACCTCGGCGCCCACGGCCCCACCAGCGGCGCCGAAGCAGCCCACTCCCACGCCGCCACGCTCGCGCTCGACAGCACCACCCTCGCCGTGACCAGGCCCGTACCGCTGCACGACCCCGCCGTCACGGATCTGCCCGCCACCAGTTGGGTCGACCTACCGCCCGGCCTCGCCCCGGTCCTGCGGCCGGCCCTCGACGACGCCCGCACCGCCGCCCTCGTGCTGCTCGACCGCACCGAAGGCTGGCTCGCCGCCATCGGCCCGTTCCCCAACCACGCCGCCGCCGATACGTGGCAACCCGCCGACGGACCCGGCCGCACCGCCGACCGGCTCACCGTGCCCCTGCACCCGATCACCATCGAGCAGGCCCAGCCATGACCAGCGCCCGACCGCTGGCATACCCCGCGTCCTCACCGATCGTGGCCATCGACGTTGACGGCGTCCTCTACCCCGCCAACCCCGCCCACGCCGAGACACTCGGCTACCGACCGCACCGCTACGACGGGCCCGGCCCGGACGGTCGGCGCGTCACCGGCACCGTCTGGCTGAACCCCGGCCACGGGCCGTGGCTGCGGGAACTGGCCGAGCGCGCCCAACCGGTGTGGTGCACCAGCTGGAACCATCTGGCCGCCGCATGGATCGCGCCACGGCTGGCCCTACCGACGGCCTGGCCGCATGTCCCCGTCCACGCCGGCGGGGTCCGTTTCGGCCACCAGAGCAAACTCACCGACCTGTATGCCTGGGCCGCGCGACGGCCACTCGCCGTCCTCGACGACGAGTTCGGCGGCAAGGACCCCACCCCCGCCGACCAGCGCACCGCCGACGGCGCACCCACCCTGCTCCACCGGGTCGACCCGTACGACGGGCTGCGCCGTGCCGACGTCGACACGGTGCTGACCTGGCTGCGCCGGCTCTGACCAGGCCTTACCGGTGCCGAGGCACTCCGTTCACCCGGATTCGCGGGGCCCGCATCCACGGATGCGGGCCCCGCGCCGCAACGACAAGGAGTTGACTATGGACAGCATGTTCGATCCCGCCGACGATCCGGGTAGCGACCGGTCACCCCGACTCAGCGTCGGCGACCCGGAACTGCGCAAGACCCGACGGCTCGCCCGCGAGTGCGCCACCTGCATCTTCAAGCCCGGCAACCCGATGCACCTCGACCCCGGCCGGCTCAAGCAGATGGTGGCCGAGGCGCGCGGCGATGCCGGCTACATCATCTGCCACTCGACGCTGCCCTACGCCGGCAGTCCGGTCCCGCCCGCGGTCTGCCGTGGCTTCGCCGACCGCTACCGCACCTGGCAACTCCAGGTCATGGAACGACTCTGGGGCTTCGTCGACGTCGAGCCATCCGGCCCGAACCTCGCACCTACCGCCGACTGCCCAGGAGACACCCCCCATGCGTGACATCAACGACTTCCTCCGACGCCAAGACCAGGTCATCGACACCACCGGCTGGGCCGTCACCCACGTCCTGCCCACCGACGACGACCCCGACACCACCGCCCCATTCGCCTACACCGTCGGACTCACCGCCCACGACTACCCCGAACTAATCGCCGCCGGACTGCCACCCGAGGTAGCCCACAGCCTCCTCAACGACCTGGCTCGCCGGGTCTACGACAAGGCCGAACGGTTCGCCCACGGCCAGCGCATCAGCGATCTCATCGCCGGCTACGACGCGATCATCATCGATGGACCACCCACCGACGAGCTGCTACCCGCGATGGCGATCAACCGCTACGGCCGCGACCAAATCCGCCTCCAGCAGCTGGTATGGCCCGACCAGGAGGGCCGGTTCCCCTGGGACCATGGGTACAACTTCGCCCCGCAGGCACAGCCGCTCATCGCCCAGCTGTAAAAGGGCACGCCAACTGCGGTCCGCCGGGATCCGGGCGCCCCTATCGGCGCTCGGTTCCCGGCCACCATCGGATGCGCTCGCCTACCCGCGGCTCTGGCTGTGTCGCCACCGATGTCAACGCCGTCACTGGGGTCAACCTCGTTAGCCAGTCACTGAGCGTTAGCGAGTGCCCGTCCTTTCCCGGCGGTTCGGTGGGCATGGAGTGAGAAAACGGCGCCTTTCGTCGTCCGCAGTGCCGTGCGTTTCGGATAGTCCGCGTTGTCTCGGCCAGCTCGCTGCCGTAGTCACCCTGCAGCCGCCCGGATCCTCGCCGACGCGGCAAGAACCGGCTACCCATAGCGATGGGGCTCTGACCGCCCGCACGCTCGAGCGGCAGCAAGTCTGTTCGTCGCTGCTTGGCGCCTCTTGCTCTACTCTCCGTTCACAGCGATACTGCGGTTCGACCGCAGAGCGCGGCGAGACCTGGCATCTGCGGAGGCCTTTCGTGCCTAATCACCATGACGACGATCTCCAGGCGTTTGCGACTCTTGAGTCCGATTTCGGGCGGTATGTGAGATCGCGATCGAGACATGCCTCCGCCTCTCTCCGCCCTACCGGCCAACGGCATGGAAAGGGATGATTTCCACTCTGGGTGCAGCGGAGGCTGCGCGACGCCTGGTCGTTAGCGGGGACATCCAGACAGGCTTCGGTCGGCTTGTTCAAGCTGGACGACCCGAGCTGACTATCGAATGGGAGATCCTTAACCCGAGGTGGGATCCGTTATTCAGCGAGCAGCACCGAGCAGCCGCACGCTGGCGGCTTCAGCAAGCGGGCATCGAGCCGCCGAACCGCTAGTCGCCGCCAGCACAGTTCGGCGCGTGGCAGCGGGGGGCGCCGAGCTGGATGATCAATCCCAACAGTGCAGTAAGCGCATGTGAGAGATGTCCGACTACTACAAAGTCATCGTCGATGCCGGTCACGAACTTGCAGCGTCAACCAGGAACCTCGGCGCTTTAAGCTCGAATACTTTCAATGCTGCTCGCAGCCTCGGGCGCGTCGACTTGCTTTCGGCGGATGCTGAAATAGCGAAGCTACTTGCGCAAAGCAGGTTGAAAGGCGTGATCATCGGGGTCGTCGCCACTGGCGGGATCATCGCAGTCGCCACCGGCGGGATCATCGCAGCAGTGAAGTCCGCGCCATACGTCAAGGGCTGGTTCAACGATCTGAAGTCGAAGTCGAGTGGGAACTCCGAGATGAGCGAGGGCGAGAGCCAACCCGCCCTGGACGGCACCGCCGCGACGAACTTCTCGCAACAGGTAGAGGCCTCACTGGACGACCTTCGGACTAATATGAGCAGCGAAGAAGCGCAACGGCGACTCGCGATTATCATGATCGCTGCGGCGTTCATCGCCGATCAGATGCGGACCCTGTCCCGTGCTCGCGTCGAAGACGCCGACGCTCCGCCGGAACTGAAGAGCGCGCTGGAGAGACTCTCCGCCCTAGACCTCACGGACACCCTCAACCGGATGCTGGAGGCGAACTCCTCCCTACTCAGCGACGAGACCACGGCCGCGCTCATGAAGATCTTCGAAGGCGGCCGTTTCGTCGAGGGCGAATACCTGCCCCTGCGCAACGACAAGATCAAGGACGCGCTTCGCCTGACCGACGGCGAGGAGTGAAACCCGGAAAGACTCCGAAGGATCTGGCAGCACCGCCCCGCACTTCGTGCCGCACCCTGCCGGCCTCGATTCGTCAGAGGGGTCTGATCCTCCGGTAGGGCTTTCGGCTTGACCGTTTTGTCCCTTGCGGTGTGGGGTGGGGGCGTCGTCTGTCACGACGGTGGTGCCGGGTCTCCGATCCCGGGAACGCCCTCTCTGGCTCGCTGAGACGGTTGTTGCTGGTCAGGTGGGTGCGGGTAGGGCGGTGAGGCGTTGCCAGCAGAGGATGAACGCGTCGGTCCAGGGCCAGGTTTCGGGGATTTTCAGGGTGCGTTGCCGGGCGTGGCTGCTCAGGGTGGCGGGTAGGTGCAGGAGTCGGTAGCGCAGGGTTTCGGGTTCGGCGTGGGCGAGGTCGGGTTGGTCGTGCAGGCCGAGCAGTCGGGTCCAGGCGGTGATGTCCGCGGCGATGTTCGCGGCGAGGACCCATCCTTGGTTGACGGTCCAGGATTTGCTGGGCAGGTTCCGTAGTCCCATGGCTTTGTTGGTGCGGACTCTGTCTTCGACCGTGGCGTGGCTTCGGTGTAGCGCGTCGAGCCATTGTGGATGATGCGAGCCCGCGATGCCCCACATTCGGGTGATATTGGTGGCGGTGATGGCGTACCGCCAGCCGGTGGCGCGTTCCAGGTCGGTCAGGTTCCTCTGGTGTCGTGCGGCGGGCCGGGTCCGGTGCACGATCAGCCTCAACCCGGGGAGCCACTTTTCGGCGCGGGTGTCGAGTCCGGTCAGTTCGGCGGCTGCGGCGGTCGCGGTCGCTTCGCCGTTCTGGTGCAGCGAGTCGGTCCAGGCGTCGGTGGGCAGCGCGGCGATCGCGGTCTCGTCGACCGCGGTGATGGCCCATCCGACGGTGAACCGGACCGTGCGGAAAGCACTGTTCATCTGGTGCAGGTGTTCGATGAAGTCGTGGGTGGCGCCGGCGCCGTCGACGCGGACGAGGATCTTACGGCGGTACTTCGCCGGGATCTGGTCGATCGCGTCGGCAAGGACCCGGATGTGGTCACTGACCGTGTTGGACCCGGCGTTGCCTTCTCGGAGCAGCATGGCCAGGGATTCGGTGGTGTTGGCGCACCACGCTCCCAGCGGGTGGAAGCCGTAGCCTTTCTTGAACGTCACCGCTGCGCCCTGTTTATCCGAGTGTGCGGTGATAAGGGTGGCGTCCAGGTCGATCACGATCCACCCGTGCAGGAGTTTATCCGCGACCAGCAGCCAGGGGAACCCGTCCGCCCGGCCGGCGATCAGATCCCATACCCGCCGACGGGCTTTCGCCCGGGCCTTGGCGATCTTACCCAGTATCACCTGGTCGAGGCCGGTCAGGCACCGGCGGACAGTACAGTCAGACGGCGGGTCACCGAACACCGGAGCCTGCTGTTCCAGCAGATTGATGTCGGACATGTTGGTCGCGCCGAGCGCGATCGACACCGCCAGGGATGTCAGCACGGTGCCCCGATCCCACCACCCGGGGCCCTCACCGCGGGGTATCACGGTGTTCAAGCCGCTGGTCAGACCCGCTTTGTCAGCGCATTTACGCAGCAGTACAGCACCCGCGTGGCCGACGAGGTTCTTATCTGTGGCCGTCACGGACAGCCGGTCATCCCACCCGATAGACTTGCCCACCAGAAAGGTGCACCCGATTCTACATAGGACATGGCGTAGACAACCACATCCTTGCAGGTCGGGTGCACCTTTCCTCGATCACCCTCGATACCCGCTATCTACTCTGAATAGCGGAGGCCGGGTGCTTGCGCCGGCGGGCCCACAGGTTGCCTTGGCGCCGCCCCGGGGCACGACGGCGGTCACGAGGCGCCAACTTGCTCGGCGACACGGCTGGTGTCGTGTCCGTTCGCGGTTCGCGGCGCGGGTGGCCAGTACCGGCGGACGGTGCGCTCGGACCGGCCGATTCTGGTGGCGATCTCGGCTGGGTGCAGGGACGGGTCCTGGCGGTACCAGTAGGCCACGGCCCCGGCGGTGTCGGGCGGCACCTTTGCGCTGCTTGTGCCGTCGTCCGGGTTGGGGTTATGACCCTGGCCTTCGATAAGGTCCAACTCAATCTCTTGGGAATCGCCCGGAGAGTTGACCCTGTCCTGCTCGTCGGAACTCTCGACCGGCGTGCCTGGAGAGCCAGTGGTGCCGGACCTGCTGATTCCAGATCGGTCCGTGGCGTGGTGAGAAGGGTCCGTACCCCGCAACGGCGGCGTGTGCCGGGACGGTGAGGCGTCGTTACCGGTCTGGACGCGGTGAGCGTCCTCGTGGTCGCGTGTTTCGTCCTGCGGCGGCTCCGGCGCAACTTCCTCGGTGTCGCGCACATCGGTCGGCGCGTGCGCGGTGGCGTCCGCATTCGGTTGCTCGCCCTCGTCGCTGCGGATCGCAGTCTCCGGCCTTTCCGTCGGCGATACGTCGAAGCCCCGGAACGTATGCGCTGCGCGGGGCGGCCCTGATACGAGGGCCGGTGCCCTCAGGCTCGGGGATTCGGCCGTCGGGGACGGCTTCTCCGTTGGCGTGGTGGCGGGCTGCAGGCGGTCAACCGGACTGACGGAGGGGGTGCGGATCCGTCCCGCGATCTCGACCAGGCTGATGCTAGCCACGACGACCAATCCATCGACGGAGATGGGCAGCAGGTAGGAGGCGGCGGCGCCAGTTTCGCCGTATCGAGCAGCGACGCCGACCATGTGCCAGTAACTCACCCAGGCGGCGATGCCGGCGATGACGGCGGCGGCGATCAGCCGCGCGGCGGCCAGGCCGCGGCGGTCCGCGGGGACGCGGGAGATGAGTTCGACGGTCAGCAGCAGCGCCAGGGGTGGCCACGCGGCGATGACCTGGCTGATGAGGTTCGGCCGGGCGTGTAGGACGTTCGCCGCGATCGACGCGGCGACGCCGAGGGCGAGCACCGCCCGCACGGCCCACCGCAGACGGGTCAGATGCCGGAGGTCGGCCTCTGCCAACTCCGTTGTACGGGCGGCGGTGTGCCGGGGTAGCGGTGTGGCGGTCATGCGGCGGCTCCGTCGCCCGGCCGAGGTGCCGGCCGCAGGTCTGGTCGGCGGGTGGGGCGCTGGACCTGGGCGACCAACTCGTCGGCCAGGGCGATGGTGTCGTCGCTGGGTTCGGCGTCGATCTCGCCGAGGGCGCGGGTCAGGGCTCGGCGCAGGCTGCGGATCGCGTCGAGGTGCCCGAGTGCGGCGCGGGCCCGCATCGCCTGCTGGTACAGCTCTTCGGCGTACGGGTTGTGGCCGATCGCGGCGTCGAGGACGGTGAGCTGCTCGGCGGGGTTGTCGGCGAGGGCGTCGGCGAGGGCGAGGTAGGCGTCGAGTGCCTGCTGCCGGACGGCTTCGCGGTAGGGCTCGATCCATTCGTAGTCGGCGCCGTCGGCCAGGTGCCCGCGGTAGGTGTCGACCGCGCGGCGCAGCGCGGCGAGGCGCTCGGCCGGGTCGGTGGCCTGGTTGGCGTCGCGGATCGCGGCGCGCATGCGCCACAGGTCCACGTCGACGGCGTCGCGGTTGAGGACGTACCGCTGGTGGGGGTGGGTGAGGTAGGTGCCGCGTCCTGCGGTGCGGCGCATGATGGTGCGCAGGTCGGACACGTAGGTGTAGAGCCGGCCGGGTGCCTTGTTGGCAGGGGCGTCGGGGAGCAGGTCGTCGAGGATCGCCTCGGCGGAGGCGTCGCCGTCGTGGACGGCCAGGTAGACGAGCACTTCGAGGGATTTCTTGCGCAGCGTCGGCCCGGGCGGCACGTCGACGATCGCGGCGGTGCCTAGGACGGTGACCTGCACCCTCCCGTGGCTGGTCTCCTGGCTGTTCTCGGCCGCGCCGTCGGTGTCTGGTTCCTCCACTGCGGGCGGGGGCGCACCGTCGCGGGGAGTCTCCGTGCCGCGGGCGTGGGCGTCGGCGGGCGGAGTTGTCGCCGCTGCCTGGGTGCCCGGGGTGGTCTGGCTGTCGGCGCTGCCTGGTGTTGTTGTCGGGGCGGCGGGCACGGGCTCGGGGCCGGATGACGGCAGGTGGTCACCCTCGCGGAAGGGGACGCCGGGTGGCGCCGGCTCGGTGTCGGGAGAAGGTTGCGCATCGGGTGCGGCGGTCGTGGCCCGGGCGGTGGTGACGGGTTCGGCCGGGGCGGGAGCCTGCGGCTGGCCGGTGTGGGACTCGGCGAGGGTGACGAGCAGGTCGCTGGTCTCGGAGGGGGTGAGGACGGCCAGTCGGCCGATGTCGGCCGGGTGGCCACCGTGGCGGGAGCCTTCCCCCTGGGCGCGGCTGGTGTTGCCGTCTGCGGCGACGACGACGGTGTCGCCGTCGGGCCATGCGCCCAGCAGCACGCCGTGGATGTCCAGGCGCTGGCCCTGGGCGAGGAGCGCGGCGATGCGGGTGCGCTGGTGGCGGGTGTCGGCGTCGGCCAGCAGCAGGACTGGCGGCATCGGCTCCCCGGTCGGGTCCGCCGCGCGGGCCTCGGCGGCGGTGTCGACCTCGTGGGCGTAGGCGATGCGGCTGCGGTGCAGGGTTTGGGCCTCGAGCAGGTCGAGTGCCTCGTCCAGGCCACCGGTGACGGTCAGCCGCGGGGTGCGGGGCAGCGCGACGGCACCGGCGCCGAGCAGCGTCGCCGCGGTCGCCGACGGCATGACCAGCCAGGTGCGGTCTTCTGGTGCGTCGAGGCCTCCGGCGGCCAGGGCGGCGGCCATGAACCCGCGGGCGGCGGCCTCCGCGCCGGGACCGGTGAGCCCCAGGCCGGCGGGCGGCCAGACCGCGACGAGCGGGTGCGCCATCGACGGCACCACTGGGCGGAGCGCAGCGTCGTCTCCTGCGCTCGGGTCCGCGGCAGGCGCCGGCTTTTCGCGATCGTCCTCGTCGTCGAGACCGGCGTCGTCGAGGGCGTTGTTCTGGTCGTGCCGCCCGGCGATCTCCGGACGGTCGTCGTCGAGCAGGTCGGCGTACTGACCGGAGGTGTCAGGGCTGTCCGGCACGGAGGTGCCGTCATCGGCTTCGGTGTCGGCCGGGTCGGTGAACAGGCCGAGGTCGTCGTCCGGGCCCTCGTGGTTAACCGGGTCGGTGGGGGTCGTGGTGGCGTGGCGCAGGCGGCGGCGGATCTGGTTCACCACGGGCGGCATGGGCGCCACGTTGGGGTCGTCCAGGCGCAGGTCGGCCGACACGGGCCGGCGGGTGTAGCGGCGGCGGCGGTGGGCCCAGACGAGGGCGACGGCCGCGAGGATCGCGGCGACGAGCCCGGCGTCGAGCCAGCTGCCGGTGCCGAGTGAGACACCGGGTGACGCCTCCGTTCGCGGCCCGGGTGTCTGCTGCCCGTCGACCGAGGGGCTGGGCGTCGTCGAGGCTCCGGAGGCCGACGGCTGCTCAGCGGGCGCGGTGGAGACCGGCGGCGAGGGGACGTGGACTACGCCGTCGTCCCCGTCGTGCGGTGCCGGGGTGGTGGGGCCTGTCGACGGGGTCGCGGACGGCGCGTCGGGTGGCGGCTGGGTGGGTTGGCTCGGTGGTGTCGGCGGGGGCGCGGCGGTGCCGGGTGTCGGCTGTTCGGGGCCTGCCGCCGGGGGGTCGGCGGGTGGCGGGGTCCGGGGTGTGCCGGCTGGTGGTGTGGCGTCGTCGGGCAGTTCGAGGGTCCAGCCGGGGTAGATCAGGTTCGGGTTGGTGAGGGTGCCGCCGACGTCGCGGAAGTGGGTGCCCCGGTTGAGGGCGAAGATCTCCGGCCACCGGTTGGCGTCGCCGAGCCACTGCTGGGCGATCTTCGACAGGGTGTCCCCGCGCCGCACCTCGCACGTGTAGGTCTGCCCGGACGACACGAGCGTCACGTGGCCCGCTACCAGCCGCGCCGGCACCGGATCCCCCATGTCCGGCAGGACGGACGTCGACGCGGCTGTCTGCCAGGTCGGCGTGTGGTGCCCCTCCGTGCTCACCAGCCGCACGGTGCTGCTGGGCACGGAGGTAGCCGAAGCGGTGGCGCTGGTGTGGGCGGTTGTCGCCTGGGCTGGCTGGGTGAGGGTCGGTGCGGCCTGGGCGGCGGTGGCGAGGACGCCGCCGCTGATGGCGGCCACCAGGATGGCGGCGAGCCCGCGGGCCGGGGCGATCGCTCGGGGTTGCGGCAGGCGGATGCCCGTGACGGTTTCGGCGACCTCGGCGATCAGCGACCAGATGAACGCCGCCCACACCGCCCAGAGCAGGCACACGACGGCGTTGCCGAGCATGGCGTCGGTGAGCGGTGAGGTGAGGGCGGTGCCGACGTCCTGCCAGGTGGGGACCTCGCGGGGTAGCGGCCAGCCGACGTATCGGATGAGCGCGTACGGCACGCCGGCGGTGAGCAGCACCAGGATCCCGAGCCCGGCCAGCCGGCGGGCGGTGGCGGCGAGGAATGCGAACACTGGGGCTCCCGGTCGTGGCGTGGCGGTCCTGGTCAGTTCGGTGCGGTGACGCCGGTCAGAGGGCTGGCGGTCGCGGTCGCGGACACCGGCAGGGCGCTGATCCCGACGAGGTGCAGCAGCTGCGTGGGCCGGGTGCCGCTGATGGTGACGGTGACGGCGGTGGGGGTGGCGGACGCGGTGACCTGCCCGTCGACACCGGCCTGTTGGGCGAAGCTCCGCGCGGCTGCGGCAGCCTGGGCGGGCTGGAGCTGGACAGTGCCGGTGGCCCTGTAGGTGGCGAGGTCGATCTCGCGGGCGCCGGCCCGGGCGGCGCCCTGCGCGACGTCGAGCAGCCGCACCTTGTCCGACATGCCCAGTCCCAGGTCGAGGACCAGGCCGGCGAGGACGAGGACGAGGACGACGCCGAAGATCGTCCACGGGGTGATCTGGCCTCGGTCGTCATGGCGGGCCTGCCGCAGGCGGGTACGCAGCCGGTTCATGGCGCCGTCGTCCCGCGGTAGGTGTCGAGGGGCTGGTGTGAGGTGCCGCGGATGGTGATCGTGCCGGGCAGGCCGAGGCCGTAGAGGTCTTCGAGGCGGACGGTGCACGCCACGGTGGCGCTGACCTGCCCGCCGGGGACGAACGCGCCGGGGTCGACGGTGACGGTGGACGGCTGGCAGGTGAACGCCCGCCCGGCCAGGGTGGCGGAGGCGCCATCGGCGCCTGCGGCGCGGGCCTCGCCGGGGGTGCGGGCGAGGGACGCCTGGCGGGCCGCCGCGGCGGCAGCGGAGTTGACGTCGATGGCGGCCGAGGCCAGGCGCAGGCACGCCACCACCGCGAGGGCGGCCAGGACCATCAGCGGTATGTAGCTCAGCGCCATCTCGACGCTGACCGAACCCCGGTCTCCCCGCAGCCGAGGCACCCGGCGGCGTGGATGTCGGCTGCGGCGCTGCTCGCGGGTCACGTCGAGTCTCCTCCCACTCCAGGCGGCGAGGGGGCCAGCGACAGGGTCGAGGGGCGGAAACGCTCGACCGGGGCGCTGGCCTGGGTGCTGACCTGCAGGCGCAGGAACGGCACGACGGCGGGCACCCGGCCGGCCACGGCCACCGTGGCGGTGTCGGCGGTGCGGGTGACCGACACGCGCGGGTCGACGACGACCTGCCCGGCGACCTGGTCGAGGACGGTTGCGGCGTCGGCGCGGCCGGCGGCGGCGGTGCCGCCGGACACCCTGGTGGTCTGCAGGGCGTGGTTCGCGGCGTGCTGGACGCCGAGTTGGGCCAGGGCCCACAGGGCGAACTGCACGCCGACGAGGACAAGCAGGAACAGCAGGGGCGCGTAGAGGACCACCTCGGTGGTGACCGACCCGCGGTCACCACCGAGCCGGCGTCGCCTGCCTCGTCGCGTGCGGTGCATGGCTAGAGGTTGATTCCGGTGATCTTGGTGATGATCTTGCCTTGGAAGATGGCGTAGACGGCCAGGACGAGGGTGACGAGCAGGGCGATCCACATGACCTTCTCGGTGGTCTCGCTGCCCCGGTCGCCGGAGTCGCGCAGCCGGCGGGCCCGGTCGGTGAGAGTGAGGTGTGCCAGGGTCAGCAGGGCCATCAGCTTGCTGGGGTGCACGGCGTTTCTCCTTCTGGTGTGTCGGGGTCAGAAGCTGTCGACGGCGGTGACAGCCGGGTAGAGGAGGAACAGCATGTAGGCGGCGGCCAGGAGCATGACCGGCATGGACATGCGTTCGGTGGCGGAGTTGGCTCTGGCCTCCAGGGCGGCGGCCTGGTGGGCGCGCAGGGTGGCGGCGCGGATGGTGAGGGAGTCGCGGATGCGGGCGCCTTCGGTGCCGGCGAGGCTCATCGTCGCGGCGAGTTCCTGCAGTTCGACGACGCCGGTGTCCTCGCCGAGCTGGCCGAGGGCCTGCCAGGGCGGGATGCGCAGCAGCCGGGCGGTGGCCACGGCACGGTTCAGGCGTCCGGCGGCCCAGCCGTGGGTGTCGGCGCAGGCGTCGTCGAGGGCTTGTTCGAGTCCGGCGCCGCCGGCGAGGGAGATGACGACGAGGTCGAGCACGGCGGACAGGGCGTAGCGCAGCTCGTCGCGGCGCCGCTGCGCCTCGGCGTGCGCGGTGGTCTCGGCCAGCCACCAGCCGCCGGCCGCGCCGGCAAGCGACGCCCACAGCGGCATGCCGGCGGCGAAGCTGACCCCGCCGGAGGCGAGGACGGCCATCGCGACCGGGGGCAGCAGGAGGCCGGCGAGGACCGCGAGGGCCTGGTCGGCCAGGTGGGTGGCGGTCGGCCGTCCGAGTACGGCGAGGTCTGCGCGCATCCGCTGCCGGGGCAGGCCAAGGGCGCGCAGGGGCGCGGCGAGCAGCCGGGTCCTGGCCCCCACTGGTTCTTCCGGGGCAGCCGGGGTGCGGCGCAGGGCGTCGAGGGCCTGGGCGAGGCTGGGCCGGGCGGGATGAAGGCCGGTGCCGGCCAGGACCAGACCGAGCCCGGCGATGACGCCGCACGCCACCACGAAGGCGGCCATCACGCCACCTGCCCGGGCTGGTCGGCCGATAGCACCCGTGGTGGCTGCGGGACGCGGGAGGCGCGGGCCAGCCACCAGAACCCGCCGGCGAACACCGCGCCGACGACGAGGAGCACGAGCTGTCCGGTGACGCTGCGGTAGGGGGCGAGGAACCCGCGGTTGAGCAGGATCAGCCCGGCGACCATCGCGACCGACGTGCCGGTGATGACCCGGGCGGCGGTGCGGGTCGCGGCCCGTTTGGTGGCCACTCGCATCCGGATGCCGGCGAGCTCGCGGGCGGTGGCGGCGAGGCTGGTCAGGCACTGGGACAGTTGCCCGCCGTGGTAGCCGGCGGCCTGCGTCAGGGCGCGCACGACGAGGTCGGCGGTGGGGTCGGCAAGGTCGGCGGCGAACGCGCGCAGCGCGTCGGGCAGCCGTGCTCCGCCGCGTACCGCCCCCGCGAGGGCCTGCACCTGGGGGCGGATGGGCTGGGGGGTGACAGGGGCGGTGGCGGTGATGGCTTGCTCCAGGCCGGCGGCCGAGGACAGGGTGTCGCGCAGCAGCTCGGCCCAGGTGGCGATCGCCTCGATCCGGGCGATCGCGCGGGTGTGTTCCCGGTCGGGGCCGAGGACGCGGGGCAGCGCCCACACCGCGGCGGTGGTCAGCAGCGCCGCGACCGGCCAACGGGTCGCCGCCGCGGCGGCGAATCCGGCGACGATGGCCGCGAGGAGCCGGGTGCGGTCGGCCGACGTCCACCGTTGCCGTGTCCGGGTGGTCGGGGTGCCGGGTGGGCGGCGGCGTAGCCCGTCGGCGACGAGGATCAGGCCGGCGGCGCAGCCCAGGCCGAGCAGGATCGGCAGCAGATCCATGCTCACCACCGGTCCCGGACGAGGAGGTTCGGGTTGAGGCCGGCGGCGGTGAGCTCGTCGAGGGTGTCGGCGCGGATCGGCGCGGCGGGGACGGCGCGCCGGTCGGGGCCGGGGCGGTAGATCTCGTTGGAGGGGACCTGGGTGCCGTCGGTCTCCAGGACCTGACGGATGGAGGACACCACCCGGGTGCCGTCGGTGGCGACGTCCAGGTGCACGACGAAGTCGACGGCCTGGCCGATGAGCACATTCGCCGCGTCGAAGGTCAGCTTCTCCGGCGCCTGCATGACGTACATGGCCAGCCGGGTCAGCGCCTGCTTACTGGAGGAGGCGTGCAGGGTGCACATGCTGCCGTCGTTGCCCTGCGACATGGCCAGGAGCATGGGTACGGCCTCAGCGCCGCGGGTCTCGCCGACGATGACCCGGTCCGGGCGCATCCGCAGGCCCCAGCGCACCATCGTGGACATGTCGATGCCACCGACGCCTTCGAGGTTCGGTTCCCGCTGCTGCAGGGCGGTGGTGTTCGGGTGCGCGTCGGTGTCCTCGTCGAGGCCGAGTTCGTAGGCGTCCTCGACGGTGACGATCCGCTCGTGCGGGCTGATCGCGCTGGCGGCGGCGCGCAGCATGGTGGTCTTGCCGACGCCAACGCCTCCGCAGATCACGATGTTCTTGCGCGCCCGCACCAGCGCCCGGATGAGTTCCCGCAACCCCACCGTGATCTCCCCGCGGTGCAGCAGGTCGTCCAGGGTCACCCGGTGCAGGGTGTTGCGGCGGATCGACAGCGAGGGCCGTTTCGCCACCGCCATCACGGCGAACAGGCGTTGCCCGCCGGGCAGCCGCAGCGACAGGCCGGGCGAACCGCGGTCGAAGCGGCGCTCCTCCTGCCCGCTGCGCGCCGCCGCGACCCGCACGAGGTCGACCAAGTCGTCGTCGGAGGCGGCGACCGGCGGCACTCGCTGCACCTGCCCGTCGGTGGTGCGGATCCACACGTTGTCGCAGCCGTTGGCGAAGATGTCCTCCACCCGCGGGTCGTCAATCAACCTCTGCAAGCCGCCCAGGCCGGTGAAGCTGTCCCGCAACGCCCGCGCCAGGGCCGCCTCGGCCTGCGGAGTGAGCGGGACCCGGCCGGCGGAGATGTCCTCGCGTGCGTGGACGACGAGTTCCTCCGCGATGTATCCCGCGATCACCGCGTGCCGCTCGCCGTCGGGAAGCTGCGCGCCGTGCGCGGCCAGGCGGTCACTGACCCGGGCCCGCAGCCGCGCCACCACCTCCGGCGGCGCCGCGGTCGTGCCGCCGTTCAGCGTCGGGGCGGTCACCGCACGACCTCCAGCGCCGCACCGGCGGGCTGCCCGCCGGCCGAGACGGACGCGGCGAGAGCGCGCAAAGCTTGGGCGAGGCGGGTACGTGTCCACGCCCGCCCCGTCATCCGCCCGGCGAGGACACCCGCGCCCCACCGGTCGGCGGGCATCTGCGCCCACACCGGGACACCGAGGCGCCCACTGATCTCCGCCGGGGTGTAGGCGGACCTGCCGCAGACCGCCAGCCCGACACCACCCGGCCGCGCCGCGGCACGCAGCGCCGGCAAGCGGGTGTCCAGGTGATCCAGGTACTCCGTCGACCCCGAGGTGACCAGCACGACCGCGTCAGCGGAGCGCAACAGACCCCATGCCGGGCTGTTGGCGTAGAGGCGACCCGCGTCGGCGACCACTACCGACGCCAACCGCGCGACCGCCTCGGCCTGGCCGGCGAGGACCGACACCGCCCCCGCGGCGGTCTCGGCCGCCCCCGGCCCGACGAGGACGTGCAAACCCAGCGGCACCTGCTGCACGTACGGTGCCGCCCCGCCGGTGTGCCCGCCGTGCCGGGCCGCCGCCGCCAGGGACGCCAGTCCCGGCTCCTGCGCCAGCCCGAACCGCGCCGCGACCACCCCGCCACCGGGGTCGGCCTCCACCAGCAACGCCGGACGGTCCGGCCACAACGCCGCCATCCCCAACGCGGCCGTCGACGCGCCCGGCGCGCCGGACACCGACGCCACCACCACCAACATCTCCCGCGCCTCCTCACGTCTCACTGGGACGGGCCGAGCTGCACCAGCGACACGTCCCCCGGGGCCGCCGCGACCGCTTCCGCCGCATCCGCAGCGAGCAGCACCGTCACCAACTGCGTGCCCACCTGGTCGGCGCCCGCCGCCACGGACACGACCGTGGCCACCGCCCGGCGTACACCGTTGTTCTGCTGCGGCGCCTGCTGCCCGCCTCCGGTCGGCGGGGCGACCAGCACCACCACCCGCGACCCAGCGGTCAGGCTCGTCGGGGCCCGGCCCGGCTTGACCGGCACCGCGATCACCGCCTGCCCCGGCGCGGGCCACGCCGCCGGCCCGACCTGTGCCGACACCAGCAGGCTCCCTGCCGCCAGCGGCACCGCCGCCGAACGGCCGACGATCCCGCCGCGCCGCTCGGCCGGGACCAGGTCCAGGCCGGACGGGTTCGCCACTCGCACCACCCGCACATCGGCGTCGGTGATGACCTGACCCGCCGGTACGTCCCGCGCGACGGCGAGGAACTGCTCGTCGGCGTGCCGGCGCAGGTCCACCTGCCAAAACGTCACCACCGTCGCCAGGACCAGCAGCAGCCCGGCGACCACACGCCGGCCGCTGCGCCGCCCCACCCGCCGCGTACCGGCGGACACCGGCGGCAGATCCGCAGCGGCGCTGCTCCCCGCGCGGGGACGGTCCGTGGTGACGCTCACCGGGTACCTCCGACGATCGCCTGGGACTCCGCCACCCGCACGGACACCGTCGAAGTCGTCGTGAGCGGGGCGAGAGTGCCCCCACTACCGGCGCCAGACCAGGTGACCGACCACGTCACCGTCGCCCGCAGCCGGAACGCCGCCCCCGCCGCGGCAGCGGACGAGGAGGTATAGGTGTGCCCACACGGCGAGGACGCCCGCGGGTCGGTTCCCGACTCCCACGGCTTGCCCGGACCAGTGCACGTTAGATCCTCGCTGCCGTCGCCGAAGGACCACACCACCTGCGTTGGCGTCGCGGTGGCGGTGACCGACACCCCTGGCACCGACGCGGTCGCCGAACGGGCACCCCACGTGGCCGGGTCCACCCACAGCCAGACCGGCACCTGCACCAGCACGAACGGCGCGGTGGTGGGATTCGTGTGAATCTGCGGCGAGGGCAGGCGCAGCCGAGAACGCGCCGCCTGCGCCAGCGCCGCCAGGTTCACCGTCGGCGCCTGGTCCAGCCACACCGGCACGTCCTGCGACCCGAGCCCGCTGGCTACGCAAGTCCGCGAATACCAACCCCCCTCTGGGCCCTTGCCCGGCGGGGGCGGAAGACCCAGATCGACCGGCGCCCAGTAGCAGCCGTCCTCGCCGCCGCCACCCGAGCCGTCACCGGAACGGCCGCCGCCCTGGCTGCCGCCGCTGGAGCCGCCAGGGCCACCGGGGGTGCCGGCGTTGATTTCGCATTCGGGAGCCGACGGGTTCTGCGTGCAGCTGACCCCGCCGATGCCGCCGTCGGCATGTGCCGGGCTTCCGGATGCCAGCACGACCGCTGCCGCGCCCGCGGCGATCAAGGACTGGACGGCGCGACGCATCAGCACGACCCCACGTCCTGGACGCCGAAGCTGGTGACCTTCCAGCCGCCGGCCGCGAGGTTCGTGACCGTGGCCCGCGCACTCCGCCGGCCCCCGGGCACGTCGTTGATCGGCTCACCCGCCAGGTTGTAGACCAGGAAGGCGCTGTCGTCGATGCAGTCAGTGACCGTCACCGTCGCGGGCGAGGCGGTAAGCGCGACCTCGGCCACCTGTGGGTTCAGGAGGTATTTGCCCTTGAGTACCTGATTTTTGCTCCGGTAGCTGACCAGGCCGTTGCGCAACGTCTTCAGCGCGCCGTGGCCGGCGAACCTGCTGAGGTCAGGCTCGTCGGGGTTGGCGGTGAGGCCGGCCTTCGCGTACGCGGCCCACATGCCGCGGTACGCATCCAGCGCTGCGCCTTGGGCGGCGCCGCGCGGATCCTGGCTAGGCGCGGGAACAGTGACGGAGGTGGTGGGAGAGGTTTCTTGCCCAGTGTTCCCGGCGTCGCACGCTCCGGTGCCGACGGCCAGGCACAGGCCGATCGCCGAGCCCGCCACGCGAGAGCGGCGGCCTCGCGATCGAACGGTGGAAGTTCGCTGTCTGTTACGGCTCGTCATCTGCCGCCCTGCCTCCTGATGGTTCCTGGCGACAGCGACGCGGGCCCGCCCCGCTGTCGTGGAAGTTGCACGCACGGATGCCTGAACCCACCTCTACACCCGGCCCCCACGGTTACCGCAACGTGCTTACCTGCCGGTGATTACCGTCAGGTACTCACCTCGGGGTTATCGAGAATGCGAGTCTTTCGGTGCAATACGATCGGTCGGTGTCGGGTTCGCGACACTATGCCCGCAGGGATCGAAGGCCTTAGAATCCTCAAAAATCTCAAGGGAGCGCGCATTATGAGCCGCACCGCCGAGGGTCCTCAGCCCGCCGACCTCGCTGCGGAGCTCGCCAGTCGGCCCGCAGCCATCGCGACTCTCGTGACGTTGCGTGACTGCATTGCTGCCACTGTCGGTGACCTCGGTGGCGTGGACGAAGCCTCCCGCGAGGCGCTACGGGCCGACCTGTGCTGGCTCGCGGCGACCGGACTTCTGCGGCGTGAACCGCACGGCAGTTGGGACGTGGTCGCCACCACGGGCGCCTATCGCCTGTCCACTATGGGGAACGCTCTGGCGGACGCCCTGAATGCGCTTGCGGAAGGCTGCCGCCACCTTGCCGGCGCACCAGCTTTTCAGCGACGTGACCCGATGCCTCGATGATCTCCACCTGACTCAACGTGAATTCAATGTTCACGTAGAGCAGTCGATCCCCTAGACTCGTCCTCTGGCCGACCTTGACGGGGAGGGGAGGCGGATGGACGACGACCTTCACGTTGTGCACGAAGCAATCAGGCTGTGTGCCCAGCGGTGGACCCTGGAGATCCTCACGGCACTCGGTCAACGGCCGATGCGATTCTCGGAGCTGCTGCGCGAGATCCAACCGGCACCGAGCTCCAAGTCGCTCAACGATGCCCTGCGCCGCCTACGCGACGGCGGCCTGGTGCACCATGCCGACGACGCGGGTGCCGGCACCTACTCCTTGACTGCCGCCGGCACGCACCTGCTGCCGCTGCTCTCGTCGTTCATGCGCGAGATGCGCCGCTGGTCGGACACCTATCGCGACGGCTATGCCCAACCAACCGGTGCGGACGCGGGAGCGGCGTAGGCCCATCTCGCCCCACAATGGCAACGGCCGATGAATCCCACGGTGCTGGGGCTGGCGCTCTCCGGCGGCGCCCTCGCCGGTTTGGTGCTGCCACACGCGTACATCTGGCTGGTGGCCAAGCCGCAGGCCAGCATGGACCTACCACCGTCCCGGGCGGGCGTAAGCGGCACCTCGGCACCCCTCTGCGGGCCCGTCAGGAGCGCGCTCATGCTGGTGGCCGTCTCGGAGTTGTGTGGCATCGGGCTGGCTGTTGCCTCCGCCGGCCTGGCCTGGATGCTGCGCGACGTCCCCGGCGGCCTGCCTCTGCTGGCGGTATGGCTGGTAGTGATGCACACCGGCGTGCTGCTAGCCGCCGTCGACGTCGCGGTCCGCAGGCTGCCCACCCCCGCGATCAGCGCCGCCGCCATAGCCGTCGGGGTCGTACTGGCCAGCCAGGCAGCGACCACGGGCCAGGCCCACACGTTGGTCACCGCCGTGCTCGCCGCGGCGGCGCTCGGCGGCCTGTACCTGACTTTGGTCATTGTGGCGGGCAGCGGGATGGGTCTGGGTGACGTGCGGCTGGCCGCGCTGCTCGGCGCGGCATTAGGCGCTGCCGGCTGGCCGGCGGTGTTCCTCGGCGGCCTGCTGCCCTTCCTGCTCGCCGCTCCCGAAGCACTGGCGCGCCTGGCGCTGCGCCGCGTGCACACCATCGCCTTCGGCCCCTATCTGGTCGGCGGGGCACTGATAGCTGCTATGGTCAGCAGCTGATCACGGCCGATACAGCGTGTGTTGCGCGTGCTCCGTACGTATAGAGCGGGCCGCCGGCGCCCTGACGACGGCAAGTTCGCGGTGTTGGCCATGGCGGAGCCAAAGCTCTTCCTATCACTGCCCTGCGGCGGCGTCGCTGTGTGACAGTCCCGTCCTGTCCCGCTTGGGCGGTGCTCGAAGCGGTGCCGTATCGGCTCACCTACGTCCGCGAGGAGACCGGGCTAAGACTGGCGGCTGCCCGACCGTCGCCGCTTGTGCACGCTGCTGGCGATCCGCTCGGCGGCTTCCCGAGGGTCCTCGTGCTCCCACACGCGGATGACAAGCCAGCCGTCGTTAGTTAGGAGACCGTCGGTGGCGATGTCTCGGGCCTGGTTCCGTGCGACTTTTTCCGACCAGTAGTCGGTGTTGGACTTGGTCTTCCTGCTTCCGTGCTGTGGGCACCCGTGCCAGAAGCATCCATCGACGAAGACGGCGACTCGGGCTGGGCCGAAGACGATGTCAGCGCGACGACGGAGCGATCGTGTGGGTGCGACGTCGACTCGGTAGCGCAGTCCGGTGGCGTGCAGCAGGCGTCGTATCGCAATCTCGGGCTGGGTGTCGCGAGTCCGCTGCCGCTGCATACGGCCGCGCACCCCTGGGCTGCTTGCCCAGGAGTGCGCGGCCGTGTCGTTCCGGGGCGTCCGGTTCGCGGTGGCAGGGCGCCCTTGGTGCTTCTTCATTGCCCGGTTGCGGCCTCCTCGCCGGGAAGTCCGAGTTCGCGGCGGTCGCGGTATGCCTGGGCCATGCGCAGCAGCCGGGGCTTGGTCCCGCCGAAACTGACCAGGGCTTCTCCCTTGCCCAGGGTCCGAATCTGCTCGGCCAGGCGCGAGTCGTTCGGGTTGAGCTTTCGGGCGGCTGCGGCTGCGACCGTGGCGTCCGGAAGGCGGAAGCACACCTTGGTCTGGGCGTTGGTGGCGACGACGTCGGGCAGGTCCCCCGGCTGCTGAGTGGCGAGCACGACGCCAAGGCCCTTCGAGCGGCCTTCGCGGATCATGGTATCGATGGCCTTGAAGGCCGCGACTCGGTGGGCCTCGTCGACTACGGTGACGTACCGGACGGAGTTCGGTACGGGCGGCAGGGACTGCACTCGCAGCAACAGGGCTGACAGGATGAACCCGGCGGCTAGGACGGTAGTTTGGCCGTTGCCGGGGATCCGGCTCAGCCCGAAGACGACGTTGTGGTCGATGACTTCCCCGAGCGGAGGCCCGTCGCGGAACAGTTCGTTGTGGGTCAGGTCGCCGATCACTCCGGACAGGTCAGCGTCGAGTTCGTCGTCGAGGAGCCGGAGCGTCGGCCACCGTCCTTCTGCCCGCCCGACGGCGTAGGCACTGCGCAGCGCCTTCTCCAGCTTCGCCCGCTGCCTCACGCCCATTCTGGTGAACGACTTAGTGGCGACTTCGACGGTATCGCGCAGTTCGATGACGGCGGTGTTGACCGCGCGCTCACTGAACTCGCCCAAGGCGAGGGGGTTGTACGGCGCGCCGTCGTTCCACAGGTCGAGGAACTTCGCGCCGGCCAGGTGGGGGAAGCCGGTCTCGTCGCTGTAGTCGTTCTTGAAGTCGGCGATGCCGAACTTACTCCCGCTGTGGTGGGCGAGCTGCGCGAGTAGGCTCATTGTGAACTGCGTCTTGCCCATACCCGAGCTGCCCCACACCTCCACGTGGCCGTTCTGGAGCACTCCCTGCTCGGGGCCGGCCGGGTGCCAGCGCACCTCCTCGCCCGTGGTGGCGTCCCAGCCCAGGACCGGGGCGCGGAACGGGACCGGTTCCGTGGCGGACGTAGTCGGCTGCGTGGGCCTGCGCGGCTCCTCGGTCGCGCTCGGCTCGGAGGTGCGGGCCTGCTGCGGCTCAGTACTTTGAGGGTTCGGCGGCGCGGCCGTCTCGCTTGGCGCGGGCCGGGCAGGCCCGGGGACGTCAGCGTCTCTGGTTGTGTCGGCCGGCGGCTGCGCCTGTTCTGCGGGCTTGGCCTCGGGCCTGCGCCGCGTCCGTCCGCCCTTGAGAGGCGGGCGCTCGGCTTCGACGGTCCTCAGGTCCGTGATGCGCACCTGCGCGGCTTCGAGCAGCAGGTTTTCGGTGAGTTTGATGCTGTGCAGCACCACCGGGACGATGTCGCTGGCCACCTCCCTCGGGTAGTACCTGTCGAACTCTTCGACGTTGGGGCCGAAAACCAGGCCGACGCCCGCCCACTCCAGGGTCCCCGTGCCGGTTCGGAACGCCTCAAGCGCCGCCAGTTCTTCGGCGTCGAGCTTGAAGCGCGACTCCCGTGCCACCGAGTAGGCGGCCTCCGCGATGCGGTTAAGCCACAGGCGGCTGTGGATGGACCCGGGCTCGGGGTAGGCGGCCCACCTAGTGGCCGCGAGCGTCTGGTTGAGCTGGTCGAGAGCACCGGCAGCGGCGTCGGTTTCGTCGCTGCGCCTGGCCTTCACCTCGATGGCCGCGACATGGACCCCTTCCTCGGAGGGGTCGAGTGCGATTGCGAGGAGGTCCGCGCGGCGGCTGGGGAACCAGTGCCGGTATTCGTCGAGGCTGACGAGCAGGACGCGGCACCCCGGCGGCAGAGGCCAAGGGGTGGTCGTGCGGGCAAGCAGCGAGAATGCCACGACGTGGCCGACCAGTTCATTGATGCCCGTGCCGCTGGTGGCGGCCTCGAGGGCCAGGATGCCGTAGCCCTGGCTCGCAACCTTGCGGAGGTCAGTTCCTACGTTGAAGGCGACGTCCCGGTCGGCGACGATGTTGGCTGCACGCAGGCTGCGGCCGATGGCGCGGTCTGCCGGGCCACCCGACTTCTGACTTAGCACCAGCGACAGCGGGCTGTCGCCACCGAGTCGGCGCTCCTGGTGCAGGATGGCGATGCGGTGGGCGCCGAGGGCCTGCTCGAGGCTGTCGCGGGTGGCGTAGCGGTCGAGGGTGGCTACCCAGAGCGCGAGGTCGTGGACCTCCCGAAGCTGCTCGGCGATGTCCATGGCCCCGGTGCGGACCTCCGGCACCGGGATCTTCTCGCCTTCCTCCGGCCAGGATTCGTCCACAGCCGCCTGCAGCTTCAACCACGTGATGCCGGCACGCGTCGTAGCGGGCGGCATCAGCAGCATGCGCCGCTCCTTCCCAGGCCGCTGCGAGGTCCGGGGAGCGAAGAGGACTTCAGAGTCCTCCCGCGGTGCGGGCACTTCGGGGAACTCGATCTGCAGCCGGTTCCCGCCGTCGCTGATTCCGGTCACCAGCGCGAGGTGCACTGCCGGGTTCGGCGAACCCGGCTGCTGCAGGACCTCGCGGGCCCGGGCGAGGCTGTCGAGGTAGCGCAGCTCCAGCACGTCGCGGCTGTCGCGCAGCTCTTCGTCCGCACGTGCGAGGGTCTGCCAGTGCGGCCTGTCGGTCGGCTCCTCCCCGACGCAGAACACCTCGACCTTAGCGACGGTGCCGCGGCCGGTCTTGCGGCCGATCAGCTTGACTGCCTGCGAGACGAGCAGGTCGGCGGCGCCGGGCCCGTAGGCCAGGCAGCGCAGGTGCCCGGCTGCCTCAGGCTGCAGCGAAAGCAGCCGGACCACGACCGAGGTCAACGCCGCGCCAGCGTAGCCGCTTTCGTCGCGGGTGTTGGCCCCGCCGTAGAGGCTCCAGAGCCGCCCTTCGCTGGTGGGCAGCATGGCTTTGTCCCGCAGGCGCGCGCGAACGTGGGCGGGGTGGTGCGAGGCTGTCGTGCGGGCGATTCCAGCGGCCGTCGCGGCGACAGGCTTGTCGTCGCTTGCGTCAGCCGCGTCGAGCAGGGACCACAGCGCGTCGAGGTACTGGGCGAGCCACTCGGCCTTCAGTGGCGCGAAGCCGGTGAGAGCCACGCAGTGGGCCGGGCCCTCGACCGCCCCCGCCAGCGAGAGTGCCTCTGCCACCTCGGCCTCCGCGCCGGGTGCCTTGTCGTTGCCGGCGGCAGCCCAGCTGGTAGCCCACCTGCGCAGGGGCTGAGGGCTGAGCCCTTCCTGCAGCGACAGCTGCGCGAGCTCGCGCAGCTCGTGCGCGAGCGGCTTCAGTTCATTCGAAACGGGCTGCGGACTCGGTGCCTCGTTGCTGCAAAACGACGAGAGGGTCGGCTCGTCGGTCGCCACCAGGGTGAGGGCGGTCTCCTCAGCGAATAGCAGCGCGGCGCGCAGCAGTGCGGCGTCGTCGAGGTCGGGCCGCCAGTCGACTTGGACCGTGCTGCCGTCGGCGGCGTGGAGCCGCAGCTGCAACAGCGCGAGTTCCCCCGAGGCGAGGTCAGCGTCGTGGAAGGAAGCCTCGACGGTCTTGTCGGTGTCGGCCGGCTGGAGGAGAAGGCCGTCAACTTCGACACCCCGGCTTTCGAGCCGGCGCATCAACCCGCCCAGCCGCAGCCGCGCGCAACCGAGGGTGATGCACCGCACCGCGCCGCTGCGGTTCGGCTTCGCGTTTTCTGCCGACGGCTTCGGGCTGAGGAGGCTGATGCGCTTCAGCGGACCGCCGAGCTGCTGCACCGCCTTAATCAGGGCGCTCTCGGGGCAGGACGGGTTGCTGCCGCTGATGGCCTTGTCGCGCAGCAGCTTCTCGAGCTTGATCCTGGTCGGCCTGTCGAAGATGCCGTGGGCTTGGGCTTCGTCGAGGTCGAGCAAGTCCCGCGCGGCGTCTCGCTGCTGAGCGGAGCGGCGCAGTTCCTCTGCGCGCGAGTGGTACCTAGGCCAGGGCAGCAGCGCAACCCGCTCGTCCTCGTGCCGCCGCTGGTAGTCGGCCAGCGCCTGCAGCGCGACGTCGGCGAGGTCCTTGGTGCGCTGTTCGAGGATCTCGCGTGCCTCGTCGAACTCCAGCTCCTGGAGCAGCTGCTCGCTGCCGGACTGCAGCATCGTCATCACGGCCGCCGCGACGGCGTTCGCCTCCGCCGGCTCGTTGCGCAGCCTGGGCCGTCGGCCGAGGACCGTCTCGGCGCGCCGGCGAATTTCCGTGTAGGCGCTGGGCCTCAGGACGTCGTCGCTGGTGCGGCGGGCGGCGAGGGCGAGGTTGTCGCCGATGCGGTCGGCGTCGACCCTCTCGCCGGTGGCGGTGTCGGCGAAGGCGCCCAGGGCGGGCAGGCTCTTCAGGGGGTCTTCACCGGCAGCGACCAGGTCGAAATATGCCGCTACCTGCGCGGCGCTCGGCTTGTGGGCGATGCCCACCCGGGCGATAGCCTCTCGCACCGCCCGCACCGGGCCGTCGAGGCTGGCGGCCGGTTCTTGGCGGGCAATCGTGACCAAGCCTTCGGGGGAGTCCAGGAGCACGCCGGGCGACACGTTCTCGAACAAGTTGAGGCCGCTGCGGTCCGGGACCTGCAGACCTTCGCACAGGACCAGCACGATGCCCTGCGGGTAGCGGTTGCGCAGTCCCGTCCCGGAGCCCGACAGCGCGTGGGCGCCGAAGCGGCGGGGGCAGTCGGACACTACGGCCAACGGCGGGAGCCCCTCACTCCACGCCGCCGCCATGCCCAGAGCTAGGCTGGTCGGGACACCCTCGACTAGGACGAACTTGGAGCTTCCGCCCATGTTTCTGATGTGTGCGGCCAGTGCGCCGCCGAGCCGCTGACTCACATCGACCGCCTCTGCGCGCGCTCGCCGACAACGGTGGTCCGGTCGGACAAGCTCAGCGCCAGTCCCGCCTCGCTCATGAGCCTCTCGGCCCGGCGGGCGTTGCGCTCGAGGCCGGCCCCGTCGACCTGGCCGCGCAGGCTCGTCGACGCTGCCGACTCTTGGTTGATCACCAGTCCCCACTCCTGCCGCACTGCTGCGAAGAACTCGTTGCTGGGCATCGGCATCCGGCTCGACAGAGCGCCCACGAGGGCAGCCAGCAAGTCCGGCGTAGCTGTCAGGTAGCGGTAGCGGGTCCCAGCAACGAGCCCCACCGACTCCAGCAGAACCCGGAACCCGTCCTCAGCCCGGCCGTAGTTCGCGCTCTCCACCGACGTGCGCGCCAGCCGCAGGTACTCGTCGTCCGCGCTGCGGGCGGTCAGCTTGGTGAGCTGGTGCAGCAGCCCGTCGGGGCCCTTCTCTCCGTCGAGCTTGTTGCGCCGGTTCTCGAACTCGTCGGCCCACACGACGGTCTTTCTCTCCACCAGCTGGCGCATGATGCGGGCGACCGTGGAGATCGTCGCCTCGTTGAGCCGGATCCGGGCCCGCCGGTACGACTCTTCCGACCGCTGCCGGACCCGGTCCTGCGCCCGCGGCCCCCCGCCGAAGCTCAGCAGGAGGAAGCGGTCTTCCTCGGGTGTCGATGTGGCGTCCCAGGCGACCCTCAGGGCATGTACCGCCAGGTCCAGCGCGAGAATGGTGCGCAGCTGCCAGAGCTTGGCCGGCCCGCTGGCGCTGCCCTGGCACATCACCCCCTCGGCGTGACGACACAAGCTAGCCGCGAGCGGCTGCAGCAGCTCGTCCTCGCCCCGCTCCCAAGCTGCCTTCTCGTCCTCTTCGGTGTCCGGCGTTTTGGTGGTGAACGGCACGTCGGTCTGCAGTGCCGATTCCAGGCGGCGGCTGATGTCGGCCAGCGGACTCGGCCCCGTCAGGGCCTCGCGGATGGCGGAGACAGCACGCGCTCCCTGCTCGGCCGCCTTCGGGTCGGTCGGCGCGAGCAGCAGGCGGGCGAGGGTGATCCCGCTGCCGCGCATGTACACCTTGCGCACTGTCCAGTCAGGTCGGCTCGGCGCCTTGCGCGCGTCGTACCACAGCAGCGACTCGTGGAACGGCCGCAGCAGCCACGCCCCCGGCTGGCCTCGCTGCGTGTCCGGGTCGACGAGCCCCTGCAGGGCGCTCTGGGCCAGCGCCAAATTGGCACTGTTGCGGACATCGGAACCCGACGCGAGCAGCTTGCCGTACAGGTTCGGCGTCATGTTGTCCTCGCCCGCGCGCCCCTCCCGGCCTGCCAGGAAGTTGGTGGCGAGCGCCAAGCTTCGCAGGGCGAACCGCTGCCGCTTGGGGCTGCGCAGCTCGTCGCTGCTGGCCGGGGCGCGGTAGCTGTTCTGGGCAAGCGTGAGCAGGGTCTCCGCGCACAGCTGCGGAGCCCGCTCGTCGCGGTCGGGGTCCAAGCCGAACAGCACCTGTGCGACCCGGCCGGGGGTGAGGTTCCGGTTGTCGAGGAGCACTACGCCCTCCGAGAGGTCGTGAAGTACGGCAGGTTGACCTTCACCAGTGCCGGCGGGTCGGAGTCGGGATCGGCGACGCGGATGGCGTCGCCGGCGGCCTCCGCCGAGGCAAGCCGGCTGTAGAAGCCGCGCAGGTCGTTCATCTCGGCGACGCCCTGGCCGACGGGTCCCTGGAAGTCGGCGGCCTCGCGGATGGCCTCGTACATCTTCGGGCGGATCCGCAGCGACAGGTCGTCGCGGCTGTCCACGACCAGCTCCACGTCGACGTGGTCGACATCCAGCAGCCGCTCCACGAGCCCGCGGTCGGGCACCCGCACAGACAGCCGCTCCAGCGGGACGAGTCCGTACACCAGCGAAGGCCTCGCTGGTCGGAAAGAACCGGGGTCGCGGGCGAACAGGCACGCGGGGTCCGGCACGACGAGCCCCTCGTGAGGGCTGGAGAACCCGGTGACGAGGAAGTTCAGGCCACGCACCACCTCCGAGACTTCGATGACGACGTCCTCACTGCGGGCGGCCTTCTGCGCCAAGCGCACGAGGTCCGCAACATAGCGGTATCCCAGCAGTCGCCTCGACGCGACGTCGGCGCCGCCCAGCGCTTGGCTGGCCTCGAAATAGAGGCGCTGGCGCCACAGCACCTGAGCGGGCGCGTTGCTGTCCCGGTCACCGGACACGAGCGCGTCCAACCCGTCGTCTACCTTCGTCGGGTCTTCGCTGGTGCTGACGAGCTCACCCAGGTGGTGGAACGTCATGGTCCCCTGCTTGGTGCGCACCCGGTCCTGCGGCGAGCGGCTCCCAGCCAGGGCGAGGCTGCCGTCGGGCCCGTCCTCGACCAGCGAAGGATCGCCGGCGAGCAGCCGAACCACGTCGGGCGCTCCGGTGGTGTCCCGCAGCCAGCCGTCGATCTCCAGGTCGCTGACGTGCCCCAGCTGGGCAGTGCGCATCCCCGCCATCAGCGGCGAGCGCTCGATGGCATCGAGGGTCAGGCCCCCGCCCACGACGCGGGTGAAGTACCCGTCGGTGGCGGTGAAGGCGGCCCTTTCCATGTCCCGCGTTGCTGTCTTGACGTGCTTGCACGTCCGGTCGCCGACGACGGCCCAGGCAAGCACCGACAGGACCTCCCGGATCGTCGGCACCGCTTCGCCGGCGCCAAGACGAACCAGGGTTCGTAGCTGCTCGCGCACCCGCGGGTCCCGGAGTGCTTCGGCGTTGCTGCGCATGGGGCAGCTGCCGAGGTCGAACGGGCAGCCGGCGCAGCCGGACCACAGATCTTCCCGCACGAGGAAGTCGAGCAGGGCGTCCCACAGCCCAGGCGCGGTCGGGCGCTGGCGGTTGACGTTGACCACCACCAGCTTGCCGACCTCAGCCGCCCCGCTGCGCAGCGCCTGGTCGAGGGCTGTGGCGAGGTCTTTGTGGTCGAGGGTGTCGAGCGCGTCGCGCAGGACGCCCTCGTTCGCGCACACCAGATACTGACCGGACCCTGTCGCCAGGCCCGTGAGGACCGCCTGCAGCGTCGAACGCCGCGCCGCGTCGTCCGGAAGCCCCGAGAGGTCCTTGACTACCCAGCGGCTCGAAGCAACCTCGCACAGGTCGTCGCCTTCGGGAAGGTCGCCACCGACAGCGCGGGAGTACGTCTCCGCCACTGCGGTCTTGCCCGTGCCGGCGTTGCCGGTCAACACCACGGCCCCAGCCTGCCCGGACTCGGCCCACGTGGCGACGTACTGAGCCAAGCGGGTGGGGACATCTGCGCCCAGCGCCTCGCCGAGGCGCTGGAAGTGTTCGCGGTAAGCGCCGGCCTGGTCGGCGCTAAACACCGACAGCGACCGTAAGGCGGCGACAGCGGGCAGTTCGTCCGACACTTCTCGGGGGTCTGTCACTAGCCGGCTGCCTTCCTCTCGGCTTGGCGCTCAGGTTGGGTGGTGTGTCCTGCCAGCCGGCGTAGAGCGTTCAGCTCGGCTGCCCTGCGGGTCGGCACGCCTGCTGACAGCAGCACCTGAGTCAGCGCGTCAACGATCTCCTTCGCTGCCGGAGGCGGGACAGCGTTGCCGATCTGCCGGCGGACGCGAGCGTACGCCGATGCCCGGTTGCGCACCGTCCCGTACTCGAAGACGAAGTCGTCGGGAAAGCCCTGCAGCCGCGCCTTCTCGCGGTTGCTCAGCCGCCGCGGCTCGACGTGGTGGTAGCCGTGCGTGCCGCCGCCGCCGCCCGCGATCATGGTGTAGGCCGGCTTGTCCGGGTCCAGCCGCCGGTAGACGTGGCTGATTAGCCCCTTGACCGCAGACGGGTGCCCCTCGGGGATGACGCCGTAGTTCGCCCCGGGCGGGATCAGCTCGAGCCGCTTGACTACCTCGGGTCCGTCGAGCCCGCGCTCGTGGTTCGGCGCGTCGTCCGGGATGGGACTTGTGTCGAGTGCGTCGGCGACTGTCACGTGCCGCCCGGCGTAGGGCTCCGGGATGATCGGCGGCCGAACCTTCAGGTCCCGGCGCACCCCGACGACGATCAGGCGCTCGCGGTGCTGCGGGACGCCCAGGTCTGCCATATCGATGACCTGGGCCGACAGGTCGTACCGCACACCCGGCCCGTTCCTCGGGCCGCTCACGAAGCTCGACGGCGACCGCAGAGCGTGCCGGACGAGGGTCCACGCAGCCCCGTGGTTGGCGGAGAGGAGGCCCGGCACGTTCTCGAGCACGAAGGCTGCCGGACGCAGCCCGTCCAGGAACCGCGCGACATGGCGGAACAGGTTGCCTCGCGCGGTTTTCAGGCCGTCGTGGTTCCACAGGGTGGAGTAGTCCTGGCACGGCGGCCCGGCGAGCAGGATGTCGCAGGGCACGTCTGGCACGTCGAGCTCCGCGATATCTTCGGCAACGATGTGCCGCCCCAGGTTGCGCCGATACGTCTCGACGGCCCACGGCTCGATGTCGTTTGCCCAGACGACGCCCACACGCTTGGTCTGCTCCGCGCCGAGGTCCATACCGCCGCAGCCGGAGAACATGGAAACCGCGGCGTAGCGACCAGCTGGCCGCGCCATCAGAGCCCGCCGCCCGACCCGACGGAAAGTCCGTGGCCTGCAGTAATCCGTCGGTGTTCGCCGACCGGTATCGAGGTCGCGTGTCGCGGGGTCTTCCTGAGCATGGGTTGCACCCTATCGGCAGCCTCCGACAGGAGGCAGGCGACCCGCAGGCATCATACGCACCCACGCTGCCGGTCGGGCTGCGATCAGGGACAAGGCCGCGAAGGCCCGCGCCGCAGCTGGGCTAGCAGGCGTGGGTGGCGTCCCGCAGCACCCGACTCGCGACCCGGACTTTACTTTCACAACATCAACTGAAGTACCTGCTATGTTTCCGTTCGTGGATCACCTGAGCGAAGCCGTCGCAACCCTCGGCAAGAACGGCGTGCTCACTCCCCTCGCGGACCTAATCCGGCAGGTGTACCGGAGGGCAGCTGACCGACACGAGCCAGACCTGGGCGACGACGCTATGAGCTTCGGTACCACGGTCTGGCGCAACCTGACGAACCTGGGAGCGGCGCAGTTCGGCGGCCTGGCAGGCGTCACTGCCCGGATCGAGGACAACTCGTTGGAGATCCTCTGCGCGGGCTACATAGTGCGGCTCTACTCCCTCCAGGGCGGCACCGGCGCGAGCGTCGAGTCGATCCGCTGGGAAGGCAGCGAAGCCCGGCTCGGCGGAGCCGTCGAGAACAGTCGAGGCGGCCAACTCGCACTGGACGACGACGAGCAGTTCCCCGAGGCGTTCACCGGTGTGGTTCCACGCCGGCGCCACGTTCGTGTCGCGCACGCGGGCGACCTCGACACCGGCGAAGCGGTCGCCTACCTCGGACTGCCGCGGGACAACCGCGACGGGGGATCCCCCTGGTTCGAGGTGCAACTCTGGATCGGCCAACCGGCTAACCCGGTGCTGGTGGCCACGGGCGGCAGCCCTGCAATCCCAGGTCCCGCGCTGCCCGGCGAGGCGCCGATCCCGGAGCTCGAGGTCATGGTCCGGCCGAAGCGGCGCGGTGACGGCGTGCGGCTGTCAGCGCTCGCGTGACGGCCACCCGCGAACGGGGAGAAGCACCGGCGCTGGCAGCGGCAGCGTTTCAGCCCCACGCGCTGACGCTCGCCCGCCGGTGGCGACGGATCCGCAAGAAGGAGCTGGCCCGCCAGGTAGGGGTGACTGCTGCCGCAGTGAGCCAGTACGAGCTGGCGCAGTCCCGCCCGTCGCCCGCGACGCTGGCCCGCCTCGCGCTCGCTCTTGCCGTCCCGGTCCGGTTCTTTGCCGCCGGCATTCCTGCGCCGGTGATGGCGGGTCACGCGCACTTCCGGAGCTTGCGCATTACGACACAAGCCGAACGGGACCAGGCCCTCGCATTCGGCGAGATCGCATGGCGTGTCGTTGACGCTGTCGAACAGCACCTACAGCTGCCGGTGCTGCGGCTGCCGTCGATCGACTTGCCAGAGGAAGCGTCCAGCCGCGACCTCGAAGCGGCGGCGGTAGCCGCCCGCCACGCCCTCGGTCTGGGCGACGAACCCGTGCCTCACATGGTTCGACTGCTGGAGGCGGCCGGAGTTGTCGTGCTCACGTTGCCAGACGTCTCCGAGCGGGTTGACGCCTTCTCCCACTGGTACGGGTCGCGGCCGTTCGTGTTCCTCAGCCCGAGCAAGAACGACAAGGCGCGGTCACGGATGGACGTGGCCCACGAACTCGCTCACCTGCTGCTGCACCACGACGCCGAGCCCGGCAGCCAAATACTCGAGCGAGAAGCGACTGCCTTTGGGTCGCAGTTCCTCGCACCGAGCCGCCAGCTCCGCGACGAGTTGCCCACCCGACTTGACTTCGAGCAGCTCCAGCGAACCAAACGCCGTTGGGGCCTCTCACTCAAGGCGCTCGTCTACCGAGGCCACGCCATGGGCATCTACAGCGACTACACATACCGGCGGGCCATGAACATGCTCGCCGAGTGGGGCTACCCCGAGCCAGCAGACCTGGGACACCGCGAACAGCCCTCACTGCTCGGCAAAGCCGCCGCTCTCCTCGCCGAGCAGGAGCACACCGTGACTTCTGTAGCAGAGCAGGCAGGCATGTCCTCCGACATGCTTCAAGCGGTGGTGTCGGCAGGATCGGAAATCACCCTGGGGCTCGACGTCGAGGCATAGTCGGTGCTCCGCCTGAAGTCCTGACGTGTACGGCTGACGTCGTGCCAACGTCTTCCTCCTCAGTAAACTCGTACCGAACCGAGCACTTAGCTGTGCTCCTCCCGACGGCGCGGCGAGTAACGGAGGAGCCGGGCAAACGACCGGTGAGCGGGTGTCATGCCCATGATCCGCTGCCGAGGGCCGGTCGTGCACAGGCCGCAGGCCGGACGCGTCCCTCCCGAATGCCGGAGTAGGACGTTCGACGCCACTGGCCAGCTCGCGGCCGTCGAATCCACCACGGCGATGGCAAGAAGGACCGCGGTCGCTGCGGCCAGGATTCCCAGGACGGTCCGTTCGAAGCCGTCACGAAGGGGTTCTCCGCGAATTTAGTTGTCGAAGGGGAGGCGTAGTAGCGTTCGCACTGCGATCGAGCGATCGCCATCCGTGAATGAGCCGTAGACTGGGCTCATTCGCTAGGAGGTGGCCGCGGTGCCTCGTCGGAGCCAGCAGTGGGTGTGGGCGGGACGGGTTGTCTTTGGTGTGCTCGTTGCCGGTGTGGTGGTGTACCTGGTCGTAGTTGGATTGGACAAGGCCGACAAGACGGCCAGCAGCATCGGCGCGGTCGTGGCGTTGGTTGCTTTGGCAGTTCCGTACCTACTACCACCACGGCAGAGTGGAGGCGTGTCGGTGCCCGATACGGACCGGGTAGAAGAGAGTGGTAAGGCCATCGCCAAGGCTGGTGGACGAGCCAACACCGGAGCAGAGACCGACGCCAGGGACCGGTCGGCACAGGTGGTCCGTTCAGGGGACGCGACCGCTGAGGGGCCAGGTTCAGTTGCCAACACCGGCATCCAGCGTGGCTCACAGTAATGGCCACCAGCGGAGCCGCAGCGGACGCGGAGCCTACTAGGGCCAGCGTTACCGATTCCGGCAGTGCGCGAGCGAACAGGGGTGGTGTAGCCAACTCCGGCATCATTCTCGGTGGTGTCAAGACCGAGTACCACCAGCACCAGGCTCCTGCAGTGCCGCTGTGGCCGGTGGTGGTGGGGCAGCCTCCGGCATTGGCATCGGCGTTCCAGCCAAGGGAGGGCCTACGGGAGAAGATCCTCAACACCCGCCGCTGCGGTGATGACGTGGTCTTGACTCATCAGGCTCGAGACCATGACGGCAACGCGCGGGTATTGGCTGGTGGCGGAGGGGTAGGTAAATCGCAGCTGGCGGCGTGGTTTGCCTGGGACGCCATCAACGGGCGCGCGACGGACCTGGTGGTATGGGTCAATGCCGCCAGCCCTGATCAGGTCATCACTACCTACGCCCGCGCCGCGGCGAAGGCCGGTGTTCCCGGAGCCGACGGTGCTGACCCGGCCGCTGACGCGACGGCGCTACTCGAGTGGCTGAACAGCACCGAGCGGACCTGGCTGTTCGTCCTCGACAACATCACTGACCCGGCCCTACTCGGCTGCTGGTGGCCGCCGCAGCGGCCCACCGGCTGGACCCTGGCCACGACCCGCCTGCAGGATGCCACCCTGGTCAGTTCCGGCCGGAGGAAGACTGACGTCGACGTGTACAGCCCGAGTGAGTCGCTGATGTACCTGACCGACCGGCTTGCCAGTGTCGGGTGCGCCCACCTGCTCGACGACCAAGCCCCGAACCTTGCCGCCGCGGTGGGGCATCTACCGCTGGCATTGTCCCACGCTGCCGCTTACATGATCGCTCAGGAGGAGGGGTGTGCGAATTACCTGGCCCGATACAAGAGTGGTGGTGAACGGCTGCCAGACCTCATGCCCGCCAGCGCAGACCCCGACGCCTACGGGCGGCCCGTGGCCGTCACCCTGCTGCTCGCTCTAGATGCCGCCGATGCTTCCGCACCTGTCGGGCTGGCCCGCCCCGCCCTAGCGCTGGCCGCCATGGCCGACCCGGCAGGGCATCCCGACGCACTATGGTCCACCCTTGCGGTCACCGAATACCTGTCCACCCACGGTCGGGATGACACCAGCGAGCCCGTCACCGCCGACGAGGCGTGGAAAGCGATGCGGCTGCTACACCGCTACGGGCTGCTCATCCACACCCCCACCGACACCACTCGCGCCGTGCGCATCCATGCTTTGACCGCCCGCGCCACCCGGGAAACCACCACCGATTCCGTATCGGTCGCCCACGCCACCGCCGACGCGCTGCTGCAACTGTGGCCAGACGCCGACCACGCCACCACCGATCTCATCAACGCGCTGCGCGCCAACACCAACACCCTGGCCGACATCGCCGGCGATCTACTCTGGCAACCCCACGGGCACCCACTGTTGTCCAGGGCTGGCATCAGCCTGCTACGCGCCGGCCTGCACACGCCCGCCGTCGCTTATTGGAAGCACATGACCGAACAGGCGCTCCGGCTGCTCGGTCACGAGCATCCGAACACATTGACCGCCCGTGCCAACCTCGCCGCCTCTTATGGGCAGGCGGGACGCATTACCGAGGCGATCACCATTGAGGAGAAGGTGGCCACCGACAGCGCACGCCTTCTCGGTGGGGAGCACCCGGACACGCTGGCCGCGCATGCCAACCTGGCGACTTCCTATCGACGGGCGGGGCGCACTACCGAGGCGATCATCCTCATCAAGAGGGTAGTCGCTGACTACGTGCGGCTACTCGGTGATGAGCACCCTCACACATTGAGTGCCCGTGCCAACCTCGCCGCCTCTTATGGGCAGGCGGGGCGCACTACCGAGGCGATCACCATTGAGGAGAAGGTGGCCACCGACAGCGCGCGCCTACTCGGTGACGAGCACCCGGACACACTGGGCGCCCGTGCCAACCTCGCTGTCTCCTATCGGCAGGCGGGGCGCACTGCCGAAGCGATTGAGCTCCTCACGAAGGTGGTCGACGACTTCGCAGGCCTTCTCGGCGATGAGCACCCCGATACGTTGGCCGCCCGCGCCAACCTCGCTAGCTCCTACCGGCAGGCGGGGCGCACTGCCGACGCGATCACCATTGAGGAGAAGGTGACCGCCGGCCGGACGCGCCTTCTCGGTGAGGAGCACCCGGACACGCTGGCCGCCCGCACGAATCTCGCTGTCTCCTATCGGCGGGCGGGGCGCACTGCCGAGGCGATTGACCTCTTAACGAAGGTGGTCGACGACTTCGTGCGACTCCTCGGTGAGGAGCACCCGAGCACCCTGATCGCCCGCACGAATCTCGCTGTCTCCTATCGGCGGGCGGGGCGCACTGCCGAGGCGATCGACCTCTTAACGAAGGTGGTCGACGACTTCGTGCGACTCCTCGGTGAGGAGCACTCGAGCACATTGACCGCCCGTGCAAACCTGGCGGCCTCCTATCGGCAGGCGGGGCGCACTGCCGAGGCGATTGATCTCCTCACCAGAGTGACTGCCGACAGTACTCGGCTGCTGGGCGATGACCACCCCAACGCGGTGGCGGCGGCTGGCGCTCTGCGGGAATGGAGAGGCGAGGCCTGACGCCTGCTGTTCATTCAAAGGATACGGGCTCCTCAGCTGGAGGCCGTTGTGCGCATTGGTTGTGCTCGACTGGCACTAATGTCTACGCTGCCACGGTTCGTTCAGAGGCAGATAGCTAATCGGATGTCGACGACCGTTGCAGCACAGCGGGTACAAAAACAGCAGGCCGGGCGGATCGTTTCCAGCCGCTCGATCCTCGGTCGAGTTGTCATCGATGATCGTCCGCCGCTGGGACGAGATCCGGCCCGCCGGTGTGGGCAGCCGCCTGCTCAGGGCCAACGCACTGGCCCTGCCCGGCATCGCGGCACCAGTGTGGTTGCTCGATCCGGTCGTCGCCGCCTGGAAACGTGACGAGGAGGAACGCGTCCTCGGCTCGGGCTTCCAACACGTACTCCCGCAGGTACCAGTCTCCAAACAAGGCGTTGCAGGAAGGGCAACTGAAGGCGGTGTAGGAACCTCTGGCGGTCGCGACGTAGCGGGATCCGAGGTTAGCGAGCGGCACGCCCACACGATCCGCCTCCATCGCCACGCGGCGACGCACGTCGGGCCGGGCTTCCGGGCGGTCCTGTGCCCAGATCAACGCATGGCGGGTCTCGGCTCTCGTTCCGCACGGTCCGTCGATGACCTCCCGTTCCACCTCCCAGAACAGCGAGACACCACTGCACCGATAGCAGGGATACTCGAAACAGGACACCTGCGTGATGGCCGGCTGGCCGGTCGCCACGTGGGTACGAAAATCGATCCGGCCGGTGAGTAGGCCGATGACGGCGTCGGCCAACGGCAGGGCGGTGCCGTTGACGACTGTGGTGACGCTGTCGGCAGCGAAGGCGGTGTGGAACACGGGCAGGTCGCGTCGTGGAAGCGGGACGCTGCGCTCGTACCGGGTGAACCACACGCCGTGGACGCCGTCGGCGGCATACCGGTGCTGACGGTGTTCGAACTGGTCCCCGGTCTGCGCGCTCCACTGGACTTCGAAGGCGAACTTGCTGGTTCCCCTGCTGGCCAGAACGTCGGCGACCCAACCGTTCCCGCGCGCCTCCGGTTCGGCGTCCCACTCGGCTGTTCGAGCGGCCTGCACGATGATGTTCTTGGCGTAAAGGTGCTGACCGGTTTCGACTCGATGGCTCGCGCAGTCGCTCGCTGCCCTGTGCGCAAAATGCCGCACACCGAGCTTGCTCGTGCGCAGGTACGCCACAGCGCCACAGTGCGGCAGCCGCACGGAACACCGGCCCGCCCGAACGTCCGTCCGTAGCGACTGCCATTGCTCGTCGGACAGCAACGTGCTGACCGTCCGTACGCCATCGACCATCGCGAGAAGAGGCACAGGTACATGCTCAGTGCCGGGTACGACAGTTCCATAATGCTGTGCCCAGCCGTTGTCGTAGCCCCCACCGGCAACCATTGGCAGGGCACGGGCGGTGTCTGAAGCCCCGCTCGCCGCGACCACGTCCTGTCACGACGACCCAACGGCAACCCTCGGGTTGGCCGATCCCTCGGCTCGTCAGCGTTGGTTGATGAGCAGGACGAGCCGAGGGCGTGGGCAACTTGAAGCGCTTGACACAGCTCCCTCGCGACTCCCCGAGCACCTATGGAAGCGGCGACGACCGCGGAGTCTCACACCGCAACGCATCGGACGTCAATAGCGGCGCGACAGGCTCGCCGCTGTCGACGCTCTTCTGGACATCGCCGTGATGTCACTGGCCGCGGGTCGCTTCCGGCGCGAGCACAGTGCCGCCGGCGCTACGCAGCGGCGAACTCGTTTGCCGATACGGTGAGCTGTCCGGATGATGCGAATGCCAGCCCGTCGGCAGTGCAGGAGGCACGGTGCGCGCCACGTTGATGGATCGTGCGGACGGCGATCAGATCGACCTCATCCTGACGCATCCGGCGCACCAGGAGACCCTGCGCGCATTGATCGATCTGATCCGGACATTACGCGCCTGCCGCTCTGCCGAGGAGTTGTACCACTTCCAGAGTCGGCTCCGTGGCATGGTCCTCGACACCGAGCAGCGTCGTTCCGCGATCAGCCGGCAGATCAAACGACTGGATAGGCACAGCAACCTCACCGCTGACGCACCCGAACTCGGCACAGCCCTCGACCGCACCGACCGGGAATCCTGGATATTGGAGAGCGACGTCTACGAGCGGATCTGGCGCCAGCTCAAGTCGATCGCGGACGCACTCGCCTGGAAAGTCTTCGGCTACCAGCGCAACATCATCGTGGCGCTGTCGCGCGCCGACGCCCCCGGCCCGATGTACGGCAAGACCGGCCTGGCCGCAGAGCTGGAGGTCATCGAGACCGCGTGGCGCGAGAGCCAAGAGTTCGTGCTGCACCACGACCTGACCAACGTCATCCGTGTCGGCGACGTCACCGTCCTCGACCGTGACGGCTGGGCCTGGCTCCGCGAGATCAAGACCAACCAGCGGTATCGAGTTCCTGCCCAGGAGCGGCTGCTGGCCGACACCTCTCAGGTCCTCGCCGACGAGACCGGCAAGTTGCCCAGCGGCTACGCACCGGTGCGCACCACCATCGACTACCGCACCGACCTGGCGGGCCTGCGTGACATCCTCGACTTGGCGCATGCGCGGACGGGTATCGCCGGAGGCGTGGTCTCGTCCGGCCGCGCGGTCGTGGCGGCCAGTCAGTTCACCGCCGCCGGCCGGTACACCGCTGAGGAGTTCGGCACCCGATTCAGCGCCGAACTCGCCCGGGTCCGCCGCCGCATCGGCGCCGACGACCCTGGGCACACGCTGACACTGCTGAGCATCGACCAAGCCGGTCGTACTCTCGTGCGCCCACCCTGGGCGATCTACCCGATCAAAGCCGAGGTCGCGGCCAGCCTCATCGCCGACGGCATGTTCTTCGCCGTCTGCATGAACCCGAACAAGATCATCGAATCGCTGGCCAAGGCTGGTGTCGAAGCGTCCTGGCTACAACGCCTCGACGGCACCGAGGACCCCTCGAAGCCGTTGTTGAACGTCGCCGTACGGTCGGGCAACCGGCTCTGGTCGACATCCCTGAACTTCGCCGCGATCGCGGAGCTGATGCTCGAGCTGATCGATCTCCGCACCTGGAGCCAGCAGGTCGCCGCGATGCTCAGCGGCGAGTTCGCTGCCGGCACGCGGCCCTGGCCGTGCTTCGCCAGGGAGGCCAGAGTCTGGGCCTGATTGCCCGGACGCCAGCTGTTTCGCTCGGTGCCATCGCCCGGCGGATCGGATCGGCTCGCGAAATGGCAATGGCGCCGTCAGACAAGGTTAGGCCGTCGTGATCAACGCTGAGCGTCTGTTCTCGGCGCTGCCGGTCAGCAGGGTGAACTCGTACTCTCCCTCGCCCTCGGGCGTCATCGCGTAGCCGGAGTACGCGCCGGTGAGCGCGGGTGGGGGCGTCGCAACGGTGTGACGTGAGATGTACGTCCAGGCGTTGTCGACCAGCCCTACGCACGCGATGTCGTGGGCCTTGGCGCAGTTATCGGCACCACTCTGGCGTCCGCTGGCGGCCACCACCACCCCCACCCCCTTCTGGGCGCCGGTGGACTGGACTGAAGCTTGGCGAGAAGCACCCGAACATCGGACCGTTTGTGCGACGGTTGTTTACCACCAGCGGCGCCTGACCCTGATCTCGCGTACGGGTATCTCGGAGGGGTGTAGAGGACGTTCGACGACGGGGCGCATCGTGTGGGGTGTAATGCGGTCGCGTTCGTGTTCCTCGGCGAACCGGGCGGCCTGTTCGTGTTCGCCGAGGTTGTCCAGGGCCTTCAGGAGGTCGGTTATCAGGATGTCGAGGCGGTGGGTTTCGGCTTCGGCGGCGAGGAACCGTTCGTGGTGGGTGACTGCCCGGTGGCCGCACCACTGGCGTAGTAGTTCGTGACGGGGCCGGTCGTGGCGGCGGTACCAGTCGTACTCCCATTCCGGTGAGGTCGACCGGTTGTCGCGGCCGACGCGGTGCTCGTCGCCGAACTTGCATTTGTGGCGGGACTGGGCTTCCTGCTCGATGACGAGGTCGAGGACCTGGGCCGGGTGGGCGCGGCACGTGGCCTCGACCAGTTGGAGGGTGCCGGCCGGTGACAGGATGGTCCCGCCGTCGTGGTCGAACCATTCAGCCGAGGCGAGGATGTCGTCGATCGGGCCGTCGATGATCTCGCTCAGCCGGGCCCTGTCGTGGATGTCGGTGGCGCATGACACCGGGGACCAGAGCAGTTCGGCTACGTCTTCGCTGATCAGGAGGCCGAAGATCTCCTCGATGCAGGCTTCCTCGGTGTGATCGAGGCTCTGATCGTCGATGCGTTGCCAGTTCGCCATCAGCGCGTCGAAGGTTCCGACCTCGTTCCACGGCACCCGCAGCCGCGATCCGGGGACCTTCTCCACCCGTTCGTCGGGGTCGTCGAGGAATCTGATCTCGAGGCGGGCGCTGGTCTTCTTCGGTTCGACGGCCAGGATGCGGACGCGTTCGGACGGTGTCTGGTCCGACTGCCGGTACGCCCATTCGTCGCCGACGGTGAAGCGGGAGGGGTCGATTCTCATCCAGCCGTCCTTCGGGTGAGCGTCGCTTGTTGCGTGGTACCGGGTCGTGCTGGCGGTTCGCGCCGCGATGGCGGCAGGTCCCGGCGCAGGCTCGTGCGCATCCGGCCGGAGGGTGGTGGAGGTTGAGGTGGACGCACTTCAGGCGCCGCGGTCGAGCAGCCCGTGGTGCCACGATTCGGCCTGTCGGCGGATGCCGGCGTGGGCCTGCCGGTCGTGATCAGGGCGGTGCTCCTTGCGTGGTCCGTGGGGGCTCCAGTCACCGAGGAACGGGCGCAGATCGTCGGGTCCGGGTTCGGGGTTGTAATCGATGTCAGCTAGCACGCGGGGATTGCGAATGGGGTCGATCCGGTCGGTGGCGGCCCTGCCCCACGCGACCCAGCTGGCGAGGTACCCGCCGACGCCGGTCCGCCCCTCGGCCGCTTGTTCAAGGGCGGTACAGAACGCGCGGATGCCGGCTGCGGTGGTCCACGCCTGGTAGGCGTTGCGGAAGGTGTCCGCGCGGATCTTGTCCGCGGCCTGGACGCGGGCGTCGGCCATCGCGGCGTGCCATCGGGCGAGGGTGGCCTCCTCCTGCCGTCTGCGCTCGGCCGCGGCTTCCTCCTGCCGCCGCCGGTGTTCGGCCTCGGCCTTCTCCCTCGCGGCCTCGGCCGCCCGCCTTTGCTGTTCGTCGGCGGTGACGCCAGCCTCGAACCCTTGGATGATCTGCGCGACGCGCTGTTCCAGACGTACGCGTGCGGTGTCGGTCCAGGTGTCCCGGTTGTCGTGGCCGGCCCGGGCGATCTCCAAGCGGAGCCTGCCGGAGTCGACGACGTCGAACTCCGCGGGTTTCATCCACGGCCGCAGGCGCAGCACCTTCAGCTCCTCGGCGGTGGGTTCGTGCGGGACCTGGTCGCGTTCCTCGGTCAGGGTGACCGTGCGTCGGACCTGCCCGGCCTGGAGGAACACCCGCGGGTGTTTCGCCTTGGTGTTGACCCCGAGCCGGTGCCCACGCCGGGCCGCCTCGCCGGCGAGTTGCCGGATCAGCAGCAACGCCCGGGGCAGTAGGTCCGGGCTGACGGCGATGTTGGTCGGATCGGCTTCGAGAGCGCTGAACGCCAGATGCGGGTCGGTGGTGACACGTCGGGTGTTGAGCCGGATCCGGTTCCAGTCGGTCTCGTCCGGACCGGCATCGGTGTACAGGCGGATGACGATGTCCCCGGCGTCGCGGCCGGTGTGGCGCAGATGGTGACCCGATGGCACAAGTCCCTGCTGCTTGAACGCGTGAATGATCCGGCGGTACCGGGCCCGCGTTCCGCTGTCGGGACTCTCGATACGGACCATGCCGCCCTCGTGCTGTAGGCGGTCGAGCAGGTCGCGAGCCGATCGCAGCAGGTCCGCCGACGAAGCGCCGCCGGTGATGTCGCCGGGTGCCGGCGTCTCGGACCGCGGGAGAGAGGCGCGGTGGTCGGGATGATCGGGATGGTGGCCATGCTCGAGGTAGAAGCGACCGGCGTCGGTCGAGCACGCCCTCCACACCCCTGCCTTGCGTGTCACCGTCACCAGGTTCCGGTCCTGGAGCGCGCGCGCCGACCGGCGGTACTCGACGCCGTCCGGGCCGCTGAGGTCATCGCCGCCGTGGATCCGGCGAAGCAGGTCGAGCTGCCGCTCATTGAGCGAATCCCATCGCTGCACCACCCGACAGTAAGGGGCACGGTGTACTCGAAGGAGCTGAACACGGCGGTAATGTGGCAGCCCGGTCCGGCAAGGCGGCCGAACCGGCCTGCTGCACCTCTTCCTGCGAGGGCAGCACCGCACCTGTGGGGAGCACAAGACCCGCTCATTCAGGGCGGCTGCGTGCTGACTGCCGTCGACCTCGGCCTCCTGGCTCATCGCCGTGTGAAGGCGGAGCGCCGCTGTCATGCGGGGAGCTGCCAGCGGCCGTCGAACGACAGCCGACGTCCCGGACGGAAGCCCTAAAGGCTCTCGTCCCGACCCGGCCTCCTGTCGGTGGCCGGGCGTACCGTGGCCTTGCTGGTGGCCTCAGCTGGCTTCGAGGAACATGAAGGGAAGTGGGCGGATCATGAGTGCGCTACCTGATCTCATCCCGCTGACCGAGGGCGTAGCGATTTTCGGGGGCGGAAACGCGTACTCCTGGTACCGCGACCAGGCGCATCGAGACGGAACTGTATTCATGGGCGGCCAGCGAGTACCGGTAGTCAAGGTGTCCGGCCGATGGATGATCTCCAGTAAAGACGTTGCGCAGGCTGTCGAAGCCGTTCGTCGCGAGAGGACCGAGATCGCCCAACGGACCACCGACTACGAAGCCGGCGTCCTGCACGAAGGGTCGATCGAGCTGACGGGCGGACGCCACTACACCGTCCGGGGATCGTTTCACCTGCTGACGGTTCCGCAGCCCATGGCTCCGGCGGACAGTTGGTGGATCTGCAACACCTGCAGGCGCTCGGCGATGATGCAGCACGATCCAGACAGGGAATGCCACCGCTGTCGGGACTGGAGCCCGTGCTCGAACGACTGCACACTGGTCGGTGTTTCCTGTCCGACATGCGGGACGTCTCTGGCGCTGCAGCCCGCATGACGGTCCTGCGCCACCTGCGACGGGTTCTTTTTCCGCGGCCAGGACATCGCCGTCCTCCACGGCGGCAACATCGCCGTGGAGGAAGCCACCTTCCTGGCCCGCTTCGCCCGCAGCGTCACGGTCATCCACCGCCGCGACACCTTCCGGGCCAGCCGCAGCGTGGCCGACCGGGCGCTGAGCAACGACAACATCCGGGTGGTACGGAACAGCGTCGTCGAGGAGATCCTCGGCCACGACGGTGCCGTCGCCGGAGCCCGGCTGCGGGACGTCCAACACCGGCCAGACCCCGGGTCCTGGACGTCACCGGCGTGTTCGTCGCCATCGGCCACGACTCCCGCAGCGACCTGTTCCGTGGCCTGGTCACCCTCGACGACGACCGCTACGTCACCATCGACTGCCCGGGCACCCGCACCAACCTGCCCGGCGTGTTCGCCGCCGGTGACCTCGTCGGGCACGCCTACCCGCCAGGCCATCACCGCAGCCGATACCGGCTGCGCCGCCGCCCTGGACGCCGAGCGCTACCTCGCCACCCTGTCCTGACTCCCTTCACCCGCCGCCGTCCCTGAGATGGCCGGGCGTTGGTCACCTTCGGGCAAGAGGCGGCCGCCGATCACATCGACCTCGCGGGTTGCCGGTGCGAGATCGACGTCGTTGGCTTGCAGGTGCAGGTTGATCACGTCGAAGCCGTCTCCGGACAAGGTGGCGCGGGCGCCTTGGGCGGCTGCGAGGCATGCGGTGACGACGCCGACGAAGGCGGCGCCGACGGCGGTTCCGGCGAGTTGGACGGATCCGCAGGGATCGCGTTGCTCCAGGTCGGCGAGGGCGGCCGTGGCAGCACGCCGTTGCTGGGGAACGCCCTCCTTCCAACCGAGGACCTGGTCGCTGGGGACCTGAGCGGGGAATCGGCGCAGGAGCAGGGCGTTGAAGTCGGCCGGTCCGACGCCGAGTCCGGCGTCTATGGCGAGCTTCCAGCCGACCTCGGAGATGAGCCTGCGGGGGTCGAGGCTGTCGACGCCGAGCAGCGCGACATGGTGGTCTTCGGTCAGGACGCGGCTGGTGTGATCGAGTCGCCGGTCGAGGATGACGACGTTGTAACCGGCCCGATCGAGGACTGCCGCGGCGAGACGGGTCTTGCGGACCGGGTCCGGCTTCACGGGGGTGAGGAGCCCGGTGCTGTGGTTGGCGTCCACGACTCGCTGGGTGTCTTGCAGGACGATCTCGACCCGGGGCGGGTCGGTGTAGGTGAGCCAGGACATCACCCAGGCGTAGGCCTGGCCGAGGTGACCGAGGCCGACGATCCACCAGGCTGCCGGTGCGTGGGTCAGCTCGGGCCCGTCGGTGCCGGTCCCCGGCTGCCAGAGGTTGACGATGATGGTGCGCCAGCCGGCGTCGCTGCCCGGGCGGTTGCGGATCGCGCCGAAGGCCTCGTGCACACCGAGTGCCCCGGCGGCGATGGCGGCCAGGACGTTGCCCTCGACAGCGTGGCCGGCCCGGGTGTCGGCCGGGTGGACGTGAGCGGTCCAGCCGCTCCATCCGGCCCGAAGCCGGACCCCGCCGTCGGGTGCCGGCAGCGTAGCGTCGCCGAGATAGAGGACCGGCCAGTCCGGCGGGACGTCGGTCAGGTCATCGGCGTGCCGGGCGCCTTCCTGGTCGATCATGTCCGCGATGCTGTACCCGCGGTGCGGTCCGGCGGCCAGTGGCCGATGGCCGTCGGTGATCACGATGACCTGGCCGAACGCGCGAACCGCCGTCGCGACGGCCGTGCACAACGCGGCCTGGCTACGCACGTCCGAGGCCGCGCTGTCCGCGACGATGGCCAGTCCAGTCGCGACGTGCGCGTCGAGCGCCGCGTCGACGGTCGCCTGCGTTCCCTCGTGCACCGCCAGCAGGGCGGTGCGGTTGAAGATGTCGGTGATCGAGGTGGTCATCGTGTCTCCTGACGCTGCTGGCGGAAGCGGAAGCAGGACAGCAGCCGGCGCCACCACGGTGTACGTACAGCAGCCAAGCGCGATTCGGGCACGAGCAGGAGCTCGGCGGCTTGTTCTCCGTAGAAGGAGACCCAGTCGCCGTTCACACGCAGGTGGACCCCGAGCTGGGACACGTCGGTGACGTCGGCCGCGAAGTGCGGGACGATCAGCGCGACGTGGCCGTCCCGGGCGACCATGGGATGCGCGGCGTCGACCCGGCTCTGCTGTACCCGGTGGGCCGGGTGGGTGTGGATGTCGCCAACCACGCGCAGCCTGTCACGGCGGCAGAGGTCCTGCAGAGCGGTGTAGCCGGCGGCGTGGAAGTCGATCCGGCCGGTCAGGCAGTCCGGATCGAGGTCGTCGTAAAACGCGATCGCCGTGACCGGCTGGAGCAGCTCCTCCTCCGGGTGGGCCCGGTCGGTGAGCAGGAACGCGCCGCTCTCGCGGTGTCCCTGCCCCCGCTCGGCGAGCCCGGCGAGCAGGACGTCGAAGAGGTCAGGTTCGATCGTCAGACGGGCGGTCACCGGTCAACGCCCTTCTGGGGCATCGTCGCGCAAGACAGCTCCCGGTGCAGCTCCCGCAGGTAGAACCCGATCGTGCGGTTCGCGTTCCAGCACCGCTCCGGGCGCTCGCTGGCCCAGTTCGAATGACTCGTGATCCCGACTCGGTCGCAGGCCAGGTACGGCGCGTTGTTGTTATCCGGCGACCAGTCCGGGCGAAAGATCTCCGGGTTGCGGCCGGAGACCGGCCACTCGGCCATGGGAAGCGGCGTGTCCGTGTTGATGTCCCAGGGCTGCCCCGCCGGCGCCTGGAGCGGATAGTCCTGGACGTCGAGTCGCATGCCCAGCTCCGCGTCCTCGCCGACCGCGATGATCACCGTCAGGAACGGCCAGGTGAGGTCGACGACGCGCCAGGACCCAGCGTCGACACCGGCCTCGATGTCAGCGGCCTGCAGGTGCCGGCGCAGACGTCGCAGGTTCGGGTCGACGCCGGGCTCGAGCGCCGCCGTCATCCCTGCGGCCGGACCGTGTGGACCAGGTCGACCATGGCGCTGCAGGTGCGCTTCGGGACGATCGTGGTGACCGGGGCGTTCAGGTCAAGGTCCTCGGTGCCGCCCGGGACCCGCAGCACCAGGTCCGCGGCGTCGGCCGCACTGATCTCGAACACCTCGATGGCCCGCTTGCGGACGCGCCGCAGCCGGGTGGAGGGGTGGACCTTCACCACCTTGTCGACACCGGCGTAGCCAACGGTCACCGCGATCTCGCGGCAGGTGGTCTTGGCCAGATGCCCCGGCCGGCCCCCCAGGGCCCCCTCGACGCTCGCCGTCACGTCCAGCTCGGACTCGTCATCAACCAGGAACACCTTCTCGTCCTCCTCCAGGCCGAGAAGGTCGCTGAGGCGGAGATCCGGCTCGACCTCCTGCGTCTGGGCAGCTCCGGCCCCGGCGGCATACACGTGAACACGCATGGCAACTCCCTACTGACTGTGCGGATATGGTCGAGTCGGTTAAGCCCGACTCGCCTGGAGGCGAAGATACCGGAGATAAAAGTCGCGCACAAGGTAAAGATTTTTGGCAGGATGGCGGGGTGCCTCCGCCGCTTGCCAGTCACCGGCTGCGGGATATATTCGGGCGGTGCTCGTGACGGTGGCCGACCCTGACCTCTCGCAGGCCCTCTGCGTCCACGCTCTGCTCGTGGAGACCTGGCGTGACGCAGCCCGCGAGGTCATGACCTTGCTGCAGGTCCTGCACACGGCGGCGCCGACGCTGGCCGACGTCCTCGCGCTCGGCCTGATCGCGTTGGCGGCCTCTCCGGCGACCCGGTCGGCGCTGGTCCTGAGGTACCGCCGGGTTAGCCTCGTCGCGCGAGGTCTGCGTGAGGACGGCAGCGAGGTGCCCTCTGCGCACGATCACCCGCAGGAGGTCGTCCGCCTGGAAGTCCAGCAGATTCACGTGGCCGCGCTCGCGGAGGCCGCTCGATGAGCGACATCACCGAGTTCACGCCCGACTGGTGCATGCATCCGGGTGAGCTGTTGGCCGAGGTGCTCGAAGAGCGGGGCCTGCGCCAGTCCGAGCTTGCCGGACGCACCGGCTTGTCCGCCAAGCACATCAACCAGATCATCAAGAAGTCGGTCGGGATCAGTCCGGACGTCGCCATCCTCCTCGAGCGAGCGCTCGGCACGCCCGCCGACTTCTGGATCCGGGCGGAAGCCAAGTACCAGGAGCACGAGAGCCGCCACAAGGCCGCTGCCGCACTCGACTCCTACCGCGACTGGGCGGCTAAATTCGACCGACCGACCCTCGAACGGCACGGCATCCTCAAGCCGGCCGACTCGGACACCACGGTGGTGGACAAGCTCCTCAAGTTCTTCCAAGTCGCCACACCCGCCGCGTACGAACGGACCTGGGTGCGGCCGTCCGTTTCGTTCCGGCGCAGTCAGGCATTCACCATCGACGAACCGAACACCGCCGTGTGGTTAAGGCTCGTCGAGCTCTCCGCCGACGCCGTGCCCGTTGCGCCGTTCAACCCGCGACTCCTTCGCAAGGCCGCCAAGGCGCTACCAAAACTCACCACCATGACCGTCACGAACGGCTTCATCGCCGCGCGGGCGGCACTCGCCGAAGCCGGCGTCGCGCTTACCTTCGTCCGCGAAATTCAAGGCACCCGCGTCTGCGCCGCCACATGGTGGATAACCGGAGACCGGCCAGCTATCGGCATCACTGCACGACACAAACGCCCCGACAACTTCTGGTTCAACCTCATGCACGAGGTCGGACACGTCGTCCTGCATCCGCGCCGGGAAAGCTACCTCGACCTGGAACCTATCGACCTCGACGACCCGGCAGAGAGCGAAGCCAACGAGTTCGCATCCGGCCTACTCTTTCCCGGTGATGCGAGTGAGCGAATCGTTCGAGCTCGTAGCCACCAAGACCTCATCCTCATCGCTGCCGAACTCGGTGTGGGCGTACCCAGCGTTGCCGGGCGATACGGCAACCTCACCGGAGACTGGAGAACCTTCGGCAGGCTGCGCACGACCATGAGCGAGGACGACATACGAGCCCTCGAAGCCGCAGCGACGCACCCGAGTCGGCCGTAGACGTAGGTGCAACCCGCAAGATTCGGCTCCCGCGTCCTCAAACGGGCTGGGCGGTCACCAGTACCCACCCGAGGCGGCTGCGAACCGGCCTCGCCGTGCAGAACCGGACCGCCCACCCCGACTTCCCCCAATACCTCATCGGACGAGTCGCCTGGGCCGGTCATCACTACCCGGCACGCGCAGCCAAGCGTGCAACGCTGCCGGCCCAAGCACTTGCGACACCGTAGACTGACGCGGCGCGGCAACTTCGCGAAATTTGGCAAGGACGCGTCGAACCGACCGAAGCATGGCCTGAGCAGGACTTACGCCCGCCCTGCTGATCTTCAGCAAGCGAGCACAGCAACGGGCGCGTGCGACCCATTATTGTGAAAACAGAATAGGAACCCGCAGGTCATCAGCCAATGGGTACAGATAGAGCGTCGTCTTAGGAAACCGATGCTCTATCCCCTGAGCTACGAGGGCGCGAGGGCCTAGTCTAGCGACCTGGGGGTTCACCTGGGGTGGCAGGGAGTGGCCCACGTTCACCCACGTTCCCGGGCCGCCGTTCTCCCAGCCCAGGGAGTCTCTACGCGAGTTCGCACAGTGCCACCTCTGCTGATCTTGGTTGTTTGGGCTGGTAGGGAGTCTTGTCGCGGATGCAGGCCCAGAGGACGTTGAGGCGTTGTCTGGACAGGGCGGCGGTGGCTTGGCGGTGGGTCCTTCCTTCGGCTCGTTTCTTGTCGTAGTAGGCGCGGGATCGTGGGCAGTGGGTCAGGGCGGTGAAGCTGGACATGCTGAACACCCGGCGTAGCCCGCGGTGGTAGCGGTGGGGCCGAACCTGATGACCCTGGCGGCGCCCCGAGTCGCGGGAGATCGGCGCGAGCCCGGCGTGCGCGGCGAGTGCCGCGGCGCTGGGGTAGGTGGTCAGGGTGCCGGCGTGGGCGAGGAACTCGGCGGCGAGGGTGGTTCCGATGCCGGGCAGGCTGGTGATGATCTCTCCCAGCTCGTGCTCGGCGACGATACCTGCGATGGTTTCCTCGATGGCGGTGATGCGGTCGCTGACCGCTTCCAGGTCGGTGGCCATCTGCGCCAGGATCCCGCCTGCGGTGGCCTCCCCGGCGACGGCGACGGTCTGTGCCCGAGCGGCGGTGAGGACTTTGGCGGTGAGGGCCTTGGCTGCCCGCACGCCGTGCTGGCGTAGGTAGGCCAGGATGCGGTCCTCACCGGCGCGGCGCAGTCCGGCGGGGGTCTGCCACTGCGCGAGGAGCCGCAGAGCGCCCTTGCTGCGCAGGTTGAGCGTCTTCTCCAGGGCCGGGCTGACCATGGTCAAGAGGTCCTGGATGCGGGCGGTGATGCGGACCCGGTCGGCGACCAGGTCGAGGCGGCGAGAGACGAGCAGCTTCAACTGCTGCTGCACCCTGTCGGCCAAGGTGAGGGTCGGTAGATCGCCGCGCATGCGCAGGGTCTGGGCGATGACGTAGGCGTCGTGGGCATCGGTCTTGCGCTCACCGTGGAACGCCTCCGCCATCCGTGAGGTGACGGTGCCGCTGACGTAGCGAACGTCCGCACCCCGATCGAACAGGACCGCCAGCAGCAGTGACGCCGGTCCGCCGCGGAGGTCGACGGCCCAGCGGATCGGCTTGCGTCGTTTGCCGAGCCGCCCGACGATGCCGGAGATGGCCTGCTGGTCGTTGGGGATCTTCTCGGACAGAACTACGGTGCCGTCGTCGTCGACGACGCACACGTGGTGGTGGGTCTTGCCGACGTCGACGCCGGCCCACAGGCTGCCCATCGGGCATCACCCTTTTCGGTTGTCTGGTCAGGGGCGTGGACCCGCCGCGGTTCAGTAGCCACAACTTCGGAAAGGGCGATCGGTCGCAAGTCTCCATCCAGTGCTGATACAGCGGTTGTCAGCGAGGGCCGGGGCGTCCCACTCCTAGCTGGCCATGACATCGGCAGCACACACCCAGACAGTCACCCGGCCCTCCGGGTCCACCCTCGTGAACGACACGGTTCGATGTCTGGTTGCGGGTCCGGGCGAACGCCCGGAGCCTCCTGCCATTGGCGTCGGCTGTCCGGAGCGTCCCCGATACGCCGCGGTGGCCTCACGACCTTCCCACACTCTGGCGAGGGTCACCGGGCCGCGAACCGTGCGTCAGGTGTCGAGGCCGGCGAGGTTGAGGCGTTCGAGCAGGCTGGGCTTGCGGGCGTGCACCGCCCGTAGCTCGGCCAGCCGCTGTCGGAACGATGTGCTGTCTCCGTCGCGTTCGCCGAGATCGCGTAGGTCGACGAGGAGCTGAACTGCGGTGTCGTACTCGCGGGGTTTCTTCGTGGCGATGAGTTCGTCAACCCGCTGCCATGCGGCGGTTTGGTCGACCGCGAGAGCGTCGAGGTGTCGTTGCCGGGCGGCTGCGGCGGACCGTTCCCGGCGAACCCGCTCGCGTTCGCGCTGGTCGGCGTCCCGTCGTTCCCGTTCGGCGCGCAACTTCGCGGCGGTGGCGAGTAGTCCCCCGGCGGTGCGGGCGGCCGTCGGGGTGGCCGCGTCGGTGGGGTGTGCGTCGCGGTAGCGGCGCAACAGTCGGCTGCGTAGGTGGTTGTCGCCGCCGGTGATCAGGTCGGTCAGGATGGCGTCCTTGTCCCGAGCGGGCAGCCCGACGACCCAGGTGCGTAGTTGCGCAGCGGTCGGTTCACCGGCGGCGGCTGGCGCTGACCCGGCCGCCGCAACCGCGATCAGATCAGAGTCGATGCGTAGGAACTCGGCGACAGCGGTGAGGGGCGCGTCGAGGGTGCCCAGTCCGGCGGGGACGGGCGGTTCGGGCTCGTCGTCGGCGATCTCCTCGGACTGTACGCAGCGCAGCCAGGCCAGGTAGAGCAGGCGCAGGTCGCCGGCGGCGAGGCGGGCCCGGACCGGGATGATCGAGGTGAGCAGACCGTGGCCGTCGAGGTCCCACTCGTCGGTGCCGTCCTCGTCGTCGTGGAGGTCGATGATGATGTGCTCGCCGGCGGTCCACACGGACGCGCTGTCGCCCTGGCAGTAATGGGCGACGGTTGCGGGGTCGAGCAGGTGTTTCGGTAGCCGCAGCATGAGCTGGTGGGTTCCCCAGTTGGCCAGGTACAGGTGGGCGTCGAAGTACCGTTCCATCAGCGTGCGGGGGTTGCCCTTGAAGTTGCCCCACTCGTAGGTGTTGACGAAGCTGGTGGCGGTGATGTCGGCCCGGGTCGACAGCGACCGCAGCTCGGCCCGCTCCCGGCCGGTGAGGGGCCGGTCGACGGCGATGAATTCGTAGTACTGGTACTCGCTCATCGTGGCCTACCTTCCGGCCCAGTGCCGATAGACGTCGATCCAACCGGCGCCGTCCGGCGCGGGGGTGGGTAGCGGCAGATCAAGGAGGTCGATCCTCTGCCGGTGGCGACCTCGGGCGCAGACCGCGACGATGCTGTCAGCGGTCAGGTCGACCTTCCGCACGGTGACCTCGACGCCGAGGACGGTGGTGGTGAACGGCACCGCCAGATGCTCCTTGATCATGGCGAACAGGCCGGTGAGCTGCTCGTCGTCGCCGTACGCGTCGACGGTGGCTTCCTCGATCATCGCCTGCAGCGTGGCGTTGCCCTTCGATGCCATCGGCGAAGGATAGCGGACCGGTCTCGCGGTGCCCGGAGCCTGATGCGCGAGGATGGTCGGCATGGGTTCGGTAGCCGAGTTCGTCGATCTTCGGCGGGAGGTGGAGCGGTTACGGGCGGAGAACGCCCGGCTGGCGCGTCTGCTGGAGCTGCGCGGCCAGGACACGTCTGCGGCGCCGGAGCAGTTGTCCGCGCCGGTTGAGCCGCCGGGGCTGGTCACCATGGCTTCGCCGACTCGGGACAAGCTGGCGATGTTCGTCGACCGGTTCCGGGCACGGGCCGACGTGTACGCCGTGCGGTGGGACAACGTCCGTACCGGTGCCGCCGGTTGGATGCCCGCGGTCGCGGGCGGTTGGCGTAAGGGTATGGACCGGCGGGGTGCCGCCTACCTGCACCGGACGACGGAGGTCGTCGCGGCGCATCTGGTCGGCGACGTGTTCATGGGCCTGTACCCGCTGATGCCCGGCAACACCTGTCATTTCGTCGTGGCCGACTTCGACGGGCCGACGGCGATGCTCGACGCCCTCGCCTACGTGAAAGCGGCACGAGCCAGCGCGGTGCCCGCCGCGATGGAGATCTCCCAGTCAGGCCGCGGCGCCCACGTGTGGATCTTCTTCACCGGCGCTGTTCCCGCGGCCACCGCGCGCGCCGTCGGCACGGTCCTGCTGCGCGAGGCGATGGTGCTGCGCGGGTCGATGGACCTGCGGTCGTACGACCGTCTCTTTCCCAACCAGGACGTCCTGCCCGAGGGTGGCTTCGGCAACCTCATCGCCGCACCGCTGCAGGGCCGCCGCCGCAAGGACGGGCTGACCACGTTTCTCGACCTCGGCACCCTCGAGCCGCACGCGGACCAGTGGGCGTTCCTGTCGACGCTGGACCGGCTCAGCCCCGGCGACGCCGAACACGTCGCCCGGCAGGCCAAGCAAGCCGCCACCGGTGCCGACGTCGCCACGATGAGCCGGTCCGCCGCGACCCAGGTCCACCCTCCGCTCCCTCCGGTGGTCCACGCGGAGGTAGGCGCCGGGCTGAGCATCGACGCCAGACAACTCACCCCCGCCGCGCTGGCGACGTTCAAGCACGCCGCCGCCATGGCCAACCCGAAGTTCTACGAGCTGCAGCGACTCCACAAGTCCACCTGGGACACCCCACGCTTCATCCAGGGCTACGACCTCACCCTCGATGACCGCTTGGTCCTCCCGCGGGGCCTGCGGCACACCATCGCCACGATCGTCGAGCGCGCCGGATCCCGGCTGGCCGTCACGGACGCACGAAACCCCGGGACCGAGATCGACGCCGCGTTCACCGCCGAACTCACCAGCAGGCAGGCCAACGCGGTCGGCGCACTTCTCGCCCACGACGACGGGATCCTGGTCGCCCCACCGGGCTCCGGCAAGACCGTCATGGCCTGCGCCGTGATCGCCGAACGCAACACCTCCACCCTCGTCCTCGTCGACCGCAAAGCCCTCGCTGACCAGTGGCGCACCCGGATCCAACAGTTCCTCGGATTGAGGCCGGGGCAACTCGGTGGCGGCCGACGCAAGCTCACGGGCACGGTGGACATCGCGCTGCTGCCCTCCCTGGCGCGGCGCGACGACGTCGCCGCCCTGACTCAGGGGTACGGGCACGTCATCGTCGACGAATGCCACCACCTCGGCGCCGCCGCGTACGAACACTCGGTCAAACGGATCGCCGCGCAGTTCTGGCTCGGTCTCACCGCCACCCCCACCCGACGCGACGGCCTCGGCCAACTCGTCACCTGGCAACTCGGACCCGTCCGGCACACCCTGACCGACGAGGAACAAGGCACTCTCGCGGCAGCGATGTACACCGACGCCGGACCCCGTCGAGCGCTGTTCATCCACGAGACCATCTTCCAGCCCGGCGACGTCGACCTTGACGCCCCCGGCGCGCTCGCCGAGGTACACCGGCGACTGGCCCTCGACGAGCCCCGCAACACCCAGATCGCCGAAGATGTCGCCGTAGCCCTGACCCGCGGTCGCAACTGTCTCGTCCTGACCCGACGGGTCGCCCAGGTCGGGGCACTCACCGCTCTGCTCGCCGCACGCGGACACCAGGCGCTCGTGCTCCAAGGCGCGATGAGCACCAACGAACGGCGGACCATCGTTCACCGGCTCGACGGCGCCAAGACCGGCGACGGCCTGCTCGTCATCGGCACCACACCGTTCATCGGTGAAGGCTTCGACGCCCCAGCCCTCGACACCCTCTTCCTCGCCGGCCCGATCTCCTACGACGGCCTACTCGTCCAGTGCGCCGGCCGCGTCATCCGCGCCGCACCCGGCAAGGACGTCGCCGAGGTCCACGACTACCACGACCCAGCCACCCCCATCCTCGCCGCCTCACTCCCACGCCGCATGCCCGGATACCGGACACTCGGCTTCACCAGGACATGAACGCATCCCATCGCGATCATCATGACTGGTCCGCCGGCTACAGAGACATGACGTAAGCCAAGCGCGCTGGGCCTAGCCTGGTAGGCTAGCGGTCATGGGCCGGTTCTCCGAGGATGAGTTGCAGGCGGTTGTCTCCCGGTATGAGGCGACGCGGGCCGCCGCGTTGACCGAGCGGGACGAGCAGCTGCGGGCGTTCCACGCGGCCGGGTGGCGGCCGGTGGATCTGCAGCGGGTCACCGGATACAGCCGGGAAACGATCCGTCAGGCACTCCGACCGGAAGTCCGGCGGGCGACAAACATCAACCGGCGCAGGACATCACCCCAGCCACCAGCGGACTACCAGCCCTACGGCGACCGGAAGCCTTATGTGATCGCCGAAACCCTCGCCGCGCTGCACGGCCCCACCAAGGGCATGGTGACGCTTCCGCGTCACCTCGACTGGTCCGGGCACGCCGAGTACGACCTGAACCGGCCCGCACGCCTGGCCAGCATGTACAAGGTAGTGCTCACCGAAGCCAGCACGGTCGAGGATCTGCACGCCTGGCTCGATGCCGGCCTCCTCCGGCGGCTCTGGCCCACCCTCTGGCTGCCACCCCGGCTCCGCCAGCGCTGGGAGGAAGCCTTCCCCGAACTCGCCGCCACCCGCAGCGACGCGGCGTAGCGGTGGACCCCTTCCACGAACGCCTCGCCCGCACCGGGCTCGCGGCGGCCGATCGCTACGGCTTCGCGCTGGCCGGCGGTTACGCGGTTCAGGCCGCCGGGCTTGTCGAGCGGCCCAGTGAGGACGTTGACCTGTTCACCGCGTGGGACCGTCGCGACGAGTTCACCGCCGCGGTCGTCGCCGTCGTGCACGCCTACCGCGGCGACGGCCTGACCGTCGAGACCGAGCGGCAGTACGACACCTTCGCCCGGCTGGCCGTCACCGACGGTGTGCGGGCTTCCAAGGTCGAGCTCGGCGTGGACTGGCGTGCCAACGAACCGATCCTCATGGCGATCGGACCGGTACTGCACCCCGACGACGCGGTCGCGAACAAGATGGAGTCTCTACGCGAGTTCGCACAACGCCATCTCTGCTGATCTTGGTTGTTTGGGCTGGTAGGGGGTCTTGTCGCGGATGCAGGCCCAGAGGACGTTGAGGCGTTGTCTGGACAGGGCGGCGGTGGCTTGGCGGTGGGTCCTTCCTTCAGCTCTCTTTTTGTCGTAGTAGGCGCGGGATCGTGGGCAGTGGGTCAGGGCGGTGAAGCTGGACATGCTGAACACCCGGCGTAGCCCGCGGTGGTAGCGGTGCGGCCGAACCTGGTGACCTTGCCGACGGCCTGAGTCGCGGGAGATCGGCGCGAGCCCGGCGTGCGCGGCGAGCGCCGCGGCACTGGGGTAGGTGGTCAGGGTGCCGGCGTGGGCGAGGAACTCGGCGGCGAGGGTGGTTCCGATGCCGGGCAGGCTGGTGATGATCTCCCCCAGCTCATGCTCGGCGACGATGCCGGCGATGGTTTCCTCGATGGCGACGATGCGGTCGTTGACCGCTTCCAGGTCGGTGGCCATCTGAGCGATGATCCCGGCCGCGGTGGCCTCCCCGGCGACGGCGACGGTCTGCGTGCGCGCGGCGGTGAGGACTTTGGCAGTGAGGGCCTTGGCTGCCCGCACGCCGTGCTGGCGCAGGTAGGCCAGGATGCGGGCTTCGCCGGCACGGCGCAGGCCGGCAGGGGTCTGCCACTGCGCGAGGAGCCGCAGAGCACCTTTGCTACTCAGGTTGAGTGCCTTCTCCAGGGCGGGGCTGATCATGGTGAGCAGGTCCTGGATGCGGGCGGTGATGCGGACCCGGTCGGCGACCAGGTCAAGGCGGCGAGAGACGAGCAGCTTCAACTGCTGCTGCACCCCGTCGGCCACGGTGAGGGTCGGAAGGTCGCCGCGCATGCGCAGGGTCTGGGCGATGACGTAGGCGTCGTGGGCATCGGTCTTGCGCTCACCGTGAAATGCCTCCGCCATCCGTGAGGTGACCGTGCCGCTGACGTAGCGCACGTCCGCACCTCGATCGAACAGGACCGCCAGCAGCAGCGCCGCGGGTCCGCCTCGTAGGTCGACGGCCCAGCGGATCGGCTTGCGGCGCTTGCCGAGCCGCCCGGCGATGCCGGAGATGAATTGTTGATCGTTGGGGATCTTCTCGGACATCACCACGGTGCCGTCGTCGTCGACGACGCACACGTGGTGGTGGGTCTTGCCGACGTCGACGCCGGCCCACAGGCTGCCCATCGGGCATCACCCTTCTCGCTCGTGCTGGTCATGGGGCGTGGACCCGCCGCGGTTCAGTAGCCACAACTTCGGAAAGGGCGATCGGTCGCAAGTCTCCATCCAGTGCTGATACAGCGGTCATCAGCGAGGGCCGGGGCGTCCCACTCCTAGCTGGCCATGACATCGGCGGCACACACCCAGACAGTCACCCGACCCTCCGGGCCCACATCAGCAAACGACACAATTCGATGTCTGGTTGCGGGTCCGGACGGACTCCTGGAGTCTGCTGCCGTCGGCGTCGGCTGTCGGGGCGTCACGCCGGTACGCCGCGGCGGCCTGAGGACCTCACCCGCCCTTTGGCGATCGCGGCCGGGCCCAGCAGCGAGTCCGTGCTCTGCGGTAGCCGGTCCGACCCGGGGGCGAGGTGACCCTGAGTGGGAAGCTGGGTGACACCCCTCAGCCCGTGCGCGGAAGAACGTCGGCATGGCTGGGCGTAAGGGCACCCGGCGCTGTCGTCCTACTCGACCCCCCGGGCCGATGACGCGCACGTCATCGAAGATCGACGTTCTGCATTTCGCGCAGCCGCGCCGCCGGTCCCGTCGGTCCGGTCGGCTCGACGGGTGACGCGGATTCTCCGGCCGGCCGGGCGTTGCGCCCCACGCGGTGCAGGTGGCGCAGCGCCTGGCGATACGAGTCGAGCAGGCCGGTTTCGACGTAGGGCAGGTCGTGCTCGCGGCAGAAGGCGCGGACGATCGGCCGGGCGTGGCGCAGTGCGGCGCGGGGCATGCTGGGGAACAGGTGGTGTTCGATCTGGTGGTTCAGGCCGCCGAGCAGAAGATCGACCAGCCGGTTGCCGCGGACGTTGCGGGAGGTGAGGACCTGGCGGCGGAGGAAGTCCACCTCGTCGTCCGCACCGAGGATCGGCATGCCCTTGTGGTTGGGGGCGAAGGCGCAGCCCAGGTACAGCCCGAAGAGGCCCTGCTGCACGACGACGAAGGCCACCGCGCGCAGCGGGGACAGCACCACGAAGACCGCGGTGAGGTATGCGGCGGCGTGCAGCCCGAGCAGCAGCGCCTCCCGGCCACGCCCCCGGTAGGTGGACCGGGACAACGCACGGACGCTGGCCACGTGCAGGGCCACGCCTTCGAGCAGCAACATCGGGAAGAACAGGAGCCGCTGGTGGCGGGCGAGCAGCCGTCCCGCACCGCGCCGCCGGTCGGCCTGCGCCCTGGTGAACGCGAGAGCTTCGCCCGCGATGTCGGGGTCGCGGCCCTCGGTGTTGGGGTGGGCGTGATGGCGGTGGTGCTTGTCGACCCACCAGCCGAAAGCGAGCCCGATGGCCAGGTTGCCGTACACCAGCCCGACCAGGTGGTTGGCGCGGCGGGACCGGAAGATCTGCCGGTGGCCGGCGTCGTGGCCGAGGAAACCGCTCTGGGTGAAGACCACGGCGAGGTACGCGGCGGTGACCAGTTGCCACCACGAGTCCCCCGCCAGAACGAAGATCGTCCAGCCCTCGGCGACCAGCACGGCGTTGACGGCGATCAGGACCAGGTAGTAGGTCGGGCGCCGCTCCAGCAGACCCGCCTGGCGCACCCGACTCAACAGTTCGGCGTAGTCGCTGCCGTGACGGCGCTGCGACCCCGGCGGCGCCGCTCCGATGGTCTGGTCGATGGTGCTCATGGATCCTCCCGGCATGGACGCTCAACGCGTCGCCGGGGTCCGGGGCGAACGCCCCCAGCCTACTCCGCCGCCTGCGCGGCAGGGCGGTACGGCGATCGCACCATCGCCCCGATGAGCGCGGCCACCGACACCGTGGCGAAACCGACCCGGGCGTCGCTGGCCCCGTACGGAAACCACAGCTCGCCGGCGTGGACCAGGCCGCCGCAGGAGTAGACGACGTTGGGTACGTATCCGTCCCGGTCGGCCTCGTCGGGTGACAGGAGCGCGCCGGGGAGCCGCGCGAGGACCCGTTCCGGTCGGTGCAGGTCGAGCAGGAGCGCGCCGATGGCGTACCGGCGCATCGGTCCGACGCCGTGGGTGAGCACGAGCCAGCCGGCGTCGGTTTCGATGGGGGATCCGCAGTTGCCCACCTGGATCAGCTCCCAGGCGTCCCGTGGGGCGTGCAGGGGCACCGGTTCCTGCCACCGGTTCGCACCGTCCAGGCGGGTCAGGCCGATGGTCTCGCCGTCGGCGCGGCACAGGGCGAGGTGCCGGCCGCCGACGGTACGGGGGAAGAGCGCAACGCCCTTGTTGCGGACGCCCGGCCCGCGCATCGGGGTGCTCCCGAAGTGGCGCAGGTCGCTGCTGGCCAGCGCGCGGGTGGCGATGTGCCGTCCGTCGTAGGCGGTGTAGGTGGCCCGGTAGACGGGTCCGGACTCGTTGGTGAACCTGACGAACCGGGCGTCCTCCATGCCGTTGCTCTCCGCCGGAACGGCCGGCCAGAGCACCCGTTGGTGCAGGGCGGAGTCGGTGGGGAAGGTCGTGGCGTAACTGGCGGCGTTGGTGCGGCGTACGTGTTCGAGGGTGTCCGGCCCGGTGCTGCGGGAGAGCAGGTCCGTTGGCAGATCGCCGAGCACCCGCTCGAAGGTGGCCTCGTCGTACCGCTCGGGCAGGGCGTCCAGCACGGTGGCGGTGATCTCGTTGTCGCAGTCCACCTCGGACAGGCCGGCGGCGAGGAGGTCCCGGCGGTGTCGTATGGCAATCCGCTGCCCGATGACCGGCGGGCCGGACCGGTCGGCGACGGCGAGTCGGCGTCCGGGTCCGAGGACCGCGGAGGCGAAGCCGATGGACGACAGGTGTCCCTCGCCGATCTGGCGCAGGCTGATCGCGACCCGCAGCTGCCCGGCGTCCAGACCGCCCTGGTCCGGGTGGATCACCATCGACGGGTTGCACAGCGCGGCGGCCTCGACCGCGTACTCGTGGCTGAAGTAGGCGCCGATCAGGAGCCGGGTGGTGGAAGGTAGGTCGCGGGCCCGGGCGATGCGGTGCCGGACGAGGTCGTAGTGGTGTTGGAAGGTGCCGTCCAGGTCGCGGTGCCGGGTGCCGAAGCGGTCGAAGGTGTCCCGCAGCAGCCGGCCGGTCTCCTCGTCGTCGAGGTGCGCGACGCGGGTGATGAGCGCCGCCGCGCGGCTGCGTACCAGGGCGGCGTCCTCGCCCGGGACGAAGAGTTTGACGACGACCCGGCGTGGCTCCGGGGCGAGGGTCACGCCGTGCCGGACGGCCAGGGTCCCGGTCACGACCACCGCCGGGCGTGCTGGAGGGTGGAGATCAGCGCGAGGGTGGATTCGGCGCCCTGGTTGAGGTTGGGTCCGTGCGCGGTCAGCCCGTCGTAGCCGCCGCCGGTCGCCGGATCCCACATCCGCGTGCCGACGTCGTTCTCACCCAGGAACCACCCCACCGCCTGCCGCACCCCGACCTCCCAGCCGGGGTCGCCGGTGACGTCGGCGGCCGTGGCGCAGGCGTCGGCGAACGCGGCGACCTCGATCGGCTGCTGGTCGTGGCTGCGCCGCGGCGCACCGCGTTCCCAACCGCCGGCGGGTACGACCGCCAGGTGCCCGTCGCGCAGTTGGACGTCGCGCAGCCAGGTCAGCATCCGCAGGCCGTCGTCGAGGGACGGGCCGTCGTGGCGCAGTTGGCTGGCGGCGATGACGACCTCCGCGAGGGCCGCGTTGGCATAGGTCAGCCGTGGCTGTGGCCAGGGCCAGAGCGGGTCGGCTCCGGGGGCGCCGATCGTGTTGGCCGCGTCCGCCAGCAGTGCGGCCGCGGCGGCGTGGGCCGGGTGGCGACGCAGCACCTCGACCGCGCCGAGCCCGGCGAAGGCCATCGCGTGCGGGGTCAGGGCGCGTCTGGTGGCGCCCCGACCGAAGGCGACCAGCGCCTCCTCCCTGATCCAGGGCGCGGGGCTACGGGCCGCGGCGGTGCCCAGCCCCCACAGCGCCCGTCCCCACCAGTCGCCGAGCCTAGGCTCGTCGGTCCATCGCCGGTCGTGACCGAGGCGGTTGCGGAAGGCGCCGCCGACGTCCTGGGCGTGGGTCAGGAAGGCGAGGTAGCGCTCGGCGAGCCGGAGCACCTCCTCGGTGGGCTCCGGCTCGCGGCTGGTGACGACCAGGCCGCGGGCGACGTCGTCGGTGCAGTAGCCGTGCTCACGCCGGACGATGGCGTGCCGGGCGTGCTCGAACAGCCCGGTGTCGTCACTCATCCGGCTCAGGTGGGCGAAGCTTGGCCGGGGCGTCGGATGTCGGCGGCCGCTGCCGGGCCGGCTGGACAGACCGGTGGTCGCGGTCACGCCGACGCCGCGCTCACCGCGGGCTGACGGGCCGCGACGAGCCGCTCGGCGAGCGCGCCGTAGCGGGCCGCCACCGCCGGCCAGCGCAGGTCCGCGGCCAGCGGCCGGACCCGGCCGGCCAGCCGCGCGCCCAGGCCCGGTTCGGTCAGGATCCGCCGGATCGCGTCGGCCAGCGCCGCCGGGTCCTGATGGGGTACGACCAGACCGGGGCCGCCGGTGAGCAGCTCGACGGCGTGCGGGAAGGCCGTGGCGACGACGGGTACCCCGGCGGCCACCGCCTCGATGAGCACCCCCGAGGTGACCTGTTCGCGGGAGTCGTAGGGCAGGACGACCACGTCGGCGGAGCGGATCAGCCGGCCGAGGGCGGGCTGGTCGTGGTAGACGTCCTGGTAGTCCACGGCGTGGGCGATGCCCAGCTGCGCGCCGAGCCGGTGCAGTCCCGCCCGGTACGCCTCCCCGTGGTGCTCGATCACCTTGGGGTGGGTCCGGCCGGCGACGGTGTAGGTGGGGGTCGGTTCGAGGTCCTGCAACCGTGCGAGGGCCCGCAAGGACCACTCGATGCCCTTGCTGGGCCCGATGAGTCCCCAGGTGAGCAGGTGTGGGCGGGTCCGCCGGTCGGCGGGTACCCGGACATGGTCGGCGGCGCCGTGCGGGATGACCGTCACCTTGTCCGGACGTACGGTGTAGCCGACGAGCAGCCGGTCACGTGCCGTGTCAGTCATCGTGACGACCGCTCCGGCGGCGGTGACGATCTGCTCCAGCAGGGACTTCTGCCGGGCGGAGGGTTGGCGGAGCACGGTGTGCAGGACCACGATGCTCGGCACGGTGAGCCGGCGCAGCAGCGGCAGGACGTCCTCGCCGTCGGCGCCGGGGTAGATGCCGTACTCGTGTTGGACGACGGCCACGTCGAAGGTGTTCAGAGCCGCCGCGGCGTCCCGCCAGCCGGCCTGGGTACGGCTCGACCAGGTGTGCACGACCCCGGGTCCGGCCCGCAGGTCGTCGCCGCGGTCGGTGACCCGGACGATGCCGCCGCGCGTACCGTCGGCGGTCAGCTGGACGGCGAGGGCGGAGTTGAAGGTGGCCAGTCCGCATCGGGTCGGTGGGTGGGTGCTGAGGAATCCGTAGCTGTGCATGGTGTCGGGCCTTCCGGTTGTCGGCCGCCTCGAAAGGGCGTGGACGGCCTCACGCGGTGTCGGCGCACGCCGGCCAGCGTGTGTGGCCTGCGGAACGGGTTCGTGGGCGTTGATCGGTTTCAGCGGTGCGATCGGCGGGTGAGCTGGTCGTAGACGGCCAGGTAGTCGGTGACCATCCGGTCCGCGCCGAAGCGCTGCCCGGCCCGGGTCCGGCAGGCGGCCCGGTCCAGCCCGGCGGCCCGGGTGACGGCGTCGACGGCCTGCTCGACGGTCTGCGCGAGGAACCCCGTCACCCCTTCGTCGACGACCTCGGGCATGGACCCTCGGGAGTACGCCACGACGGGTGTGCCGCAGACCATCGACTCCACCACCGACAGCCCGAACGGCTCGTCGAAGGCGATCGGGTGCAGCAGCGCGGTGCTCGCGCCCAGCACCTCGGCACGGCGGTGCGGGCCGACCGAGCCGAGGAAGACGACCTGGTCGCCGTCGATGTGCGGGGCCACCTGTTCGGCGAAGTACCGCTCGTCCTGCACGATGCCGCAGATGGTCAGCGGCCGGCCGGCGCGGCGGGCGATCTCGATGGCGGTGTGGGTGCCCTTGTCGGGATGAATGCGGCCGAAGGCGGCCAGTCCCGGACCGGCGTCGCGGGTGAACGGCAGCCCGGCGGGGTCGACGCCGTGGTGCACCGTGGCGACGTAGTCGAGTTCGGCGCTCCGGTCGGCGTCGGAGATCGACACGTAGGACGAGCGGGCCCGGGCGTACGCGGGGAGGATCCCCGCGCCGGAGAAGCCGTGCACGGTGGTGAGCAGCGGCGCGCGGCAGTGCTCGGCGAAGGCCAGCGGCAGCCAGTCGAGGTGGCTGTGCACCAGGTCGAACTCTCCGGAGCGGGCCATCGTGTGGGAGACGTGCATCGCCTCCCACACCCGCCCGTCCATGCTCGGGTTGTCGGCGTACCCCCGGGGGCACACGCCGTCGAGGGTGGCCGAGGTGGCGGAGTCCAGCGTCGCGAAGAGGGTCACGTCCACGCCGCGGTTGACCAACCCTTCGGCGAGCAGACCGGTCACCTGCTCCCAGGGACCGTAGTGGTGGGGCGGTGTGCGCCAGGCGACCGGACCGAGCAGGGCAACCCTCACGGGGACGGCGCGTCGGCGAGGTCGGCCGGGTCGAGACGCAGGGTGGCGAGCAGCCCCACGTGTTTGGCGGAGTCCACCCGCTCCGGCAGCTCCCGCTCGATCCACTCGGCTCTGGTCTGCTGTCCGCGCTCGCGCAGCGCGGCAACGATCCGGTGTCTGGCGATCCTCATCGTCTATCCCCTCGATCAGTCGTTCGGGACGGTCGTGGTCAGCGGTCGGCGAACGTCGTGACGAGCACCAGGGGCAGGAGCAGAACGGCTACCAGGAGGAACACCCGCAGGCGGAGCGCGCGGCCGTCAAGGGCCCGCCTGACCCGCCCTTCGGAGGTCGAGGGGGTGGATGTCCCGCTGACCGGCGGCGACGACCCGGTAGCGGCGATCGGACGAACGACCACGTCATCGTCTCCTGGTGCTCTCGACGAATCGGCCTGACTGCTTGAGCGGTCCGGCCGGCGAATGGTCAGCGGAGCATCCCGGCTCTCAGTTGGGCCAGCGAACGGCTCAGCAGCCGGGAGACGTGCATCTGGGACAGCCCGACCCGGGCGGCGATCTCCGCCTGGGTCAGATCACCGTAGAACCGCATGGTCAGGATCCGGCGTTCGCGTGGGGGAAGAGCCGCGAGGAGCAGCCCGAGGGTGAGCTGATCGTCCACGGCCGTGTATCCCGCGTCGGCGGCGCCGCTGAGCGCCCGGCGGTCGGTGCCGTCGGCACCGGGCCGCGGTTCGCTCAGCGACGCCAGGCGGTAGGCACCGAGGGCGGCGACGGCGGCCCCGAGTTGGGCGACGGTCACCTCCAGGTCGTCGGCGAGCTCTCGATCCGTCGGTTGGCGACCGCGTTGCTGCGCCAGCCTGCCCCGGGCCTCGGGCACCTGGGCACCCAGTTCCTGGGCCGCACGCGGGACCCGGATGGCCCAGGCCGTGTCGCGGAAGTGCTTCCGGATGCCGCCGAGGATGGTCGGGACGGCGTAGGAGGCGAACGGCACGCCCCGACTGCTGTCGTACCCGTCGACGGCCTTGATCAGGCTGAGCGCGCCGACCTGTGCCAGGTCGTCGTAGGACTCCCCGCGACCGGTGTACCGGCGGGCCAGTCGACCCGCCATCGGCAGGTTCGCCTCGATGATCCGGTTCCGCAGCCGGGCCCGATCGGGATCATCGGCGTTCAGGAGTGCGCGGCGACGCAGAAGTCGTTCGCTGTCCCCGGTAGCCGGGTTCAGCGTCGGGGGGGAGGAGACGGCTGTGGATGTCACGGTGGAGGTGACCATTGTTCCAACGCCCCTAACGGGCTGGTGGCGGCGAGACCGGCGGCCACCGGGGACCCGGGCGACATCGTCACCGTACGCCTTCATCTGCCCGACCGCACCCGGACGGGTTTCTGGGCGTCGCACCCGGATGTCGAACCGGTCGTCAGCCGGACCGGTGGGTGACTGACGCCGGCGCGAACTGCTCGAAGCCGTCGACGACCGCCTGGGACAGCTCGGACAGTCGCCGGTTGCGGCTGCGGGCGCCGTCGCGCAGGATCGCGAAGGCCTGGCCCACGTCCACCTGGAGGCGTTCGGCGAGGATTCCCTTGGCCTGTTCGATCAGGACACGGCTGTTCAGGGCGGTCTGCAGCTGCTCGGTGAGGATGTCGCGTCGGTGGATGGCGCGGTGTTGCAGCAGTCCGATGGTGGCCACGCCGGCGAGCGCCTGACCGATGCGGAGCTTGTCCTCGTCGAGGGCCCCCGGCCGGACGTCGAAGAGGTTCAGCGCGCCGATCACCTCGGAGCGCAGGCGCATGGGCAGGGCGTGCACCGCGGCGAAGCCGACCTCGGCCGCGGCGGCGGTGAACCTCGGCCAGCGGGCGGTGGTCCGGGTCAGGTCGGCGACCGACACCGGTTGGCCGGTACGGAAGCAGTCGAGGCAGGGCCCCTGGTCGGTCTGGAGCTGGAACAGCTCCAGCAGTCGGGTGCGTTCGGAGGAGGCGGCGACCAACTGCAGCGTGTCCCGCTGGTCGGTCAGGAGCAGCCCGGCCGCCGACACACCCAGCAGCTCGACACACCTCTCGGTCAGCACGTGCAAGAACTCGATCACGTCGAAGTCGTCGACGAGAGTGTCGGCCATCTCCACGAAAACGTCGGCCAGCGGGGTCTCGGCCATGTCAGTCACCTCGTCAATCAGTGGTTCCACCGGTCACCCGACGGGATGGTCCGTACGACGCCGTCCTGGCGCCGATTCCCTAGTTCACTCATCTCAGTCACCAGGTGTCCCGGCCGGTCCGAGACGCAGGCGCCGGGCGACGACATCAGCTGCCACGTCCCGGAGACGCCGCTCCTGGGAGTACGCGTTGGCGCGCAACCGGACGAGCGCCACCGCCGCCGTCACTCCCAACTGGACCCTGATCATGCCAGTCGCCTGGTGCACCTCGGGGTGGTGCAGGCCGGTCCCCTCGGGCCACTGATCGTCCTGGTCCACCCCGTGGCGCGTCGCGTCGTCCAGCAGCACCGCGCATGCCGTGTCCGCCAGGACCAGTGCGTCGGCCAGTTGCTCCGCCCCGAGGTCACCGGCACCGACCCGGTAGAGGTCCAGGACACCGAGGCGGATCCCGCCCACCCGTAGTGGCAACGCGAATACCGCACCGGCCCCGGCGAGCACCGCGGCGGGCGCGAACACCGGCCAGCGGTTCCGGCACTCCGGCACGGTCAGATCGGCGACCAGGACAGGTCCACCGGTGGTCGCGTCCATACAGGGCCCCTCACCGAGGGTCAGGGTCAGCTCTTCCAGCTCCGACGCGGTCCGGTCTGTGGCGTACATCAGCTCGCGCGGCGTGGCATCGAGGACCACTGCGACGGCGGCGGAGTCGACGCCCGCGACCGAGACCGCCGCCGCGCAGACATGATCGACCGCGACGGCGCCACCCCGGGCGGCATCGACGAGGACAGCCCACAGCCGCAGCCGACGATCGACGTTCATCGGATCGCCGTGCCCCGGATTGCCCTTGTCCACTGCTGACTCCGACCCGGATCAGTCGTACGGACGCACTGCCGTACGGCGCCGAGGTCCCGGGCGACGGTCACACCGTATCCCGTGTGATGCCGCCACGCGACCGGCGGCCCACCGCACCGCGACGGCACCAGCGGCTGACGAGCCGATCGAGGCGCGGGAGCGTACGCTTGCGGTGTCGCTCGGGACCCCGGTGGCTGACAGTCCGCCGCTGGCGGACGCACCCCCACCGATCGAGGTCACCGTGTTGACCACCCGCCGCACCGCATCCACCGGTCAGGTCGCCGGATCTCCGTTGCTTTCCTGGCCAGGCACCTCTCTCGCACCGACACGTCGGACCGCGACAGTCCGTCGCAGGCCCGCCATCAACCAGGCCCGCCAGCGCACCACGGCTTCCAGGCGCGCCAGATCTTCATCGGAAGGCGGCGGTTCGTGATGACCGCACCCCGGAACAGTCATGTTCGATTCTCCCCGCCGGACGGCCGCGGCGGCACCGAGGCTTCTCGTGCGACGCCCCGGCGGCCGGCGGTGAAGCGCTCACGGGTCGGCGGCGTGTGGGTCGCTGCCGTGGTGTTCGCGCTCGTCCTCCTACTGCTCCTGATCTTCGTACTACAGAACGGGCAACGTGCCGAGGTGTCGTTCCTCGGCGCTCACGGCACCCTGCCGATGGGGGTGGCGCTGCTGCTGGCCGCGGTCTTCGGGGTCCTGCTCGTCGCCCTGCCCGGCACCGCCCGGATCGTGCAGCTGAGGATGCTCGGACGTCCCGGCACGCGGCCCGGCGGCCCGGCCGGGTCCGGTCCGAAACCTCCGTCGACGACCGGCATCCCTCGGGTCCCGCTGCCGCCCCGCCCGACCCGGGAGGACGGATGAGCCATCTCCGTCACGACGCAACGATTCGCCACGACCCCCGGGTCGCCGCTGTCCTCAACTCGGCTGGTCCTCGCCCCGGTCCGGGCTCGGGCGGTCCTGGACGGCGGGTGGTGGCCGCGCTCCTGGGACCCCGCCGCCGAACTCCCCGGTCTCGTCCTCGCCCTGTCCGAACGCCATGGTCGGATCCGGCATCTCATGCTCAACCTCCACACCTGGGACAGCAGATTCCGCCGGTTGACCGTCGGAGCGGACGTGGTCCGGATCGGCTGGTTCGACACCCTCGACCCCGCCCTGCTGGTCGCCACCACCGGCCGCGACATACAGGTCGACCTGCTGGTGGTGCCGCCCGCCACGCCACGGGCGGCAGCCGAGTGGGCGATGGCGACCGCCGCCGACCCGACCAACCTCAGGCACGCGCCCGACATCCTGGCCAGCGCACCGGTCGGGCCCTGGGCCGCGGCGGCGACCGGCTCCGCCGCGGACGCGGTGTGGGACAACGAAGGTGGCAGCACCGCTCCGATGGGCCGCCGCCCCGTCGATGACTTCTTCACCACCCCTCCCCGGACCGGACTGCCCTCATGAACGCTCTGCAGACAGTCATCGTGATCGCGCTCGTGGCGGTCGGCGTCATCGGTCTCGGCACCGCCGCCCGAGCGGTGCGGGTCGTCCAGCAGTACGAGCGCGGGGTGGTGTTCCGCTTCGGTGGGGTGCGCGAAGGTAGCCGTGGCCCGGGCCTCACCCTGATCGTCCCCGGGGGTCGACCGGCTGGTGAAGGTCAATCTCCAGATCACCACCATGAGCGTGCCCGCGCAGGACGGCATCACCCGCGACAACGTCTCCGTACGCGTCGACGCGGTCGTGTACTTCCGCGTCGTGGACCCGGTCAAGGCGCTGGTGAACGTGCAGAACTATCTGTACGCCGTCTCCCAGGTCGCGCAGACCTCGCTGCGCGCGGTGATCGGCCGCGCCGACCTCGACGAGCTGCTCTCCGACCGGGACAAGCTCAATGCCGAACTCACCGGCATCATCGACACACCCACCGAGGGTCCGTGGGGTGTCAAGGTCGAGCGCGTCGAGGTCAAGGACGTCGCGCTGCCGGAATCGATGAAACGCTCCATGCCACGTCAGGCCGAGGCCGAGCGTGAACGCCGCGCCCGGGTCATCGCCGCCGACGGTGAGTACCAGGCCGCCGAGAAGCTCGCCCTGGCAGCCGCCACCATGGCCGCCGATCCCGCCGCCCTGCAACTGCGACTGTTGCAGACGGTGGTGGAGGTCGCCGCGGAGAAGAACAGCACCCTCGTCATGCCGTTCCCCGTCGAACTGCTGCGGTTCCTCGACCACGCGACGCCCCCGCCGGCGCCGGTCGTCGCGACCCGTCCCCGGGTAGCGGAGACAGCGACGATGCCGGATGTCCGGCGGATCCTCCCCGAATCCGCGCCCACGACGGCCGCGCTGCCGGTGGGCTGACCGACACGAATGGCTGCTCGGCCCGGTGACCGCGTCGGTCACCGGGCCGAGGCCCGTCGGCAGCCGGTCATCCGGTGGTGGGTGGAACCGACGTGCCGAGCAGTGCCGGCGGCTCGCCGTCCAGCGTGGCGATCAGTTCGCGGCCGACGAACTCGTCGTTTCCGGCGCCGAGGGGCGGAGTGCGTCCATCGATCTCGCGAAGCCGTTCGACGGCCCGGCGATCGGCGATGGCCGTCACCCACGCGAGACCATCGACCTGACCGGCGGCGCACCTCGGCGCAAGCTGCCACACCTCGACGAACACCGCCCGGGTCACCGCGACGGCGACCGACGGGCGGCGCACCACCTCACACACCTGGATGAAGACAACGCGGACGAGACGGCGGTAGAGGCGACCGAAGGCGGCCCGGTCACGGTCGGCGACGCGCTTGACGAGGTCGTTCACCGATTCTGGACCGGGGACGACGTAGACAGGGGAAACAGGCATCCGATGCTCCTGGTGGTGTGCCTGCGGCTGAGGCACCACCAGGGACCAGGGCGGCCGTTACGCCCACCCTACGCCATCGCGCCAGCCACGAAGGTGGCTCTCAGCCGCAGTTGACCGACCGCCGCGGCAGCGGTGCACCGGCACCGCCCGCGACATCCCTGACGGGTCGTCGCGGGCGGTGCCGGTGCCGGGTTGCCGCGCCGCGCACCGGGCGCACGGCGCGGGCCCGGTCACCGGGCCCGGCTGCGACGAGAACCTCGAAGCGGCTGGGCACGATGGCACTCCTGGCGGCCGGATCAGGGCGTCCCTCAGCCGCTCCCGACCTCGTCGACCGTCCGGTCCGTCGACGGAACGACCACCACCGGGCACGACGCGTGCTGTACGCAGTGCTGGCTGACCGAGCCGAGCAGCATCCCGGCGAAGGCTCCGTGTCCCCGGCTGCCTACCACCAGCAACTGCGCCCCGTCCGCGGCGTCGAGCAGCACCTGAGCCGGGTGCCCTCGTACCACGTGGGTGGTGAACTGGACGGGCGCACCGCCTCCGGCCACGTCCGCGACCGCCTCCACCAGCATCTTCTCGGTGATCGCCGCGATGCTCACATCCTCGAACACCGCGGGCGACCACCCGTACGCGAATGTGTACTCCGCCGGGTCGTGCCACGCGCCCACCACGTCGACCCGTGCGTTGCTCAGCTCCGCCTGGGCCACCGCCCATCGCAGGGCGATCCGTGAGCCCGGTGATCCGTCGACTCCGACCACGATGCGCCGGTCATGCTCCTCGGCCTGGTCCGTCATGCCGAACTCCTCTCGGGAGGCTGTCACCTGAGGTCGTCTACTTCAGCCAGCCGGTGCGTCGCACCAGCGGGATCCGGGCCCAGAAGGTGCCCAGACCGAGGGTGTCGCCGGCGCCCGACAGGGCCAGGACGACCAGCACGGCGGCGTAGACGAGGTGGTCGTCCATGAACGGATTGTTCGCCGGGGGGAGGACGACGGTCCACATCATCAGGGTCAGCAGTGCTCCGGCGCCGGCCGCCAGCCGCATCGCGACGCCCAGGAGCAACGCGACGCCGATGGCGAGCAGGGCGCCCATGAACAGGACATCGGTCAGGGCGACGCCGGCGATCGAGTGGTAGAAACCGGCGAACGGGCCCGTTGCCGCGGATCCCAGGAATCCCTTCGTCGGGCTCCCTCCGTTGACCCAGGACTTGGCGGCGGTCGTGTCATGCCCCAGGCCGAACGCCTTGTCCAGGAACGCCCACAGGAATATCCACCCCAGCGCGAGGCGGATGCCCGCGAGCAGGTACCGCACCGTGGCGTTGACCCGCGGGTCGCCCCCGGACGCTGCCCTCGCCATGGTTCCACCGGCTCGGTTCACACCGACACCCACCGACTCGACGCCGGGCCGGTGTGCGGAGGTGTCCGGTACCAGCAGCGCCAACCCGGCGGCCGGCACGGCGTTCCGTAATGCTGCATTGTGGTTCCTGGCGATGTAGGCCATCGCACTCACATTCCTTGTTCTGCTCGTCACGCGGTGCCGCGGCCTGCTGGACACGGGTGGGTCGGTGCCGACACAACATCCGATGCGACGGAAGACGTGGTCCTCGGCACCTGGCGGGAAAGCCGCTGGAAGTCGGTCTCGACATCGAGCGGACCGGAGGCGGCGGCGGGGGGTCAGCCACCGGGGACCCGAGCGACATCCTCACCATACGCGCTGCCGTACGAAAAGGCGGCGGGAGAATCGGCGGCACCAGGCATCACCGGTACCGGTCCGCTGGTCTTCGTCACCGGTCCCACGGGGGCGTAGGCTCAACGTGTCGCCCGGGCCCCCGGTGGCTGTCCCACCCACCGCAAGGCCGGCCCTTCCTGACGGTTGCCGACCCGATGACGGCCCACTCCCCGGCCGGAAGACAACCCTCAGCGGACGCGGTGCCACCCCTCCCCTCTCCTCGCCCACGCGGGCCCCTTGCGACCAGCCGGTACCGGTGACCGCGCGAGAAGGCCCGAGAAGGGACCTCGTCGTGCCCACGCAGACTCACCCGACCGGCAGTGGATCCATGAGCCAAGCGCTGGTCGACGCGGCCACCGTGGCGGGCCACGCGCCGTCGATCCTCAACACCCAGCCATGGCGGTGGCGGATCGCCCGGAACCGGCTGGACCTCTTCATCGACCACGACCGGGTCCTCGACATCACCGATCCCGACGCCCTGCTCGCCACGCTGAGCTGCGGAGCCGCGCTGCACCACGCCCGGGTCGGCCTGGCCGCGCAGGGGTGGCACGTCGCCGTCACCCGGATGCCCGACCCGGCCGACCCCGGCCATCTGGCGCGACTGCGCGTCGACGGGCGGGCACCCGTCGAGCTGCAGGCCGTTCGCCGTACGCACACCATCCGGCTCCGGCGCACCGACCGCCGTCCCGTCACCGGCCTTCCGGTCGGGTCCGACGATCTCGGGGCGATCAGCGCGGCGGCACGGGCTGAAGCGACGTTGCTGCACGTCCTGCGACCCGATCAGGTGGTGGATCTCGCCGCCGCGACGAGCCATGCCCAGGAGACAGAGACCGCCGAGCCGGCGTGGCAGGCGGAGCTGGCGTACTGGACCGGCGGCTCCCGGCCGGCGGGCACCGGCATTCCCGACACCGCGATACCGCTCCATGCGCCGCAGACGACCGTGCCCGGACGCGACTTCGGCCACCACGGCGACCTGCCCGTCAGCACCGGACACGACCACAACGCCACCTACGCGGTGCTCTACGGTCGCGCCGACCAGCCGATGGACTGGCTACGAGCGGGCGAGGCCCTGTCGTCGGCCTGGCTCACCGCGACCGAACTCGGCGTGTCCGTACTCCCGATCAGCGCCCCCGTCGAGGTAGCCGACAGCCGGCAGACCATCCGGCGGCTGGTGGCCAACCTCGGACACCCGTACCTGGTGCTGCGCTTCGGCATGCTCGACACCGACGACCCGGGACCGGCGCACGCACCGCGGCTGCCGGCCGGACAGACCATCGACCGACCTCCGCCGGCGGACTTCCGCTCCGGCACGGTTCCGGTCGGAAGACCAATCAACCGGGAGGGCGACGGTCGGTATGAACCCACGTCACCACCGGCACCCCGCTAACCAGTACCGGCTCGACCACCGCACCTCCGGACAACGGCTGGCCGACTCGGTCACCTCGATCTTCGGCTCCTGACGATTCATCATCATCCAGACCGGCATCGTGAGCGCCTGGATAGCCGTCAATGTCGCTGCCGTCCTGCACCGCTGGGACCCCTACCCGTTCATCCTGCTCAACCTGCTCTTTCCACCCAGGCCGCCTACGCCGCCCCACTGATCCTGCTGAGCCAGAACCGCCAGGCCGACACCGACCGGGTGAAGGCCGAACATGACTACCAGGTCAACCAGCTCGCCCTGCAGTACCTCATCGCCTGGCACCGCGACGCGCACGGCGACACCTGCGACTGCGTACGGCGGGCCGAACCGGTCGTCCGCGGCATACTCACCAAGCTTGCTCGGGATCTATGACGCGGTTCGGGTGTCACTGGGACGAGGGGGCCGCCGCCTTCGCCGGCCAGCGGACGGACGCCACCGACGCGCTGTTGATGGCCGCCGCACGTACGGCGGCCTCGCCGCCGCTGATCGGGCGCGGCCTGTCCAACACGGAGCTGACCGAGCACCTCGGCCTCAGCCTGGCACCGTGAAGACGCACGTCGGGCGGCTGTTGAGCAAGCTGGCGGTACGTGATCGGGCGCAACTGGTCGTCGTCGCCTACGGACGGGCCTGGTCGGACCGGGCAGCCCACGCTGAGCGCATCGCCCCTCCATGGGAGAAGAGGCCAAGCGTGCTGGGCCTAGCGTAGTAGGCTGACGGGCATGCGCGGCGGGCTCCGAACGCCGGCTCACGTCACGACGCGGACACCGGGCCAGCGTTCGGTGGGGCGGTGGCGGGCGAGCCGTTCCCGAGAGATCTCCAGGCTTGCCCTGGTCGGGTTGCGGCGCCACACCCCGTCGAGGAGGTCGTCGAGGCCGTGCGGCGCACACACCGCGATCTGGCCGTAGGTGTCGAGGCGGGTCGCCACGGCGGTGGCGTACTCAGGCCAGGTGGCAACGGCATCGGCGATCGTCCGCAACGGCGCCACCGAACCACCGCCGAACTTCGCCGGATACCAGGTGTGCACAGCGGCCTGGTTCTTCGCCTCCCACGGAGGCTCCGGCCAGGCTGCCACCAGCCGCCGGGTGGCCTGGTCGTCGTTGTCCCGGCTCAGGTCCGCCGGATCGAGGAAGACGACGTCGACGTCCCGCACCGACGAGGGGTCGAAGCCGTCGCCGTACCGCTCGCTCCAGACCAGGTCGCGGATGGCGCCGGCGCCGATCCAGGCGTCCGGGAGGCCGGAGTCTCGAACGACGCCCAGCGCCCGGATCAGCCACGGGCTGCGCTGGACCAGATCCCGTAGTTCGTCTTCCCGCATCGTCTCCCCTGGTTGCCGCTGCCGGAGTCCTGAACAGTCGAACATTCGGCCCACGAGGGCGCCTGGCCGGACTGCTGGACCTGCGCGGCTCGTAACGGTCAGTGTCAGTGTCGGGGCGGGGTTCTGCCGGTCATCAGATGGTGAGTGTCGGTGGCGGCGTCGGCGACTTCATGCCACCGGAGGTGAGTGAGGTAGTCGTCGTCGAGGGCAGTGGGTCCGAGTTCGTTGAGGATGGCGGTCAAGGGTTCGAGCGTCGCGCTGATCGGTGCCATGGTGCCTTCGGCGGGGTGGCGGCGCTCGCCGGCTGCCGTTCGTCGTGGGCTTCGACGAGGACGGCGCTGCGACAGGACCGGAGGGCTGCCGCGCGGCGGGACTGGATCGGTGCCTGAGCGGGGACATATCAGGGCCAAACGGGGGTAACGGGCCGCCGGAGGTGGCGCATGGTGGCGATGGGGCAGGCCGCGCTCTCGGGTGAGCGGCTCCGGCAGACCGACGGCTTCCTCGCCGAGGCGTGGGCCGACATGGTCCGGCACGACGAGCGGCTGCGCGGGACGGCAGTCGAGGTGCGCTTCGACCGGGGGGTGGCGCACCTGACCGGCGAGGTCGCCGACCCGGAACAGTTGCGGCTGGTACGGGAGCTGATCGGCCGGGTCTCCGGCGTACTCGGGGTCTGGTGCCGGGTCACCGTGGCCGGGCGGGCGCCGGTGGCGGTCGACCTGGGCTGCGGTGCGACCAAACAGTGGCCGGGCAATCTGGGACTGGACATCTATCCGGCGCCGGGGGTGAACGCGGTCGCCAACCTGGCCGGCTCGCTGCCGCTGCGCGACGACTCGGTGGACGTGTTCTTCGCGGTGCACATCGTCGAGCACCTGATCGACTTCCTGCCGCTGTTCGACGAGTGCCACCGGGTGTTGCGTCCCGGCGGGGTCCTGCACGTGATGAGCCCCTGGTGGCGGCACGTCAACGCGGTGGCCGACCCGACCCACGTGCGGCTGCTCGACATGCAGACGTTCAAGGGCATCTGCGGTCAGCGACCACCGGGCACCCCACGCTGGTATCCGCTGCATGTCGGCTGCGACGGCGCCTCGATCTTCGCCGACCTGACTCCCCTGCCCGCGGACGCCCCGCCCCCTCCCCCAGCCCACCTGGCCCGCTTCTTCGACTGACCTCGCGGCCCGAACCGCATCACTCCGACGATCATGAGGTTGGCGGCAGCCGAGGAGGCAGACACCGCCGCCATGATCGCCCGGGCGGTGAGGACGCCGCGGGAGGGAGGGCTAGGTGGGAGGGGGTGGGGCGGACTCTCTCAAGGCCAGGTGGTGGGGGGCCACCAGCTCTCGGGGCGGAGCGTCGCGGTCGGGGCCCAGGCGGCCGGCCAGCAGCTCGACCGCCAGGCGGGCGACGCGCTCCTTGTCCGGGGCGACCGTGGTCAGCGTCGGGATCGAGAAGCGCCCGTCCTCGATGTCGTCGAAGCCGGCCACCGCGACGTCCTCGGGCACGCGCAGGCCCATCTCGTGCAGGGCGCGCAGCACGCCGAGCGCGAGCGTGTCGTTGAAGCAGAAGACGGCGTCGGGGCGTACCCCGGTGGTGAGCAGGTGCCGCACGGCGGCTGCGCCGTCCGCGCGGTGCCAGGCCGGTGCGGGCGCCACCAGGCGGTCGTCGTAGCCGATGCCGGCCTCGGCCAGCGCGGCGGTGTAGCCGGCCAGGCGGAGCCGGGCGCTCGCGCCCTCGGGGGTCCGCTGGGAGCCGATCGCGGCGATCCGGCGGCGGCCGAGCCCGATCAGATGGGCGGTGATCTCGCGGGCGGCGGCCACGTTGTCGATCATGACGTGGTCGGCAGGGCCGTGGTCGACCCGTTCGCCGAGCAGCACCATGGGCAGGCCGGCCAGGGCGGCGAGATCGTCGGCGGTGAGCGCGAGCGGGCTCAGGATCAGGCCGTCGATCATGTGGTCGCCGATCCCGCTGGCGGCCTTGCGCTCCTGCTCGGAACGGCCGCCGGTCTGGTCGATCAGCACGGTCCAGTCGTGGTCGGCGGCGGCGGTCACGACGTGCCGGGCCAGCTCGGCGAAGTAGGGGATGTCCAGCTCGGGCACGGCCAGGGCGATCACCCCGGTACGCCCCTTGCGCAGGTTGCGGGCGGACAGGTTGGGCCGGTAGTTGAGCGCGGCGATGGCCTCCTCGACCCGGGCCCGGGTGTCGGCGCGCACGTGCTGGTAGCCGTTGACGACGTTGGAGACGGTCTTCACCGACACTCCGGCCCGCTCGGCGACGTCCTTGAGCCTGTGCCGCACTGAACTTCCTCCCGGTGAACGCTGGCCGCAGCGTACCGCGTCACGACGACGCAACTGCCCCCTTTACACAGGTGCTTACAACGTTGTAGAAACCACTGACAGCGGAGTGACAGCGGTCACTCGCCACCGCAACGAGGAAGAGGTTGGCATCGTGCCGAACGCGCAGCTCACGATCGATCCGGCGTTCAGGGTCGCGCCGGCGGACCGTCGGATCTTCGGTTCCTTCGTCGAGCACATGGGGCGCTGCGTCTACGGCGGGGTGTACGAGCCGGGCCACCACACAGCGGACCGGCGAGGGCTGCGGCGCGACGTGCTGGACCTGACCCGTGAGCTGGGTGTCTCGGTCGTGCGCTATCCCGGTGGCAACTTCGTCTCCAGCTACCGGTGGGAGGACGGCGTCGGCCCGGTCGGCGACCGTCCACGCCGGCTCGACCTGGCCTGGAAGACCATCGAGACGAACGAGTTCGGGCTGGACGAGTTCATGACCTGGGCGGCCGAGGCCGGGATCGAGCCGATGATGGCGGTCAACCTCGGCACCCGCGGCGTCACCGAGGCGCTCGACCTGCTGGAGTACACAAACCACCCGGGCGGCACCCAACTGTCCGACCTGCGCCGCAAGCACGGCGCCGAGCAGCCGTACGGGGTGCGGCTGTGGTGCCTCGGCAACGAGATGGACGGGCCGTGGCAGGTCGGGCACAAGACCGCCGACGAGTACGGCCGCCTCGCCGCCGAGACCGCCCGCGCGATGAAGATGATCGACCCCTCGATCAGCCTGGTCGCCTGTGGAAGCTCCGGCCGCGGCATGCCCACGTTCGCCGCGTGGGAGGCGACCGTGCTGGAGCACACCTACGAGCACGTCGACTACATCTCCGCCCACACCTACTACGACCCCTCCGACGGCGACCGGGCCAGCCTGCTCGCCTCCGCCGTCGACATGGACGCCTTCATCACCGAGGTCGTCGCCACCGCCGATTACGTGGGCGCAAAGCTGCGACAGAAGCGCAAGCTGAAGATCTCCTTCGACGAGTGGAACGTCTGGTACCAGTCCCGCCTCCAGTCCGACCTGGACCGGCGCGGCTGGGTCGAGGCACCGGCGCTGATCGAGGACGACTACACGGCAGTCGACGCGGTGGTGGTGGGCGACCTGCTGATCACCCTGCTCCGGCACGCCGACCGCATCGGCGTGGCCTGCCAGGCGCAGCTCGCCAACGTGATCGCCCCGATCCGTACCCGCACCGGTGGTCCGGCCTGGCGGCAGAGCATCTTCCACCCGTTCGCCCTGACCGCCCGGTACGCCCGCGGCACCGTGCTGCGGACCGAGCCCACCGGCCCGACCTACGAGACCCGGCGGTACGGCGACGTGCCCGCGCTGGACACCGTCGCCGTGCACGACGAGGAGAGCGGCGAGCTGGCCGTCTTCGCGGTCAACAGGGGTCCGCAGGACATCCCGCTCGACCTGGACCTGCGCGGCCTGCCCGGCCTGCGGGCCGAGGCGCACACCACGGTGGCGGCCGGAACCGACCCGGACGCCACGAACACCGAAGCGGATCCGGAGCGGGTCACGCCCCGGGACCTCACCACGCCCACTGTCGACGGCGGCCGGGCCTCCGTGCTGCTGCCGGCCACCTCCTGGAACCTGCTGCGCTTCGTGCCGGCGTCGTGACCAGGCAATACTCCATCCCGTCCCCAAGGAGTACGCATGATCCAGAACGAGATGAGCCGACGGCACCTGCTCGGCCTCGGCGTCGGGCTCGGCGCGGCGGCCACGCTGACGCTCAGCGGCTGCGGCGGCGGCAGCAGCTCCGACAACTCCGGCGCGGCCGGCAACGGCGGCAAGGACTACACCGGCCCGAAGGTGGACCTGAAGCTGTGGAACGGCTTCACCGGCGGCGACGGTGACATCTTCAAGACGCTCGTCCAGCAGTTCAACGGCGAGCACCAGAACATCGCGGTCAGCGTGGTCACGTACCAGTGGGAGGACTACTACAGCAAGCTTCCCGGCGCGGTCTCCAGCGGCAACGGCCCGGACATCGCGGTCATGCACATGGACCAGCTCGCCACGTTCGCCGCCCGCGGCACGATCAGCGAACTGGACGACGTGGCGAAGGCCCTCGAGCTGAGCGAGGGCGACTTCGCCCCGACGGTCTGGAAGGGCGGCCTCTACAACGACAAGCGGTACGGCATCCCCCTGGACATGCACCCGCTGGGCTTCTACTACAACAAGGCGGTCATGCAGAAGGCCGGCCTGGACCCGGAGAAGCCGCCGGCCACCCGGGACGAGTACACCGCCGCGCTGACCGAGCTGAAGAAGTCGGGCGTGCAGGGCTTCTGGGTCAGCCCGTTCCAGTTCACCGGCGGCATGACCTTCTACAGCCTGCTGCACCAGTGGGGCGGCACGCTCTTCGACGCCGAGGTGGCGAAGGCGACGTTCAACTCCGACCCGGCGGTCGAGGCATGCTCCTGGCTGGTCGACCTGATCAAGCAGGGCCACTCCCCGGCCAACGTCGGCCAGGACGCCGACTACCTGGCATTCAAGAGCGGCAAGAACGCGTTCAACTGGAACGGCATCTGGCAGATCAACGACCTGAAGAAGAGCTCGAACGTGCAGTGGGGCGTCGCGCCGCTGCCGCAGATCGGCAGCCAGAAGGCCGCCTGGGCGAACTCGCACAATTTCACCATCGTCAAGCAGCGCTCGGCGAACGCGAACAAGACCGCCGGCGCGAAGGTCTTCATCAACTGGCTGAGCCAGCACTCGCTGGACTGGGCCAAGGGCGGCCAGGTGCCGGCCCGCAAGGCGGTCCGCGAGAGCAGCGAGTTCAAGGGCCTCGCCGAGGTCAACGCGCTCGCACCGGAGCTGGAGTACGCCGCGTTCCCGCCCGCCGCGCCGGGCCTGGGCGAGGTCATGCTGACCTTCTACAGCGCGTTCAACGAGGCTGCGCTGGGCAAGAAGTCGCCGAAGCAGGCGCTCGACGACGGCGTGACGAAGGCGAACAAGCAGCTCGAGGACAACCGCAAGAAGTACGGGAACTGATCCGCCGTGGCGGACGTGATCGAGGTCGGGGCGGCGCGCGACGGCGTGCCGCCCCCGGCGGCGCGCCCCCGCCGCCGGGGCGCGACGGAACGCGGCAACCACGCGACCCCGTACCTCTTCCTCGCGCCGTACCTGATCCTGTTCGGCGTCTTCGGCCTGGCGCCGATCCTGTTCGGGGTCTGGATCAGCCTGCACCAGTGGGACCTGCAACTGCCGAACCGGCCGTTCGTCGGGATCGGCAACTACCGGGACCTGTTCTCCAGCGACTCGGCGATCTACGGGGACTGGTGGTCCAGCGTCCGGGCGACCGGGATCTTCACGCTGTTCTCCGTACCGCTGCTGGTGGTCGTCCCGCTCGGCCTGGCGCTGCTGCTCAACCGCTCGTTCCCCGGCCGGACGTTCTTCCGGGCCGCGTTCTTCGCGCCGTACGTGCTGGGCGTGGCGGTGATCGGCCTGCTCTGGCGGTTCCTGCTGGACGCCAACCTGGGGCTGGTGAACCGGCTGCTCGGCGTGGTCGGGCTCCCCTCGGACACGCCCTGGGTGACCGACGTGCCGTGGGCCTGGGTGTCGCTGGTCGGGGTGACCGTGTGGTGGACCTGCGGCTTCAACGCGGTGATCTACCTGGCCGGCCTCCAGGACATCCCGGCCGAGCTGTACGAGGCGGCCGAGGTGGACGGCGCCGGCGGCTGGGACCGGTTCCGCCACGTCACGATCCCCGGCCTGCGCCCGGTGATGCTGTTCGTCTTCACCACCACGATCCTCGCCTCGGCGAACGTGTTCGGGCAGGCGTTCCTGATCACCCAGGGCGCACCGGGCGAGCAGACCCGGACCGTGGTCTGGCGGATCGTCGACGAGGGGTTGCGGGACTACGACGCCGGGCGGGCCGCCGCGATGAGCGTGTTCTTCGCGCTGATGCTGGCGGTGGTGAGCGTCGCCAACTTCCGGCTGTTCCGCTACCGGGAAGACTGAGGCTACGACATGAGGAACATGCGCGCGGTGGCGCGGTACGGCGTACTGCTCCTGATCACCGCGATCTTCGTGACCCCCCTGGCGTGGATGCTGCTGACGTCGGTGAAGACGTACGACGACGCGCAGCGGGTGCCGCCGGGCTGGCTGCCGAACCCGTTCTCCACCTACGGCTACCAGCAGATCGTCGACAACGCGGCGAACCCGGTGCTGCGCTGGTTCGTCAACAGCATGCTGGCGGCCAGCCTGCACACGCTGCTGGTGCTGGTGACCGCGTCGATGGCCGCGTACGCGCTGGCCCGGATGCGGTTCCGCGGCCGCAAGCTGCTGTTCGCGCTGATCGTGGGCACGCTGTTCCTGCCGCCCACCTCGCTGATCATCCCGAACTTCATCATCGCCGAGAAGCTGAGCTGGATCGACACGCTGACAGTGGTGATCGTGCCGGGCGCGGCGAGCGCGTTCGGGGTGTTCTTCCTGCGGCAGTTCTTCCTCTCCATCCCGGCCGAGCTGGAAGAGGCGGCGGTGCTGGACGGCGCGAACCACTGGCAGGTCTTCCGCCGGGTGCTGCTGCCCCTGTCGAAGCCGGCGCTGGCGACGCTCGCGGTGCTGTCGTTCCTGACCAACTGGAACGACTTCCTCTGGCCGGTGTACGTGCTGTTCAGCCCGGAGCGGCTGACCCTGCCGGCGGGCCTGGGCCTGCTCCAGGGCGCGTACGTGACCGACTATCCGGTCATCATGGCCGGTGCGGTGCTGGCGAGCGTGCCGGTGCTGATCCTGTTCGTGCTCGCCCAGCGGCACGTCATCCAGGGCGTCTCCCGCAGCGGCCTGAAGGGGTGAGCGGGTGAGGAAGGGCCCCTCTCAACGCGCGCCGGCGTTGAGAAGGGCCCTTCCTTCGGGGTGCCCGCCTCAGGGGATGGGGGCGCGCTCGGGGGTCTCCGAGTGCTCGCGACGGGCCAGCCGGTTCTTGCGGTGGCCGTACCCGAAGTAGATGACCGCGCCGATCAGCATCCACGCGAGGAATCGCAGCCAGGTCTCGACCGACAGGTTCAGGCTCAGGTAGATGCACGCCAGCGCGGTGATGATCGGCAGCACCGGCGAGAACGGCACCTTGAACGGCCGCTCCAGGTCGGGGCGGCGCTTGCGCAGGAGCGGCACCGCGATGGCGACCAGCGTGAACGCGCAGAGCGCGCCGATACTGACCAGGTCGGCGAGCGCGGACAGCGGCAGGAAGCCGGCGAGCAGCGCCACCGCGATGGTCATGATCCCGGCGATCCGGTACGGGGTGCCCCAGCGCGGGTGCACCTTGGCGATGGCCGGCGGGATGAGCCCGTCCCGCGCGATGGCGAAGCCGATCCGGCCCATGGCCACCAGGTCGACAAGGATCACGCTGGTGAGCCCGGCGACGGCGGCGATGGAGACGAGCACGGCGGCCCAGCCGGCACCGACCGCCCGGAACGCGGACGCGATCGGCGCGCCCTCGTCGATCTCGGTGTACTTGACCATGCCGACCACCACCAGCGAGACGCCGATGTAGAGCACCGTGGAGATGATCAGCGTGCCGAGCAGACCCAGCGGCAGGTCCCGCTTGGGCTTGCGGGTCTCCTCACCCAGGTTCGCCACGGCCTCGAAGCCGGTGTACGCGAAGAACACCACGGCGGCGGCGGTGAGGACCCCGACGAAGCCGAAGACGGAGGGTTCCAGCCCGAAGATGGCCTGGGTGACCGGTTGCTTGATGCCGTCGTCCCCGGCGCCGGCCGGCTCGGCGGCCGGGATGAACGGGCTGAGGTTTGCCGCCTTGACGAAGAACGCCCCGGCGATGATGACGAAGGCGCAGATCGCCACCTTGACCAGCACGAGCAGGTTGGTGACCCGGGCCGACTCGCGGATGCCGACGATGGCGACCACGCCGAGCACCAGCACGATGCCGATCGCGCCGAGGTTGACGACGCTGCCCTCCTCGGCGAACCAGGCGCTGGGCAGCCCGAACAGGTCGGCGAGGTAGCCGGACCAGCCGCGGGCCACCACCGCCGCGCCGAGCGCGAACTCCAGCAGCAGGTCCCAGCCGATGATCCAGGCGACGATCTCGCCCATCGTCGCGTACGCGTAGGTGTAGGCGCTGCCGGCGGTCGGCACGCTGCTGGCCAGTTCGGCGTAGCAGAGCGCGGCGAGCAGCGCGACCAGGCCGGCGATGCCGAACGAGATCACCACGCCCGGCCCGGCGCTGTTGCGCGCCTCGACGCCGGTGAGCGTGAAGATGCCCGTGCCGATCACGATGCCGATGCCGAAGCCCATCAGGTCGACCGCGCCGAGCCGGCGCCGCAGGCCCGGCTTGCCGTCCTCGCCGTCGGCGTCGCCCTGGGCGAGCACGTCCTGGATCGGCTTGGTGCGCAGGACCGACATCTGATCACCTCCCCGCCGTACGGCCGCCACGGTGGCGGTCTGTGACCGGGGGAGCTACCCAGCCGTTTCGGCTCCAATCCCGTACGCCATGTATCGGAATCGTCACGATCCGGTCGGTCGGACGAAGCCGGACATCGATCGGCCGTCCGGGTCTTGCGCCCGGCACGGATAGATGAAAGTTTCCTACCGGAGGAATGGATGTATCGGCGAATCTTGCCGCTACGCCCGCCACCGACTGTCCCCCCGGACCCGACGAAGGGACCGCACCGCATGAAGGCAACTCGGCTCGGAGCCGCCGCGCTGGCCGCGGCGTTGCTCGGCACGCTGGTCGCCGGCACGCCGGCGCAGGCCGCACCCGGCGACAACAGCACCGCCACTTACCCCTCCACCGACTGCGTCACCGACCCGGCCACCCCCAAGCGCCAGTTCCGGGCCATGTGGATCGCCTCGGTGACGAACATCGACTGGCCCAGCAAGGACTCCTGGACCGCGCCGGACCAGGTGGCCAAGCAGAAGGCCGAATACCTGGCCTGGCTGGACCTGGCGCAGAAGCTCAACCACAACGCCGTCGTGGTCCAGGTCCGCCCGACCGCCGACGCGTTCTGGCCCTCGCCGTACGAGCCGTGGTCGGAATACCTGACCGGCGTACGCGGCAAGAACCCGGGCTGGGACCCGCTGGACTTCCTGGTCGCCGAGTCGCACAAGCGCAACCTGGAGTTCCACGCCTGGTTCAACCCGTACCGCGTCTCCATGCCCGCGCCCGGCGGCGCCGGCGCCGACCTGTCGCAACTGGCCCCGGACAGCCCGGCCCGCCAGCACCCCGACTGGGTCTTCGCCTACCCGCCGGCCGGCGTCGCCGGCAGCCGGCTCTACTACAACCCCGGCGTCCCGGAGGTCCGCGAGTTCGTCCAGACCGCGATGATGGACGCGGTCAAGCGGTACGACATCGACGGCGTGCACTTCGACGACTACTTCTACCCGTACCCGAGCGGCACCCACCAGGTGCCCGACGACGCCACGTTCGCGGCGTACAACAGGGGCTTCACCGACAAGGCCGACTGGCGGCGGGACAACATCAACCTGCTGATCCAGGAGATGAACGCCAAGATCAAGGCGGTCAAGCCGTATGTGAAGTTCGGCGTCAGCCCGTTCGGCATCTGGCGCAACGCGTCGGCCGACCCGAACGGCTCGGACACCACCGGCTCGCAGTCGTACGACATCATCTCCGCCGACTCCCGCAAGTGGGTCAAGGAGGAGTGGATCGACTACATCGTGCCGCAGCTCTACTGGTACATCGGCCAGTACCCGGCCGCCGACTACGCCCGGCTGGTGCCGTGGTGGGCCGAGCAGGTGCGCGGTACGCGGGTGCAGCTCTACATCGGCCAGGCCGACTACAAGAGCGGTGACCCGGCGTACGGGTCGTTCTGGATGAACCCGCAGGAGCTGTCGAACCACCTGACGCTCAACCGGTCGTACCCGGAGGTGCTCGGCAACGTGCACTTCTCCGCGGTGCAGGTCCGGGCGAACCGGCTCGGCGCCACCGACATCTACGCCGCCGAGCACTACTCCCGGCCGGCGCTGGTGCCCACCATGACGCACCTGCCGCGTAAGCCGCTGCTCTTCCCGGTGGTCACCAAGGCCCAGCGGGAGGCGGACGGGGTACGCCTGAGCTGGCGGCAGCCGGCAGACGGCAAGGGGCCGCTCGGCACCGCCGCGTCGTACGCGATCTACCGGTTCGACGGGCACGGCCTGGCCGGGCGCTGCGACTTCGCAGACGCCTCGCATCTGGTCGGCACCGTGCGGGCCACCGACGGCGCCGTGCAATCCTGGCTGGACAGCACAGCTGCCGACGGCGCCCGCTACACCTACTACGTGACCGCGCTGGACCGGCTGGCGAACGAGAGCCCGGCGAGCCTGCCGCGCTTCGTGCGCTGATCTCCACCGGATGCCCCCGGGCCGCCTCGCCGGCCCGGGGGCATTCGTCTGTTTGGGCGAATGTCAGCGAGCCGTTCCCCGAAGCATCGCCGCAGCTCATCGGCTTGATCGACACTTGTCGACATCCGGAGATCCCGGACGCCACCCCCGCGGAGGTTCCCGTGTCCCGTCGCCTCGCCACCACCCTCGCCGCCGGAACACTCGCCCTGCTCACACTGCTCGGCCTGGCCACACCGGCCGCCGCCGCGGTGAGCACCCAGCAGAAGCTGTCCGTCCTGACCAGCTGGACGCAGACCAGCGCGTCCAGCTACAACGCCTGGAACAGCGCCCGGCAGAACCGGTCGCCCTGGGCCGAGTACGGCTTCGACTGGTCCACCGACTACTGCTCGTCGAGCCCGGACAACCCGATCGGGTTCAACTTCAAGCTCTCCTGCTACCGCCACGACTTCGGCTACCGCAACCACAAGGCGATGGGCGTCTTCTCCGCCGGCAAGTCCCGGCTGGACAACGCCTTCTACGCCGACCTGAAGCGGGTCTGCGCCACGTACAACGCGGTGGTGCGGCCCGCCTGCTACAGCCTCGCCTGGACGTACTACCAGGCGGTGAGCGTGTTCGGCTCGGTCGCCGCCGTGTCCCGGGCCGACCTCGACCGCGCCGCCCGGATGAAGGCCGAGGCCGAGCGCCGCGCCGCCGCCCGAGCCTGACGGGTGGGGAGCCCGCCGCCCGGCGGGCTCCCCGCACAGCCGTTCAGCGGCCCGGCTCAGCCCGTCGTGCTGCGCGGCTCGAACGCCGGCCACGAACCCCGCGTCTGCCCGCCGAACCGGGGCGAGTCGGCCGCCATGTCCGGGTGCTCCACGTGCAGCGCGAGCGCCGCGACCTCGTCCAGCCGCAGCCCCGCACCGGCGCCGTACGCGGCGTCGAACGCCTCGTCCCCGAGCACCCGGCGCAGCTCCGTCTGCCGGGCCGACCAGTACGGACCGTAGATCCCCGGCGTGGCCCGCAGGTTCGCCCGGGTGGCCTGCGCCGCGCCGAACAGCCGCGCCGCGGAGAGCGCGTCCCCCGCGAGCGCGCAGCGCACCGCTATCGCGTTTATCGTGTCGCAGGCCCGGCCCAGGTAGCCGTGGCTCATCCGGGACCGCAACGCCACCAGCAGGTGCTCGTGCGCGGCGACCAGATCGCCCCGGGCCAGCGCCACCATCCCGAGCAGCATGTCCACGGAGCGGCCGCCCCGCTCGGCCGGCCGGGACGCCTCGACCGGACGGGCCGCGGCCAGCAGGTCGGCCGCCTCGTCCAGCGCGCCCCGGCGCCAGAGCAGCTCGGAGAGGTTGTAGACGGCCAGCAGCGCGTCCCCCACCACGTCCTGCGCGTACGCCCAGTCGATCACCTCGCGGCAGATCCGCTCCGCCTCGGCGAACTGCCCCATGTCGACCAGCGGCGCCGCGCGTCCGGCCAGCACCCGGGCCAGCAACCCCCGGTCGCCGGACTGCCGGGCGGCCGCCTCGGCCCGCTGCGAGTACCGCAGCTCCTCGCCGAACTCGCCGTCCGCGCCCGCGTGCAACGAGTGCATGTGGTACGCGGCGGCCAGCTCGGCGTCCGGCATCACCTCGCCGGTCTCGGCCAGCCGGCCGTAGAGCCGGAACAGCCAGAGCCGCCCCTCCCGGGCCAGCCCGCGCTCCCGCCACCACTGGTCCAGGTCACCGGCCAGCGACAGGCCCGACCGGGCGCTGCCGCCGGTGGCGCACCAGCGCAACGCGGCCCGCAACTCGTTCGCCAGCGGGTCGAGCGCGTACAGGGAGAGCGTCACCGGGCGGCCGTCCGGCCCCAGGTGCGCCCGGTCCAGCGCGTGCCGGCACCAGGCGACGTGCCGGTCCCGGGCGCTCTGCTCCTCGCCCGCCTCGACCAGCCGCCGGGCCGCGTACGCCCGGATCGGGTCGAGCATCCGGTACGTGCTGCCGGAGGCGTGCGGCTCGGCCAGCACCATCGACTTGTCCACGAGCACCGAGAGCGGGTCGAGCGGGTCCTCGTCGAGCAGCCACTGCACGGTGGGCAGGTCCAGCGGACCGGCGAACACCGCCATCCAGCGCAGCAGCCGGGCCGAGCGCGCGCCGAGCGTCCGGTACGACCAGGTCACTGTGGCCTGGATGGTCAGGTGCCGCTCGCTCGCCGAACGCTGCACCGCGCGGGTCGCCGGGGTCGGCGGGGCGGCGCCGGTCGCGGCGGCCGCCAGGTCGACGGTGTCCTGCTGGTTGCCGCTCCAGCCCGCCTCCACCGGCGGCGGCTCCGCCGTCTCCCGGCCGGCGTCGAGCGTGCCCAGCATGTCGTCCAGCCGCTCGGCCAGCTGCCCGGCCGAGAGCACCCGCAGCCGGGCCGCGGCCAGCTCTATGGCCAGCGGCAGCCCGTCCAGACGGCGTACCACCCGGTGCAGGTCGGCCTGCTCGGCCGGCTCCGGCGCCCGTCCGCCCCGGGCCACAGCGGTGCGGTCCAGCAGCAGCGCCACCGCGTCGCTCCCCCCACCGTCGGGGTCCTCGTCCACCGACAGCGGCGGGATACGCCACACCACCTCGCCGGGCACGCCGAACGACTCCCGGCTGGTCGCCAGCACCCGCACACCCCGCCCACCGGCCAGCAACCGACCGATCACGTCGGCCGAGGCGGCGGTCTGGGCGTCGCAGGTGTCCAGCAGCACGAGCATCCGGCGCGGCGCCGCGTACTCGACGAGGGTGTCGACCATCGGCCGGCCCGGCTCCGGGCGGAGGCCGAGCACTGCGGCGATCTCGAACGCCACGAGCCCCGGGTCGGTCACCGCGGCGATGTCGACGAACCAGACGCCGTCCGGGTAGTCCTCGACGGTCCCGGAGGCCAGCTCCACCGCCAGCCGGGTCTTGCCGGCACCGCCCGCGCCGAGCACCGTCACCAGCCGGTACGCCTCGACCAGCCGGCCCAGCTCGGCGCGCTCGGCCTGCCGGCCGACGAACGAGGTGACCTGGGTGGGCAGGTTGTGTGCCGTCGCGTCGGCGGTACGCGGGCGCGGGAACCGCCGCTCCAGCCCCGGCGCGACGAGCTGGAACAGCCGCTCCCGGTCGTCGAACCCGCGCAGCCGGTGCAGACCGAGGTCCAGCAGGGACACCCCGTCCGGCAGCGGGTCGGCGTGCCGGGCGGTGGCGGCCGAGCAGAGCACCTGCCCGCCGTGCGCGGCGGCGGCCACCCGGGCGGCCCGGTGCACCTCGGGGCTGGCGTACTCGCCGTCGCGGGGCTCGGCGTAGCCGGTGTGCAGCCCCATCCGTACCCGTGGGGTGGCGTCCGGGTTGGGCCATTCGTGCTCGGCGAGCGCCCGCTGCGCGGTCAGGCAGGCGCGGACCGCGGCAGCGGCGTCCGGGAACGCGAGAAAGAACGAGTCCCCCTCGGTCAGCAGCTCCGCGCCGTCCGTGCCGGTCAGGGTGTCGCGCAGCAGCCGCCGATGCTCGTGCAGCACCGGGCGGTAGACCGGGCCGAGCATCCGGGCCAGCCGTGTCGAGCCCTCGATGTCGGTGAACACGAAGGTCACCCACCCGCTGGGGAGGTGGTGTCCTTGGGACATACGTCGAACCTCCGCCCGGTGACGTCGGGTTCATACTGCCCTATGGTCGCGCCGTCACGCATCGTGAGAACGGCTGGGCAGATTCCGCCCCAAGGTGCCAAAAGATCACACCGACGGCAAGACCCCGATCGACACGCGGGACGGACGCCCGAAAGTCAGCAACCGCAGGAGCCGCCGCAGCAACCACCACCGCTGGGAATCCCACCGCTCGGGGCGGCGCCGCCCCGGCCGGTGACGGCCACCGTGGACAGCAGTTTCACCGTGTCGGCGTGGCCCTGCGGGCAGGTGGCCGGCCGTGCGACCTCGGCCATCGGACGGTTGACCTCGAAGGTGTCGCCGCAGGCGCGGCAACGGAACTCGTACCGGGGCATGACCCAAGCGTACGGCCGGGCCTGACGTCGTCACCCCGATGGGTGATACTCGACGAGTGGTGGACGGCGAACGGCGAGCGACGGCCCGGCCCCTGCGACCCGCCGCGCCACCCGACGACGGCGCCCGGTCCATCCCGCGTCAGCGCAGCGACCGCGACTCCCTCCCGCCGGAGTCACCGGCCGACCGGCAGCCCGCAGCCGACCCGGGTACCGCGACCGGCCCGGACGCCGGGCCCGGCGCCGGGGCAGGCACGACGCCGGACCCCACGCCCGCAGCCGGGGCGAAGCCGACCGTCGAGCCGGACGCCGCGCCCGGCGGGAAGCCGCCGCCCGAGCCGGACGCGAAGCCGCAGCCCGAGCCGGGAGCGGACGGCGGGCGACGTCGGCGGATGCCGTTCGCACACGCCGTCCGGGCGCGGCCCGGGCAGGTCGCCGCCGGGGCGGCCCGGGCCACCCGCGCCTGGTCCCGGCGGCCCGGCGGGCGCACCACTCTGCCCGCGCTGTTCCTGCTCGCGCTGGTCGCCGCGGCCGCCACGGCCGGCGCGGTGGTCGTACCGGCGGCGGTCGGCCGGCCGCAACCGATCGCCGAGGCCACGCCGTCGCAGAGCGTGCCGCAGACGGCCGCGGCACCCGCCACGCCTCCGTTGCCGGGCCTGACCGGGCTGCCCGGCACGGCCGCGCCGACCGGCATGCCACTGCCCGGCACGCCACTACCCGGTGCGAGCACCGCCCCGGTGCTGCCCGCCGGCCGTCCGGCCGACGCGCTCGCCGGCTGGGCGCAGCGGGTCAGCGCGGTGACCGGCGTCCCCGTGGTGGCGCTCCAGGCGTACGCCTACGCCGAGCTGGCGCTCGCCCAGACCAACCGCGGCTGCCAGCTGAGCTGGACCACGCTGGCCGCCATCGGATACGTCGAGTCGCGCCACGGTGCGGCGAACGGCGCCACGCTGCAAGCCGACGGACGGGCCCTGCCGGAGATCAAGGGGCAGCCGCTCGACGGTCAGGGTGGCCGGTCCCGCATCCCCGACACCGACCAAGGGCTGCTCGACGGCGACCGCGTCTTCGACCGGGCGCTCGGCCCGATGCAGTTCATCCCGACCACCTGGCAGGAGATCGGCGCGGACGCCGACGGCGACGGCGTGAAGAACCCGCACGACATCGACGACGCGGCGCTGGCCGCCGGGCTCTACCTGTGCAAGGGCGGCCGGAACATGACCATCCCGGGCGACTGGTGGAGCGCCATCCTCTCCTACAACGACGTGCGTCGGTACGCCCAGGCGGTCTTCGACAAGGCCGACGAGTACGGCAGGCTCAGCCGCAACGTGAGGTGACGGCTCGCGTACATTCGCGGACTGAACCCTTCCCCCCGGCTGCCGTTGGCGGCAAGCTAGACGGGTGATGGTGCGCGAATGGGATCCCCGGACCGCGTCGTCCGCCGAGATCGCCTCCCTGCTGGACACGCTGAACGCGGTCCTGGCGGCCGATCTGCCGCAGGATCCGCCATGGCGGGAGAGTTCCCTGCGGGAGTATCTGTCCGAGGTGATGCCCGGCGAGCGGCGAATCTCGTGGGTCGCGCAGGACGACACCGCGCCGGACGGCACGCCCGGCGCGATCCTCGGGCATGTGCACGTGCTGCTGCTCGGCGGGATCGGCGTGCTGGAGGTGCTGGTGCACCCGGCGATCCGGCGCAGCGGGGTCGGCCGCGAGCTGGTGCGGGTGGCCGCCCGCCGGGTCTGGGACGAGGGCTTCCAGTCGATCGGCGTGGAGGTGGTCGGCGACACCCCGGCCGTGGGGTTCTACGAGTCGCTGGGCTTCACCCGGGACTACGTGGAGACCCGCAGCGTGCTCGACCTGGGTTCGGTGGACTGGCCGGCGCTCACCGAGATGGCCGCCGGGCTCGGCGCGGGCTACCGCGTGGAGTTCTGGCCGGGCGGCCCGCCGGACGAGCTGATCGGGGCGTACGCGCGGGCCAAGGCCGAGGTGCGCGACTCCGACGACGTGGAGCTGCGACCCAGCTCCTACGACCCGGACCGGCTGCGTGACAGCCTCGCCACGCTGCACCGGCGCGGCATGAAGCCGTACATCGTGCTGGCGCTGCACGAGCAGACCGGCGAGGTGGCCGGGTTGACCGAGGTGGTCGTGCCGGCGCAGCACCCGACCCGGGCCGACCAGTACGACACGATCGTCGTCCACGATCACCGCGGCTACGGCATCGACCGGGCCATCAAGGCGCGGATGCTGCTGGAGCTGCGCTCGGCCGAGCCCGAGGTGATCGAGGTGCAGACCTGGAACGCGCAGGACAACGAGTCGATGCTGAAGGTCAACGCCGAGTTGGGCTACCGCCCCGACCGCGACTGGTGCGAATACGGTGTGGACGTCGCCGAGCTGGTGCACCGGCTGGACAGTCATCGCTGATCGTTCACCAGCCGGTCATCGACAGGGCTGGACGGCGCACCCACGAGAGCCTTAACGTTCGTTAGTTCACGTCCACCCATCGTGGAGGCCCCATGCGCCCGCGCCGCACCCTCGCCGCGCTCGCGACCGCCGCCGTCACCCTCACGGCGATCGCTGTCGCACCCACCGCGGCCAGCGCCGCGCCCACCGACCTGTTCATCTCCGAATACGTCGAGGGGTCGTCCAACAACAAGGCCGTCGAGCTGTACAACGGCACCGGCGCCCCGGTCGACCTGGCCGCCGGGGGCTACCAGCTCCAGCTCTTCTTCAACGGCGCCACCACCTCGACGAACGTGGCCCTGACCGGGACCGTCGCCGCCGGTGACGTGTTCGTCTTCGCCGCCTCGTCGGCCGGCCCGGCGATCCTCGCCCAGGCCGACCAGACGTACTCCGGTTCGCTGTTCAACGGCGACGACGCGGTCGTGCTGCGCAAGGGTGCCGCGGTGGTCGACTCCCTCGGCCAGGTCGGCGTCGACCCGGGCACCGAGTGGGGCAGCGGGCTGACCAGCACTGCGGACAACACGCTGCGCCGCCTGCCCTCGGTGACGGCCGGCGACACCGACCCGGCGGACCCGTTCGACCCGGCCGCGCAGTGGGCCGGCTTCGCCACCGACACGTTCGACGGGCTGGGCAGCCACACCGTCGGCGGCGGCCCGGCCGACCAGCCACCCACGGTGGCCTGCGGCGGCGCGCTGACGCTGTCGGCGGGCGCCACCGCGACCCGTGAGGTCACCGCTACCGACGCCGACGACACGGTCACCGACCTGGCTGTCACCTCGGTCGTGCCGGTGCCGGCGAGCGGCTCGATCAGCCGTACCGCGTTCACCCCGGCGGCAGCGGACGGCGGCACGGCCACCGCGACGCTCAGCGCCACCGGCCTGCCGGCCGGCGGCTACGCGGTCACAGTGACCTCCACCGACGACGAGGGCGACACGGCCACCTGCACGCTCACCGTGCAGGCCACGAGCGTGCTGTCGATCGGCGAGGTGCAGGGCCGCACCGCGGACGACGAGGACGGTCGCACCGACCGGTCGCCGCTCGCGCCGGCCAGCGGCAACGGCACCAGCTCCACGCTGTACGACGTACGCGGCGTCATCACCGGCATGTCGCTGACCCGCAGTTCGGCCGGGGCCGACCAGTGGGGCTTCTACCTCCAGAGCCGGCTCGGCACCTCCGACGGCGACCCGCTGACCTCCGACGGCCTGTTCGTCTTCATGGGCTCGTTCACCACGCTGATCGGCGGGTACGCCCCGGCCGTCGGTGACGAGGTCGTACTGCGCGGGCGGGTCTCCGAGTACTTCGACCAGACCCAGCTCTCCGGCGCCTCGCTGGTCCGCAAGCTCGACTCCGGCCTCGACGTGGACACCGTCGTCCGGGTCGACGACGCGACCCCGCCGGCCGAGGCGGCCGCCGCCGACCTGTTCTGGGAGCGGCACGAGGGCGAGCGGATGCGGGTACGCGCCGGCAGCGGCGTCTCCGCTCCCCGGCACATCTACTCCTCCACCGCCGACTCCGAGATCTACGTGCTGGACCGCGAGGACCCGATCATGAAGCGGTCCGACCCGTACGCCCGCCGGGTGTTCCGGGACGCCCACCCGCTCGACGACATCCCCGGAACGCTCTTCGACAACGGCAACAACCAGCGGATCCTGCTGGGTGCCGGCGGCGTGAAGGCGACCGCCGGTGATTCCCGGGCGCTGCTGCCCGAGGCGCGCACCTTCGACACGCTCACCGAGGACGCCTACGGCTCCGTCTCGTACGCGTTCAGCAAGTACAGCGTGCAGCCCGAGCAGCTCACCCTGACCGGTGGCACGGACCCGGCCGGGAACCACCCGCCGCAGCCGGCCGACCGCGGCAGTGAGGTCGCGATCGCCACCTACAACGTGGAGAACCTGTACGACTACCGGGACGATCCGTTCGACGGCTGCGACTTCGCCGGCAACACCGGCTGTCCCGGTGTCAGCCCGCCGTTCGACTACGTGCCGGCGAGCCCGGAGGCATACGCCGCCAAGCTGGCCGTGCAGGCCCGGCAGATCGTCAACTCGCTGCACAGCCCGGATCTGATCCTGGTGCAGGAGGCCGAGGACCAGGACATCTGCTCGGTGGTCGACGGCGCCCTCGCCTGCGGCGACGCCAACAACGCCGACGGCGCGCCGGACACGGTGCAGGAGCTGGCGCTGGCCATCGCGGCGAACGGCGGCCCGGCCTACGCCGCCGCGTACGACCGGACCGGTGCGGACGCCCGGGGCATCGCCTCGGCGTTCCTGTACCGCACCGACCGGCTGACGCTGGCCCAGGCGACCGCCGCGGACCCGCTGCTGGGCTCCGCCCCGACCGTCCAGTACCGCTCGGCGGCGCTGCCGTCGAACGCCGAGGTCCAGAACCCGAAGGCGTTCAACGCGGTGCTGCCGGCCGACGTGGACCGGTCGACCGGGGTGGACGGCAGCAACGTCTACACCCGCGCGGCGCAGGTGGCCCGGTTCACAGTGAAGGCCGCGCCCGGATCGAGTGAGCGGTTCACGCTCTGGGCGGTCGCCAACCACTTCTCGTCCGGTCCGGACAGCCGGGTCGGGCAGCGCCGGGAACAGGCCGCGTACGGGGCGGCGATCGTCCGGGCGGTCGAGGCGAGCGACCCGGACGCCCGGGTGGTCTACGGCGGCGACCTGAACGTCTTCCCCCGCCCGGACGATCCGATCGCCACCGCACAGAACCCGACCCCGTCGGACCAGCTCGCCCCGCTGTACGACGCCGGGCTGCACAACCTCTGGGACGACCTGGTGGCGGACGCGCCCGCGTCGGCGTACTCGTACACCTTCAGCGGTCAGGCGCAGACGCTTGACAACCTCTTCGTCAACGACCCGATGCACAAGGACCTGGTGCAGGTACGGACGGCGCACGTCAACGCCGACTACCCCACCGACGCGCCGGAGCTGGGTGACCGGGGCGCCAGCGACCACGACCCGCAGGTGGCCCGGTTCCGGTCGCGCGCCTCGCTGCGGGTGGCGGACACCTCGATCACCGAGGGCGACAAGGGCACCCGCGCGATGACGTTCACCGTCAGCGTGTCCCGCCCGCTCTCCGAACCGGCCCTGATCTGCGCGGCCACCTACGGCGGCACCGCCCTGGCCGGGTCGGACTACGACCCGTACGTGGGCTGCCGGCTGCTGGCCGCGGGCCGGACCTTCCTGGAGTTCCCGGTCACCGTGCGCGGCGACCGCAGACGCGAGGCGGACGAGAAGCTCACGCTGTACGTGGGCGGGGTGCCGGGCCTGCGGCTCGTCGACCCCTCCGGCGTCGGAACGATCCTGAACGACGACTGAGCGGTGTGGCGCGCGGCGGCCCGTCGATTCGCTCATGGGCGGATGGGCGGGCCGCCGCGGTATCCGCACCGCTGCGGGTCGGGCGGGGGCGGCACGTTCCGGTACTTGGCCACCCGTACCTCCCACTGGCTTCGGCGGCGCAGCCAGTCCCGGACCTCCCGGTTGCGATAGAAGGTTTCCGGCGGGCGGGCCAGCCCGTACCGGTCGGCCCACCACTCCCCCGGCTCCGGGTCGGTGACCACGTCGAGGTGGGACGGGTACCGCCGGTCCGCGCCGTCCCGCAGGTCGGCCCGGTCGCGCATGGGCTTGAGCACCCGGCCGGCCTCGTCGACGACCACTAGCCGGAAGCCGGCCGTGCCCACGATGCGCGACAGCATGGCCAGGCTCGGCGTCAGGCTGCCCGCCTCGATACGCCCGATCGTGCTCGGATGGACCCGGGCGAACCGGGCCAGCTCACGTTGGCTGGCGTCGCCCCGGCGGCGCACCGCCCGGACGATCCCAGGCGCCGGGAACGGCACGTCGAACGGCTCGGTGAGCAGCGCCGGCCCGTCGTCTCCCGCCGCCGCGGCGGGCACGCCGGGTGCGGCGGGCACGCCGGGTGCGGCGCAGGCTCCCGTGCCCGTGCCCGTGCCCGTGCCCGCGCCTGTGGCAGCGGCGGTGGCGGTGGCGGTGCCGCTACGGGCGCCCGTGGCGGTACCGGTCGCGGCGGACGCCTCCGGCTCGGTGTCGGCGATGTCTGTCACGCCGCCCACGGTCCCGTCCCCGCACCGACCGGGCAACCCCGCTCCCCGCCCCTGTGGAAAACCCGGGACGCGGCGTCCAACTCCGCCTGACAGCGACCACCAGAACATACAGAGAGTGACACTTACTCGACGTTAAGAGCCACTGCCAAAGCGATAGACCCAGCCGCAGCATAAAATCGACTAAACGGACACAATGCCCGTGACTCCCGCGGCAGTGATAACCACCAGGGCAGACTTTGCTCTGCAGCCACCGCGGCAGCGCTCACGTTTCGTGACCGTTGCGCCCATGGCTGCAGAGCAAAGTCGGCGAGGGGTCAGGTGTGGTGCCACCCGAAAAGACACGCTGAGTCACTGCCTTGGGCTGTGGACAGCGCGCGGCGACCAACAACGAAAAGGCGAAACCGGAGAACTCCGCGAGCGGCGGTCAGTAGCGCTCGCGCAGCAGCCGGGCTGCCTCGACGGCCCAGTAGGTGAGGATGATCTGGGCGCCGGCCCGGCGAATCGAGGTGAGCGTCTCCAGCATCACCCGCTCCCGGTCGATCCAGCCGTTCGCGGCGGCGGCCTCGACCATCGCGTACTCGCCGGAGACCTGGTAGGCGGCGACCGGGACGTTCACCGCGGCCCGGACCGCCGACACCACGTCGAGGTAGGGCAGCGCCGGCTTGACCATCACCATGTCGGCGCCCTCGGCCACGTCCAGCTCGACCTCGCGCAGCGACTCCCGCAGGTTCGCCGGGTCCTGCTGGTAGGTGCGCCGGTCGCCCTCCAGCGCCGACTCCACCGCGTCGCGGAACGGGCCGTAGAAGGCGGAGGCGTACTTCACCGCGTACGCGAGCACCGAGACGTCCTGGTGCCCGGCGGCGTCGAGCGCCTTGCGGACCACGCCGACCTGGCCGTCCATCATCCCGGAGGGCCCGACCACGTGGACCCCGGCGGCGGCCTGGGCCACCGCCATGTCGGCGTACGCGGCGAGCGTGGCGTCGTTGTCGACCCCGCCCTCGGGGGTGAGCAGGCCGCAGTGCCCGTGCGAGGTGAACTCGTCCAGGCACAGGTCGCTCATCACCACTGTCGAGTCACCGACCTCGGCGATCACGTCCCGAATAGCGGTGTTGAGCACGCCGGCCGGGTCGAGGCCACCGGAGCCGGTCTCGTCCCGCGCCGCCGGCACCCCGAACAGCATGATCCCGCCGACCCCGGCCTGGACCGCCTCGGCGGCGGCCTTGCGCAGCGAGTCCCGGGAGTGCTGGAGCACCCCCGGGAGCGACGCGATCGCCCTCGGCTCGGTCAGCCCCTCCTTGACGAACATCGGCACGACCAGCTCGGCCGGGTCGACGCGGGTCTCGGAGACCAGCCGCCGCACGGCCGCGTTGCTGCGCAGCCGGCGGGGCCGGATCTCGGGGTACGGCATGACGGGGCCTCCTGTCAGCGGAACCGCAGGGCCGTCGGGCCCTGCACCTTGGAGCCCCGGCGCTGCTTCGCCGGCATGGCGGCGAGCTTCTCCCGCAGCTCGACGGCGTAGGCGGCGAGCGCCTCCACCAGGTCGGGCACCGAGGCGTGCGGCGGCTGCACGTCGACGCGCAGGCCGAACTCGGTGGCCGTCTCCGCCGTCTTGGGCCCGATCACTGCAACAACCGTCCGCGCGTGCGGCTTCCCGGCGATACCGACGAGGTTCCGCACGGTGGACGACGAGGTGAACAGCACCGCGTCGAACCCGCCCGACTTGATCGCGTCGCGGATCTCGGCGGGCGGCGGGGCGGCGCGCACGGTGCGGTACGCGGTCACGTCGTCGACCTCCCAGCCGCGCTCGGTGAGGCCGGCGGCCAGCGTCTCGGTGGCGATGTCGGCGCGCGGAAGCAGCACCCGGCCGACCGGGTCGAGGATCTCGTCGTGCGGCGAGAACTCGGCCAGCAGGCCCTCGGACGACTGCTCCCCGGAGGGGATCAGCTCGGGCTGGATGCCGAAGGCGCGGACCGCCTCGGCGGTGGCGTCACCGATGCAGGCGATCTTCACGCCGCCGAAGTGGCGGGCGTCGAGGCCGTGCTCGGCGAACTTCTCCCACACCGCCCGGACCGCGTTCACCGAGGTGAAGATCACCCAGGCGTACCGGCCGTCGACCAGGCCCTTTACCGCCCGCTCCATCTGCGCCGGGGTGCGCGGCGGCTCGACCGCGATGGTCGGCACCTCGCACGGGATCGCCCCGTACGCGCGCAGCCGTGCGCTCATCACGCCGGCCTGCTCCTTGGTGCGGGGCACCAGCACCTTCCAGCCGTACAGCGGGCGGTTCTCCCACCAGCTCAGCTTGTCGCGGTCGGTGACGGCCGCGCCGACGGTGAGCACCACCCGGCCGGTGAAGCCGAGCGCCGCCGCGACGAAGGAGTCGACCGTCGACGTGGTGGTGTACTGCGTCTCGCCGGTGCCGTCGCCGGTCACCCCGACCGGGGTGGTGCCGTCGACCCCGGCGGCCAGCAGGCCGTCCCGGACGGCGGCCAGGTCACCGGCGTCCACGGCGAGCGCCAGCGAGCCCCGGCCCACGGCCGTGGCTAGCGCCTCGAAGTCCAGCGCGGTGACGTCCTCGACGTCGGCGGCGGTGCGTACGCCCGGCAGCGGGACGCCCGCGTAGGTGGCCACGCCCTCGGCCTGGCCGACGCCCGGCACCACCTCGAAGTGCGCGGCGGTACGAGCGACCGCCTGCACCTCCTTGACCACCGAGTCGTGGCCGAACGGGTCACCGGCGACGAGGTGCACGGCGTTCTGCCCGGACCGGGCCGCGGAGATCAGCACCTTCGCCACGTCCCCCGGCACGCCCTCGGCAGGGCTGAACTCGGCGTCGGGCCGGGCCTGGGCGCGGACGTGCGCCAGGAGCGACTCGGGTACGCCCCGGTCGTAGACCACCTGGTCGGCCTCGACCAGGGCGTCCAGCGCCCGGCGGGTCAGCAGGCCCGGGTCGCCGGGTCCAGCCCCGACGAATGCGATCTGGCCGACGGGCTTACGGGTGCGGGTCATTCTGTGCTCCCAAGTTGCTGGGTCCCCGGGCCGGCCTGAGCGTCCTGGCCGAGGATCGAGTCGGCGCCGAGTTCGAGGAGTTCGGCGGCGAGTGCCTTGCCGATCTCCGCCGCGTCGGCGGGCGTTCCGGTGCGGGACAGCCGGAGGTCACGGGTACCGTCCGGGCTGATCACCGCACCGCGCAGGTAGATCTCCTGATTCACGTCGCCCTCGTCGGTGGGCTCGCCTTCGGCGAGGACGGCGTACGCGGCCACGGGTGCGCTGCACCCTGCCTCCAGGGTGGCCAGCAGCGCCCGCTCCGCGGTGATCGCGGCGCGGGACGGTTCGTCGTCGAGCAGCGCGAGCAGCTCGATCACGTCCTGGTCGTCGGCCCGGCACTCGACGGCCAGCGCACCCTGGGCGGGCGCGGGCAGCATGAGCATCGGGTCGAGCGTCTCGGTGATGACGTCGGCACGGCCGATCCGGTTGAGCCCGGCGCGGGCCAGCACGACGGCGTCGAGGTCGGCGTCCGGGCCGAGCACCCGGGCCACCCGGGTGTCGATGTTGCCCCGGATCGGGGTGACCTCCAGCTGCATGCCCAGCGCGTGCAGCTGGGCGATCCGGCGCAGCGCGCCGGTGCCGACGCGGGCGCCGGGTGGCAGCTCGGCGAGCGTACGGCCGTTCGTCGCCACCAGCGCGTCGCGCGGGTCCTGCCGGGGCGGCACGGCCGCGACGTGCAGGCCGGGCGCCGCCGCGGTGGGCAGGTCCTTGTACGAGTGGACGGCGAAGTCGATCTCACCGGCGGTCAGCGCGTCGCGCAGCGCGGAGACGAACACACCGACGCCGAGCCGCTGGACCGGGGCGGTGGACCTGTCGCCTGCGGTCACCACCTCGACCAGCTCGACCGGGCGGCCGGTGGCCGCGGTGAGGGCCTCGGCGACGTGGCCGGACTGGGCCATCGCCAGGGCGCTGCCCCGGGTACCGAGGCGAAGGGGGGCGGTCATCGCGCACCTCCGGTGGGCGGGACGTCGGCGGCGTCGAACGACGGCCGGCCGTCGAGGTCGGTGGTGACCACGTCGGGGACGGTGTCGACCGGGGACGTCTGCGGGACGTCCAGGTCGAACAGTTCGCGCAGCAGCGCCGCGTACTGGTCGCCGCCGGGCTCGGCGGCGAGCTGGCGGACCCGTACGGTCGGCTGGTGCAGCAGCCGCTGCACGACCCGGTGCACGGTGCGGGCCACCTCGGCGCGCTGGTCCTCGCTGAGGTCGGGGCGGCGCTGGCCGAGCCGGCGCAGCTCGGCGGTGACGACGTCCTCGGCCCGGCCGCGCAGGGCGGCCACCGTAGGCGCGACGTCGGCGCCGCGCAGCCAGCTCAGGAACGCCTCGACCTCGTCGGCCACGATCCGGGCCACCTCGGCGGCGTCGGCCGCGGCCGGTCCGTCGGCGAGCACGGTGACCATCCGGTCGATGTCGATCACCTCGACGCCGGGCAGCTCGGCGACGCCGGGCTCGACGTCGCGCGGAACGGCCAGGTCGAGCAGGATCAGCGGCCCCCGGTCGGCGTCCCGGCGGGCCAGCGCCCGGGTCACCACGTCGCGGGTGAGCACCGGCTCGGTGGCGGCGGTGGCGGCCACCACGACGTCGACGGCGGCGAGCGCGGTGATCAGCTCTGCCATCGGCACGGCGGCGGCGCCGTACGACTCGGCGAGCCGGACGGCACGGGCGGCGCCCCGGTTCGTCACGGTGAGCGGGCCGGCGCCCAGCCGGGACAGCGTGGCCACGCCCAGCGAGCCCATCGCGCCCGCGCCGACCACCATGGCGGGCCGGCCGGCCAGGTCGCCGTCGAGCAGGTCGGCGGCGAGGTCGAGGGCTGCGGTGACGACGCTCTGCCCGGCCCGGTCGATGTTGGTCTCGGCGTGTGCGCGCTTGCCGACCCGCAGCGCCTGCTGCATCAGCTCGTGCAGCAGCCGCCCGGCCGAGTCGGCGCCACCGGCCCAGTGGTACGCGTCGCGGAGCTGGCCGAGGATCTGCGCCTCGCCCACCACCATCGAGTCGAGCCCGGCGGCCACCCGGAAGACGTGGTCCACGGCGGCGGCGTCGTAGTGCACGTAGAGGTGCGGGGCGAGCGCCGACGGCTGGCAGCCGGCCTGGTCGGCCAGGACCGCGCAGATGTCACCGAGCCCGCCGTGGAACCCGGAGACGGCGGCGTAGACCTCCACCCGGTTGCAGGTGGAGACCAGGACGGCCTCGGCCACGTACGGCTGGGCGATCAGGCGGTCGAGCGTGCGGGTGAGATCGGCGGGCGGGACGGCCAGCTGTTCCAGGGTGGCGACCGGGGCGGTGCGGTAGGACGCGCCGACGACGAGCAGTTTCACGTGCCGATCGCCTCCTGGGTCTCGGTTGTCGCGAGTCCGCCGGGCAGGGCGGTGAGGGCGGACCCGCCCGTGGCGGGGAGCGCGGTCAGCGATGCCTTGCGGTGCTCGTGGAAGGACAGGATCTGCAGCTCGATGGCGAGGTCGACCTTGCGCACGTCGACCCCGTCCGGAACCGAGAGTACGCACGGCGCGAAGTTGAGGATGCTCGTCACGCCGACGGCGACCAACTGGTCGGCGACCGCCTGGGCGGCCGGGGCGGGGGTGGCGATGACGCCGATCGAGATCGAATCCTCGGCGACGATGGCGGGCAGTTCGTCGACGTGCCGTACGACCAGGCCGTTGATCTCCTCGCCGACGCGGGACCGGTCGGCGTCGAGCAGTGCGGCGATGCGGAATCCGCGGTTGGCGAAGCCGTCGTAGCCGGCCAGGGCGTGACCGAGGTTACCCACGCCGACGAGCGCGACGGCCCGGCACTGGGTGAGTCCGAGCACCGAGGAGATCTGGTCGATCAGCAGCGCGACGTCGTAGCCGACGCCCCGGGTGCCGTACGAGCCGAGGTGGGACAGGTCCTTGCGGAGCTTCGCGGAGTTGACGCCGACGGCGTTCGCGAGGCCCTCGCTGGACACCGTCTCGTGCCCGGAGTCGGCGAGCGCGTGCAGCGCACGCAGGTATTCCGGAAGCCGGGACACGGTCGCCTCGGGCAGGTCCGGAAGCGCCGGTATGGCACCGGTGCGATCGGGCGCGCCTGGTTGACGGTGCTGGCTCATGAGACTCCGTGCGGTGCGATCCTCGACCAGCGACGGGGGCCGGTCGTTTCGGGACTCCCGCTGGCGACCGAGATTGCCGGCTGTGCTAGCAGGGCGCGTCGAAACTACAGAGTAGGTGTTTGTGAAGGGGTGCACAAATCGCGATCTTGAAAGCTCGCGACGCGCCTTCACCTGCCCCTCCATTCCCGCAAGATCGATCAACCGCGTCCGTCGGCGGCGTGTGGCGATTATTGCTCAATCCAGACTTCTCTGACCAATCGCACGGGCCCTGTAGCGCTCCGTGACCGGCGTGGCGAGGCGAGTCTCACGTTTTCGAGTAGGGAGAACCCCACCCCGAAGAGGCCAGCGTGCGGGATGGGTCGGCGGCTCACGCGCCCATAGCCTCGAACCATGACCGCCATACCGCTGAACGCGCCCACCCCGCTGTCCCCCGTCCGGGGGCTCCTGCACCGCCTCGCCCGTGACACCACCTACGTGCTCGTGGGCCTCCCGTTGGCGATCGTCGGGTTCGTGCTGGCAGTGGTGGGGATCGCACTCAGCGCCGGATTGCTGGTGACCACGCTCGGCCTGCCGATCCTCGCCGGCTTCCTCTACGCGGCCCGAGGGCTGGCCGACATCGAGCGGCTCCGGCTCGCCGGCGTGCTGGACCGGCCCCGGGTACGCCCGGTCTACCGCACGCCGGAGCCGGGCGCCGGGTTCTGGCGCCGGGTCTTCACCCCGATCCGGGACGCGCAGTCGTGGCTCGACCTGCTGCACGCGTTCGTCCGGCTGCTGGTGGCGGCGCCCACATTCGTGCTGCTGGTGGTCTGGTGGGTGCTGGCCCTGGGCGGCACGCTCTACGTCACATACGACTGGGCGATCCCGCGTGGCGCGAGTGACCAGGACCTGAGCCAGCTCCTCGGGATGGGCGACGGCGCCGGGGCGCGGATCACGCTGAACACCGCGATCGGCCTGTTCGCCCTGTTCACCCTCCCGCTGGTGGCGCGCGGTTGCGCCCGGCTCGAGGCCGGGCTGGCGTACTCGCTGCTCACCGGCGTGGCCGAGATGCGGCAGCGGATCATCACGCTGGAGGAGCAGAAGCGGGCCGCCGCCTCGGCCGAGGCGGTCGCGCTGCGCCGGCTGGAGCGCGACATCCACGACGGCCCGCAGCAGCGGCTGGTCCGGCTCGCCATGGACCTCGGCCGGGCCCGCCACCAGCTCGCCGCCGACCCGGAGGCCGCCCGGCAGACGATCGACGAGGCGGTCGCGCAGACCCGGGAGACGCTGGACGAGCTGCGTGCCCTGTCCCGGGGCATCGCACCGCCGATCCTGGTCGACCGGGGCCTGCCCAGCGCGCTCGCCGCACTCGCGGCCCGCGCCCTGGTACCCACCGAGCTGACGGTGGACGACGACCTGGGCACCGCCGCCGGACGGCTCGACCCGGGGCTGGAGAGCACCGCGTACTTCGTGGTGGCCGAGGCCTTGACGAACGTCTCGAAGCACAGCCGGGCGACCGCCTGCCGGGTGGAGGTCACCCGGAAGGTGGGCCGGCTGGAGATCACCGTCACCGACGACGGCGCGGGCGGCGCGCACCTGGCCAAGGGGCACGGACTCAGCGGCATCGCCGACCGGGTCCGGGCGGCGGGCGGCACGCTCGAGGTGGACAGCCCGGCCGGCGGCCCGACCCGGATCCACGCCGAACTGCCGAGGTGAACCGGGCCGCCGTGCGGTGACGCGGCGCCCGGTATCCGGGTCGCCGGGCGGGTGCCGGGTCCAGGCGTGATAGACACCGGACCCATGCGGGTGGTGATCGCGGACGATGCCGTACTGCTCCGGGAGGGGCTGGTCCGGCTGCTGACCGAGTACGGGCACGAGGTGGTGGCGGCCGTCGGTGACGGTGACGCGCTGGTGGAGGCGGTGGTGGCGCACCGGCCCGACGTCTCGGTGGTGGACGTGCGGATGCCGCCGTCACACACCGACGAGGGCCTGCGCGCCGCGGTGGAGGTCCGCCGCCGGGTGCCGGGCACGCCGATCCTGGTGCTGTCCCAGTACGTCGAGGTGTCGTACGCCGACGACCTGCTGGACACCGCGGGCGGGAGCGGCGGCGGAATCGGCTACCTGCTCAAGGACCGGGTCGCCGCGATCGACGAGTTCCTGGACGGCCTGGCCCGGGTAGCCGCCGGCGGCACCGTGCTCGACCCGGAGGTGATCAGCCAGCTGCTGGTCCGGCGGCGGCGCGACGACCCGCTCGGATCGCTGACCCCGCGCGAGCGCGAGGTGCTGGCGCTGATGGCCGAGGGACGCTCGAACACCGCCATCGCGCGGGCGCTCGTGGTGAGTGACGGCGCGGTCGAGAAGCACGTTCGCAACATCTTCACCAAGCTCGACCTGCCCCCGGACGCGACCACCCACCACCGCCGCGTCCTGGCCGTCCTGGCCCACCTGCGCGCCTGACCGGGCCGGTCAGGTCAGCGTGCGGGCCAGTGTCACCGCGTCGGTGAGCGTGTCGGCGGCCGGGTGGCCGCTGCCGCGCAGCCGGTCCGGGTCGGAGAGGCCGCCGGTGTAGAGGACGCAGCGCGCGCCGACCGAGGCGGCCGCGTCGGCGTCGTCGAGCGAGTCGCCGATCAGCACCACCTCCTGCCCGCCCAGCCCCAGCTCGGCCAGGTGCTTCTCCAGCCACTCGGCCTTGTGCCCGCCGCCGACCGTGGCGCGCAGCCCGTCCACCCGGCGGAAGTGCGGGGTCAGCCCGTACGTGTGCACGGTCGGCACCAGCTCGTCGTGGAACCACATGGACAGCAGCGACTGGCTGCCCTCCCACGCCTCGATCGCGGCGGTGGCGTCGGCGGCCAGGGCGCAGGTGGTGAGCCCGGCCCGGTACGCGTCGTGGAAGACCCGGTCGAGCACGCCGAAGGCGTCGGCGTCGACGGCCCGGCCGAGCATCTCGGCGTAGTAGTCGGCGATCGGCCGCCGGAACCGTACCCGGTGCTCGGCCGCGGTGACCGCCGGCCCGCCGGCGCGGGCGAAGGCCACGTTGGTGGCCCGGACCACCAGGTCGAGGTCGTCGAGGAGCGTTCCGTTCCAGTCCCACACGAGGTGGCGTCGCATACCCGTCACCCGAGCACTCTAAGGCTAGAGCTGCGGCGTGGTCAGATCGCGCAGCAGCCGGTCCTCCTCGACCCGCCAGTAGCCGTGCTCCTTGCCGTCGAGCAGCACCACCGGCAGCCGGTCGCCGTAGTCGCGCTCCATCTCCAGGTCTCCGGTGACGTCCCGCTCCACCCAGCGGTCGCCGGTGACCGCCACCACCCGGTCCAGCGCGGCCTTGGCGTCGTCGCACAGGTGGCAGCCGGGCCGGGTGATCAGGATGAGCCTCGGGTCGCTGGACATCGGATACCTCCGTGCGGATCTCGGTCGGCGCCGGCGACGGCACCGGGGGGCGCCGGGCGCAGCTCGGTCCTGTGTACCTTCCCGATCGCCGAGCACGGCAGGCCGTCGGCGAACTCGACTGCGGTCGGGCAAGGTGAACCCGGCCAGGTTACGCGCGCGGTGGGCGAGCAGGTCCGCCGCCGTCACCGGCGGGCCGGCCGCCCGGACCACGTACGCCCGCACAGTCTCGCCGGTTCGCGGGTGCGGCACGCCCAGGACGGCCGACTCGGCCACGCCGGGGTGCGCCCGGACGCGTGGAACAGCGGTGGCGGGAGCCCGGACACGCCCGCCGGGTCCCCCGCACGGGACTGCAATTGCCGTAGCGTGGGATTCCCCGCCACGGGACGAGGATCTCCACGGATGTCCGGCGGTCCGCCCGAGGTGAGCCGTCCGCACCGCCCCGCGACACGCCGAGTGAAAAGAAAATCGGCTCCGACCAGGGCTTTCCACTGCAGACCAGGTTCCGGCGCGAAAGTCAATCGCCCGCGACGGACAACCGGTCCGCCATGTGTGCGACCTGGCGGGAAATACTTCCGCTCTGTGTAACGGACTTGCCACGCGTGGGTGACGTTGGCCCTATCATCACTCGGGTCGGCTCACCCCATTTGCCGTGAGTCGACACCCCTCAGCCCGAGGAGGCCCCCGTGCCGTTGAGCGCATTGGACCAGCACCTCAAGGGGATCTGCCGCGCGTCGGCACGTCCCGACCCGGCCGTGCCCGACCGGGTGCCGCCCGGTCCTCCGGCGCGGTCGTCGTCCGCTCGGACCGGGGAGGCACAGTGACCACCTTCGGTTACGCCGAACGACCATCCGGTGTCACCGGCCCGGCCCAGCGCAACCCGCTCAACGAGCGCGCGGACCCCGGCGCCCGGGGCGCCGACGGCCAGCTCGCGGTCCGCGGCGAGGGATGGCGGGTACGCAGCCGCGCGCACCACACCAACGAGGCGCCACCCAGGCCCGCGGCGCCCGGCGGCAACGCGAAGCCCGCGACCGGCCGCCTGGGCAGCCCGACCCGCCCGACCATGCCGGCTCAGGCGCGCCGCGGCGACGCGGCGACCGGGAGTGAGCCGTCCGCCGCCGAGACCGCCATCCTGCCGGCGGTGACCGCCGGCGACACCGCCGTCCTGCCCGCCGTGCCGGCCACCGCGCCCGCCACCGGATTCCCCAGCCGCCCCGACCCGTCCGACCCGGCGACCGAGGTGTGGACGCTCGTCGAGCGCGCGCAGGCCGGCGAGTCCGAGGCGTTCGGACTGATCTACGACAGGTACGTGGACACCGTCTTCCGGTTCGTCTACTTCCGGGTCGGCAACCGCCAGCTCGCCGAGGACCTCACCTCCGACACGTTCCTGCGGGCGCTCAAGCGGATCGGCAGCTTCACCTGGCAGGGGCGCGACCTCGGCGCCTGGCTGGTCACCATCGCCCGCAACCTGGTCGCCGACCACTTCAAGTCCGGACGCTACCGGCTGGAGGTCACCACCGGTGACGTCCTGGACGCCGACCGGGAGGACCGCGGGCCGGAGGGCAGCCCGGAGGCGGCGGTGGTGGAGCACATCACGAACGTCGCCCTTCTCACCGCCGTCAAGCAGCTCAACCCGGAGCAGCAGGAGTGCATAGTGCTGCGGTTCCTCCAGGGCTTCTCGGTGGCCGAGACGGCCCGCTCCATGGGCAAGAACGAGGGCGCCATCAAGGCCCTCCAGTACCGGGCGGTCCGGGCGCTGGCCCGGCTGCTGCCCGACGGCTTCCACTCCTGACCTGGCGCACCCGCCCGGCGCACGGACGCCGGGGGTGTCGCATGCCCGACGTGCCCCGCTCGCCCCTCACTCCCGGTGATTTCTTCCGCCGCCCCGCCCGTAACCGGCGACCGGCGCGGTCCGTTTCTCCGGGTGCGACCAGTGGTTGTCCCGGCGTCCCCCGGGCCACCCGGTCCGGCGGGTCAGGTCGGCCGTCCCGGTCGGCCCTGGGCCACACGCTGCCACCGGTCGCTGGTGACGACGACGGCCGTCCGGCCGTGACCAGCGAGAGGGGGTGCCGCGGTGGACAGCGACCTCTTCTCCCGTCGGCGAGCCGAGCGCTTCGCGCAACTCCTCGACGAGGCAAACGGCGGACGCCGGCACCACGTCCGGTCCAGGGCGGACGGTGAACTCACCGCGCTCGTCGAGGTGAGCCGCCGGCTCACCGCCGACCGGCCCGACGTCGACGTGGACGCCGAGTTCCGTACCGGCCTGCGGGCGATGCTCGTGGCCACCGCCGAGCGCGAGGGCGTCGGCGCCCCGGCCAAGACCGCCACCGGGGTACGCGGCGCGCTGCTGCCCGCCATCACCGGCCGCCGGGCGCGGGCGCGGGGCGCGATCCTGGTCGGCGTGGCCGCCGGGGCCATCGCCCTCTCCGGCATCTCCGCCGCGAGCGAGAACGCGCTGCCCGGCGACGCCCTGTACGGCATGAAGCGCTCCACCGAGCGCGCCCAGCTCGCGCTCGCCAGCTCGGACATCGGCCGCGGACAGCTCTTCCTCGACTTCGCCCGCACCCGGCTCGACGAGGCCTCCTCGGTGCGCGACGACCGGCTCGGCTTCAGCGCCGTCCTGGACGACATGGACGCGGACACCCGCCAGGGCGTACGCCTGCTGACCACTGTCGCCGCGCAGCGCTCCGACCCGACGGCGCTGGACGCGGTGGACACCTTCCTGGCCGGCCAGCGCCAGGTGGTCAGCGGCCTGCTCGACCGGCCCGACCACGCCGACCGTGAGCGCACCCGCCGCTCGCTGGCGCTGCTCGACGCGGCGGGCAAGCGCACCGACGCGCTCCGCGAGGCGATCGCCTGCGGGCTGCCCGCGCCGCAGGCCAGCGACACGCTCGGGCCCGCTCCGGCCGCCTGCCCGGCCGACCGCTGAGCGGCGGACGCCTACCGCGCCACACTTCTCCCGGCGGACACCCGGCCGTCACAGCCTGCCGGATACGCTCGACGAGGAGGTCGCACGCCGTCGTCGAGGCAGGGAGGTCACCGTGGCCGGGAGCCGGAAGGTGACCGTCAGCACCGACGCGCACGGGCACACGGCGGGCTGGTCGGAGACCCCGTCGGCACCGGCGACCACCGTCGCGCCCGACCCGGCCGCCGCCGCGTTCTTCGACGTGGACAACACGATGATGCAGGGCGCCTCGATCTACTGGTTCGCCCGCGGGCTGGCCGCCCGGAAGTACTTCACCGCCGGTGACCTGGCCCGGTTCGCCTGGCAGCAGGCCCGGTTCCGGCTGCTCGCCACCGAGCACGCGGGCGACATGTCGCAGGCCAAGGAGACGGCGCTCGCCTTCGTCCAGGGCTGGCGGGTGGACGACATCGAACGTCTCGCCGACGAGATCTTCGACGAGCTGATGGCGCCGCGCATCTGGGCCGGCACCCGCCGCCTGGCCCAGCGTCACCTCGACGCCGGCGAGCGGGTCTGGCTGGTCAGCGCCGCCCCGGTGGAGATCGGCCGGGTGATCGCGGCCCGGCTCGGCCTGACCGGCGCGATCGGCACTGTGGCCGAGGTGGTCGACGGCGCGTACACCGGACGGCTGGTCGGCGACCTGATGCACGGGCCGGCGAAGGCCGACGCGGTCATCCAGCTCGCCGCCGTGGAAGGGCTGGACCTGGCCCGGTGCGCCGCCTACAGCGACTCGGCGAACGACCTGCCGATGCTCTCCGCGGTCGGCCGCGCGGTGGCGGTCAACCCCGATCCCGCGCTGCTGCGGCAGGCCCGTGAGCGGGGCTGGGACGTGCGCGACTTCCGCACCGGGCGCCGCGCCGTACGCATCGCCGTGCCCTCCACCGCCGCCGCCGGGCTGCTCGCCGGCGCGGTCACTGCCGGCCTCGCGCTGCACCGGCGCCGCCACCGCGACGCCTGAACCCGCGCGCCCGGCTCAGGGGCCGAACGGGTCGGGGCGCCGTTCGAGCAGCTTGTGCAGCGTCTGCTGGATCGTCTCCCGCACCTGGTCGGCGAGGTTGAACACCACGAGCGGGTCGTCCGCCGCGTCACGCAGGTGCGCGGTCGGGATCGGCGGGCAGAACTCGATCAGCCACTTGCTCGGCAGCGGCACCATGCCCAGCGGCCCCAGCCAGGGGAACGTCGGCGTGACCGGGAAGTACGGCAGTTTGAGCAGCCTAGCCAGCGGTTTGATGTCGGCGAGCATCGGATAGATCTCCTCGCCGCCCACGATCGCCACCGGCACGATCGGCGTGCCGGTGCGCAGCGCGGCGGAGACGAACCCGCCCCGGCCGAAGCGCTGGAGCTTGTAGCGGTCGGCGTAGAGCTTGCCGACGCCCTTGAAGCCCTCCGGGAACACACCCACCAGTTCCCCGTTGCCGAGCAGCCGCTCCGCGTCCGGGCTGCACGCGACGGTGCCGCCGGTCTTGCGCGCGATCCCGGAGACGACGGGCATCCGGAAGACCAGGTCGGCGCCGAGTAGCCGCAGGTAGCGGTGCGTCGGATGCCGGTCGTGCAGCGCCGTGGAGAGGATCAGCGCGTCGAGCGCCACAGTGCCGGAGTGGTTGCCCACGACCAGGCCGGCGCCCTCGGCGGGCACGTGCTCGACGCCGGTGACCTCGGTGCGGAACCAGTCCCGGTAGAGCAGCCGGACCAGCGGGTGGACCACCACGTCGGTCAGGTCGGCGTCGAAGCCGAACTCGTCCACCTCGTAGTCGCCGGCCAGCCGCCGCCGCAGGAACGCCAGCCCCTTGGCCACCCTGCGGTCCCATTGGTCCCCCGGCCGGTCGGCCACGGCCGGCCCGGACGGGGTGGCTTCGGCGGGCACGTCGTCCCCGGCCGGTGCCGCGTCCGCGACGGACTGCTGCGCCTCGGTGACCGCCTTCTTCGCCACGGTCTTCTTCGCGACCGTCTTCTTCGCCGGCTGGTGGGCCCCGGCCGGACCGGCCACCGCCGGGTCCGGCGGCGCGGCCGGGCGGACGGACGGCGCGGTCACCCGCCGGTGTCCGTTGCGCCGCGCCGGCTCCGCGCCCGGATCCGGCACCTCCAGCGGTACGTCGTAGCGCGCGTCACGCCGCTCGTCCGGGCTGCTCACGAACGCTCCCGTAGGGTCGAGCGGACCTGCCTGATGCTCTCCAGCACCAACTGCTCGGCGGCGGCCAACTGGTCCCGGGTGACCACGACGCCGCCGTGGTGGGCGCGGATGAAGTCGTCGAACGCGGCGGCGGTGGAGCGGGGCGTGAAGCCGTACTCCCGCTCCAGTCGGCTGGTGTCCACCACCCGACCGTGCACGAAGAGGTCCACCTGATCCAAGCCGTACCGGCCGAAGCCCAGACTGCGGGCGATCGCGGCGACCCCGGCCAGTCCCGGTTCCAGCACCGGCACCGCCACCCGGCCGGCCCGGCGGATGGCCTGTGACAACGAAAGCACCCCCGGCCCGGCGACGTTGTAGGTGCCCGGGTGGTCCTCGGCGACGGACCGGTGCAGCACCTCCAGCGCGTCGTCGAAGTGCAGGAACTGCAGGCGCGGGTCGCGGCCGAAGACGGTGGGCACCACTGGCTGGGAGAAGTAGCGGGTGAGCGTGGTGTCGGCGGCGTACCCGATGAACGGCGCGAATCGCAGCACCGTCGCGGTGACGTCGGGCCGGCGGCGGCGGAACCCGCGGACGTACCCCTCGATGTCGAGGATGTCGCGGCCGAAACCGCCGCGCGGCACCTCGCGCGGCTCGGTCTCCTCGGTGAAGACGGCCGGATCGCGGAACGACACCCCGTACGCGGCGGTGGACGAGCGGACCACGAGCTTGCGCAGCCGGGGCGCGCGCTGCGCGGCCGCGAGCAACTGCATGGTGCCGATGACGTTCTGTTCCTTCATCCCCGCCCGGCCGCCCTGCTGCGGGTCGGGGGCGGTGACAAGCGCCAGGTGCACCACCGTGTCGACGTCGAGGTCGAGCAGGAGGCCACCGAGCGAGTCGAGGTCCAGGCGGATCCGTTCGACGTCGGAGAGCAGGTCGGCCAGCTCGGGGTTGGGCGGCGACGGATCGACCCCGATGACGCGCTCGATCCGCTCGTCGGCGGCGAGCCGGGCGGCCACGTGGGCGCCGAGCCAGCGACCGACCCCGGTCACGACGACGACCCCCGGGGCACCGGAGGTGTCACCGGGGGTCATGTCGTGCGCCTAGCGCGGCAGGCGGGATCGAGCCGGGACGTCCACGGCCTGATCACCTGAGCCTCCGAGGGTCGACATTTGGCAAGTGGTGCCGGGTGCCGGGCCGGAGCCCGGCCCCGGTCACTTGCCGAGACGGCGACGCTGGACGCGGGTCTTGCGCAGCAGCTTGCGGTGCTTCTTCTTAGCCATGCGCTTACGGCGCTTCTTGACCACCGAGCCCATACGACAGCCTTTCGATGCAACGTGCGGGGCGGACCGGCGGACACCACCACGGGGTGGTGCCCTGACCGCTTGCGGACAACGGACCGGACCAGCGTGGTGGGCAGGGCACACCAGAGGGCGATCACGGTCGTGGCCCAGCCTAACCGGAGTGCGTCAGCAGGACCAACGCGCCCCCGTCGATGCCCCTTTCGTCGCACTCCGCGGACCGGGCCGCCGAGGGCTCAGGCGGACTCCTGGAAGGCACCCCGGAGGTATTCGTGCACGGCGTGCTCGGGCACCCGGAACGACCGGCCGACCCGCACCGCGGTCAGCTCACCGCTGTGCACGAGACGGTAGACGGTCATCTTGGAGACCCGCATGACCGTCGCCACCTCGGCGACGGTCAGGAACCTGACATCCGACAGTCGTGCGTCGGACTGCGACCCGGCCATGGCTCACCGACCCATTCCCGTGCCCGGCGCGTGCCACCGGGCAGGTGCTTCCGCCTCGACGAGCGACGCGCGTGTAACCAGTACGGTAGCGGGACGGCTGTGACCTGCGCGATCCCTTCCACCCTTTGATCATGGCGAGACGGTCGTTCACCCGATGTCCACCAGGGCTTTTTCGCCCGGACGGGTGCCTCGTCCGAATCCGCCGCCGACACGCGCCGTCTACTCGGCGCGCAGCGCCACCACCGGGTCGAGCCGTCCGGCCCGCTGCGCCGGCACCACGCCGAAGAGGATGCCGACCGCCGCGGAGACGCCGAACGCCAGCGCCAGCGACCACCAGGTGATCGCCGCCGGGATCGGCGAGAACGCGTCCACGAGCAGCGCGGTGCCCACGCCCAGCGCCATCCCGGCCAGGCCGCCGACCGAGGTGAGCAGCACCGCCTCCAGCAGGAACTGCACGCCGATGTCGCGGGGCCGGGCGCCCACCGCCTTGCGCAGCCCGATCTCGCGGGTCCGTTCGCGTACCGAGACCAGCATGATGTTGGAGACGCCGACGCCGCCGACCAGCAGCGAGATGCCCGCGATGGCGGCCAGCACGCCGGTCAGGACGCCCAGGATGTCGCCGAGCACACCGAGGATCTGCCGCTGGGTGACGGCGCTGAACTCGGTGTCCGGGTGCCGGCGGGTCAGCTCCGCGACGATCCGGTCGCCGAGTTCGTCGATCCGTTCCCGGTCCGGCGCCTTCACCGCGATGCCGTCGATGCGCTGCGTGCCCCACAGCCGTTGCGCCGCCGTCACCGGTACGTGCACCTCGTCGTCCCGGTCCACGCCGAGGCTCTGCCCGAGCGGGGCGAAGACGCCGATCACCCGGAACCGCACGCCGGCCAGCGTGACCTGCTGGCCGAGCGGGTCACGGTCGGGAAAGAGCGCCCGCGCCACCGAGTCGCCGAGCACCGCCACCCGGCGGCTGGTGTCCACGTCCGCCCCGGTGAGGTAGCGGCCGCGCGACAGCGACCGGGTGAACACCGACGGGGTGGTCTCCAGCACGCCCTGCACGGTGGTGAAGTCGGACCGGTTGCCGGCCCGCGCGGTCGCGCCGGAGGCCACCGTGACGGCGACCCGGCCGGGGTCGCCGACCACCCGGGAGACCGCGTCGGCGTCGCCGAGGTCCAGCGGCGACACCACCGGCGCGTTGCCCACCTCGATCCGGCCCGGCACCACCAGCAGCAGGTTCGAGCCGAGCCCTTCGACCTGCTGCTCCACCTGCTGTTTCGTGCCGGTGCCGATGGCCACCAAGATCACCACCGAGGCGACCCCGATGATCACCCCGAGCATGGTGAGCAGGCTGCGCAGCCGGTTGGCCCGCAACGCGTCCGATGCCACCCGCCACGCCTCGGCAAGTCTCATCCGGCGTCCTCGGAGTCGCGCGGGCGGCCCTCGGCCGGCAGGTGCTTCCCGGCTCGCGGAAGGCGCCCGGTGGCACCGGCGGCGCCACCGGGGCCACCGGGCGGGTGCCCCGGGCCGCTTCCGGACGCGGACCGGGGCTCCGCGCTGGGAGCGGGGTCCAGTGTCGCAGGTCCGCCGGATCCGTCCGACGGCGGTCGATCATGAGCGCTGTCGGAGCGGATCAGCCCGTCCCGCACCGCTATCCGCCGACGCGCCCGGGCGGCCACCTCCTGGTCGTGGGTCACCATCACCAGCGCCACCCCGGACTCGGCGTTCAGCTGTTCCAACAGCTCCAGCACCGCCTCGCCGGTGGCGCTGTCCAGGTTGCCGGTGGGCTCGTCGGCGAGCAGCACCGCCGGTTCGGTCACAAGCGCCCGGGCGATCGCCACCCGCTGCTGCTCGCCGCCGGAGAGCTGGTTGGGCCGGTGGTGCAGCCGGTGACCGAGCCCCACCCGGCCCAGCACCGCCGCCGCCCGCTCCCGCCGCTGCCGCGCCCCGACACCCCGGTAGACCAGCGGCAACGCCACGTTGTCCACTGCCGACGTACGGGCCAGCAGGTGGAACGCCTGGAACACGAAACCGATCGTCTCGTTGCGCAGCGTCGCCAGTTCCGGGGCGGTGAGCGTGGTGACGTCCCGGCCACCGATCACCAGCCGGCCGCCGCTGGGCCGGTCCAGCCCGCCGAGCAGGTGCATGAGCGTCGACTTGCCCGAGCCGGACGGCCCGATCACCGCCACGTACTCGCCCTGATCGATGGTGAGCGACACCCCGCGCAGCGCGGACACCGACACCCCGTCCAGCTCGTACGTGCGCGAGACGTCGACCGCCTCGATCGCCGGTACGGTCACGGCAGCTCCTGGCCGTCGCGCACCTGGTCGGCGCCGCGCACCACCACCCGGTCACCGGCCCGTACGCCGTCGACGATCTGCACCAGGTCCTGCCCCTGCACGCCGACCGTAACCGGCACCCGGTCGGCCCGGCCGTCGCGCAGCACCCAGACCGCGTCCCGCCCGTCGGCGGAGAACACCGCCGACGCCGGCACCGCCACCGCGTCGGCCGCCTCCCGCACCCGCAGCCGCACCACGGCGTTCATGCCGGGGCGGGGCGCCGGAGCGGCCTCGGCCTCACCGAGGCGGCCGGCGCCCAGGTCGAGCCGGACCCGGTAGGTGACGCCACCCCGGGCCGAACTGCTGGGCAGCACGTCGACCGACCGCACCGTCGCGTCGTACGTCGCGCCGGTCACCGCGTCCAGCTCGACCGACGCGGGCACCCCGGCCCGGACCAGCAGCACGTCGGTCTCGTCCACCTCGGCGAGCAGGCCGAGCCGGCCGATGTCCACGACCGTGAGCACCGGGGTCCCGGCGGTGACCCGGCCACCGGCCGGGATCGCGTCGTCCACCCCCGGTGGCGGGCCGCTCTGCCCGCCCGTGCCGAGCGCCGACGGGTCGAGACCGGGCACCGCCGCGCCACCCGCCGCACCGAGCAGCCCGGCCAGGTCGGCCGGGGCCGCCCGGGTGCCGCCCGGCTGCACCACACCGGCGATCGGCGCGCGCAACGTCAGCGCGTCCACAGTCGCCTTCGCCAGGTCGTACGCCTGCTGGGCCTGGAGTCGTTGCGCGGCCGACAGCGCGCCGACGGCGCTGTTCAGGCCAGCCACCCCGCGCTGCAGCTGCGCGACGGCCCGGTCGGCGGCGCGGGCGGCGGACTCGTACTGCCGCTGCGCCGACTGGACCTGGAGCAGCAGCGCCGCGCGTACCCGCGGGTCGCCGACCTTGCCGGCGGCGGCGCGGGCGGCGGCGAACGCCTCGTCGGCGGCCCGGTCGGTGCCGCGCCGGCTGCCGCCCAGGTCGCCCGTGCCGGCACCCCGCCCGGCGCGCTTCGCCGCACGCAGCGCGTCCCGCGCCTTCGCCAGGCGGTCCCGGGCCGACGGCGAGTCGATCACCGCGAGCACCTGCCCCCGGCTCACCCGCTGCCCCGGCTGGACGCGCAGGCGGGTGAGCGTGCCGTCGGCGGGTGCGGTGAGGGTCGCTGCGGCTCGCGCGGTGACCGTGGCCGGAGCATCGATCACCTCGCTCACCGGCGCGCGGGAGACCTGGGCGACTGCCACTGCCGGGGCGTCGTCGCCGCAGGACGCGGCGGTCGTGCCGGTCAGCGCGACAACGGCGAGCACCGCGGTGACGAGACGGGGGCGGCGGGCCGCGGGCAGCCGCGGCGAGGAAGTGCGGACCACCCGGCCCATGCTACGACCCGTCGACAGGTGTCGACGTGTCAGCCGACGACGCCGCGCACGTAGGCCACGCAGTCGTCGTGCAGCATCGACCACGGGTCGCCGAACACCTCGTCGGCGGCCTGCGCCGGGGGCCGGCCCTGGTGGACCACGGCCCGGTAGAAGTCCAGCATCCGCTGCTCGCCGTACCTGTCGACCAGATGGCGTACGGCCAGGTAGCCCACGCCGTAGGCGCCGCCGACCCGATCGTCGCTGGCGTCGTCGGCGGGCGCCACCGCGTCCAGCCGCCCGGACCACCCGCCGCGCAGCAGCTTCCGCACCTCGGCCAGGCCGTCGTAGCGCTGCACGGGCTGACCGTCGGCCCCGGCGTACTCGGCCAGCCCTTCCACCAGCCACCAGTCCGCGCGGTCGGCATAGCCCCGGTCGGGCAGCGAGGCGGCATGGGTCAGCTCGTGCCGGAGCAGGTCGTCGATGCCGGCCGGGGTGACGATCGGGGCGTTGAGCACGACGTCGTGCCGTCCCCCACCGACGCCCACCGCGTACCCGGCGGTCCACTTCGGCCGGCCGCCGCCGTACCAGCGCTGCCACTCGCCCTTCCCGGCGTAGTAGACGAGATACCGGTCCGGCGGGGCGCCGCCGACCGCGTAACGGTCCGCGGCCCGGGCTGCGGTCTCGGCCTGGGCGAGCAGGCCGGGCAGCCGGCGCCGCTGGGCGGGCGTGGTGGCCACCACGACCCGCTTGCCGACCGCCACCGCGAGGTCGCTCACCTGCCACGGGCGCACGCCCGCCGGGTCCGTGGCGGACGGGTCCACGGCGGCCAGCCGGGGCTCCTCCCCTGCCAGCCGCCAGCGCGTGCCCAGCTCCACTGTGCTCGGCGCGCAGTCCGGCACCACGAAGCAGTAGCCGACCGTGACCACGAACCGCCACTCCCCCGGCTTCCCGTCGACCGCCGCCGGCACCCCGTCGGCCGACGACCGCCAGGTGGTGACGCGCAGCGCCCGCAGCGCCTCGTACCGGCGGGTCAGCGCCGGCCGGGCGGCCGGTTCGGCGACCGTGAGGAAACCGGCCCGGTCCGCGCCGACGAGCGCGGCGGCCTGCCGGTCCAGCAGCGCGAGCATCCGCTCGCCGAGCCGCCGCTGCGCCGCCGTGCCCGGGTCGTCCTTCGCGGTCGTCCGCCCGGCCGCGTCCGGCGCCGACTCCCGCAGGAGTACGCCGGGCACCGCGCCCGCCACCAGGCCGAGCGCGAGTCCGAGCGCGGTCCAGAGCGGCCACCGCCGCCGTCCCTGCGACGCCCGCCTCTGCTCGCCCACCTGCGCCAGGGGTACGGGGTACGGCGCTGCGACGGCGACGGGGTGCGACGGACTCGTGTCCGCGACTGGGTGCGGCGGCGGACTCCTATCCGCAACCGGAGGCGCGACGGGATGTGACGGTGGGTCCGCGTCCGCCTCAAGGGCCCCGGCCGGGCGGAACGGTGGGTCCGCGTCAGCCTCGGTCGTACCGGCCGGGCGCGGGGGCGGGCTTGTGTCCGCTGCCGGGTCGCCGAGATCGGGCGCGCTGTCGGCGTTCTCGCTCGGCACAGGTGCGGAGTCGCCGTCGCCCGCCGGAACGGAGGCAGGGGGCGGGGGTGCGGCGTCGACGCGGTTCGCCGACGGCGGGTTTGCGTCGGCGGCATCCACGTCGGCGACGAGGGCAGCGCCCGTGGCATTGCTGTCGGTGGGACGAGGCTCGTCGCCGTCCGTCGTCCGACCGGGAGGCTGCTCGTCGCCGTCGGTCACCGGCGAAGGGTACGACCAATCGGGCGTTCCGGGAAAGAATCCCGCCGCAGTTCCGCCCCAGTCAGAGATCTTGGTAGGAAAGTGCCCCCATAGGGGCCGGATCCTTCCAAGATCTCTCAGATCGGGGTACCGCTCACCGTCAGCGCGGTCTTGTCCGCTGCCCAGAGGGCCACCAGTGCCATGCCGGGCGGCATCTCCGCTCTTGATGGCCTCGCGGTGATCGCGAACTTGTCGGCGAGCCACTTGATTATCGCGATCGTCGCGGTTAGCCCTCTGCCGCCAGGCCAACCCGACAGATTGCATGGTGACCGATGATGCTGGCTTGTGGTGGACGGGCAAGGCCCACACCCCGGCGGACGGGATGCGGGCCTCGTCGCCTGGCGCCTCAGTCGCTCCAGATGGCCTCGGTGTCGAAGAAGATCGGCTTCTGCACGTTGCGGATGGCGATCCACATGCGCTTGATCTCCTCAATCGTGGCGTCCTGGACCTCGCACGCCGTTAGCAGCGCCTCCACCTTCCACCAGCGCGGCAAGGTCCTGCCGGTGCCGTTGAGCAGCCGCGACACCGTGGACTTGGAGACGCCCATGCTGTCCGTAAGTAGTCCGTACGGTGGCTCACCGGCCTCGCGGTACTCCAGCATGAGCCGGCCGGCCAGCTGGTCGAGTTGGGCCCGGGTCACGGCGGCGGCGCTCATGCCGTGCCAGGGCGGCGGTGACCGCCCAGATACACGCTGACGGCCGTGGCGGCCCCGACGACCGCCAGGATGGCGCTCACCGCCGCCGCGACGGTGTACCCGGCCAGCACCAGGGTCGTGACGGTCATGCCAACGACGACCAGGACGATCAGCCGGAGCCGGCGCCGACGGCGCTCGCGCAGCTCCTTGGTGGTGGCTGGCGGCCAGAGGACCTTGCAGGAGAACTTCACGTGCATGTCTAGCTCCACTTCTCGGCGCAGATATGTCCGCCCGGATGCCTCCGCGAACGGAGACACCCGGGCCATCGGTCTTGGCGGCCCGGGATGGACCTGAGCGAATTGCCGTGCCCTCGGTTCCAGCCGAGCGCACCTCGCTTGGCGAACATGGTGCACGACGATTGACCCCAACGGAAGCCGGTCTGGAGCATGAACCAGTGCAGACCGTTTTGATAAGCCAATTCTTACGATCGGAAGTGATCGGATTGGGGGCACGCGGTGAAGGCGAGATTTCCGGCGTTCGGAGTGGCCACGATCGCAACGAAGAGCCCTCGAAAAAAAAATGGCCCCCGCTGGAACGGGAGCCATTTCTTATTCATTCCCGAGCCGCCAAGACCAATGAAGAAGCTTCGGGAAATCCGCCTGAAGCGGACGTCGTGCGCTGAGAGCGGGCCGGATGCCTGCGCGTCCCCAGGCGACCGCCGCCGCAACGAAGCTTGCCCCAAGGTTCCCTCGACCACAAGCGCTGAGCTGCGATTGAAACGAACTGAAACGTTCTGAAACGCAATGAATCAAGGTGCAAGCAAATGCAACCAAGAACGTCCCGCCGGCGCGCCGGCACGCGCATGCCACCGGGCCCCCCGCGACGCGCGTGCGCACGCACGCGCACGCCTACGCGCGCGCGAGCCCAACGCGCGAAAAGACACCCTCGACCAAATGCCCAGAAACAGCTTCCGAACATATTTCCGCCGCCATTGATCCGCCCTTTCCTGACACTCACGGAGCCTCTGCGGTGAAGTATTTACATCCGCCCTCAGGAGCCGCACAAGGAGCACTTATCGATCATAGATACGCCCGGCTAGGAATTGCCTGCAATAAATTGCGATTCAAATCTCAGAAGCGGAGAAGGTAGCATGATTACCCGACCCATGTGATCCTCGTCACACGACTGTGCGTGGATGTCTTCAACGGGATCTTCGCCGTAGTGGCGAGGCCGCGGCAGGTGCGGCATGTCCGGCCAGGGTGAGCAGCACGCCGCCGGCGAGGAAGCAGGCGGCCTGGACGGCGAGCTTGGCCGGGCCGGGCACCGAGCCCAGCAGGGCCAGTTCCAGCAGGAAGATCACGCCGAGCAGCGGCGCCCCTCATCGGTTCCCCCAGGACAGGTAGGCACGGTCCAGGCCGGAGACCAGCTCGCCGAAGGAACGATCGGTGTCGCGGGGCAGCCCGAAGCCGCCCGCCGCCTCCAAGGCGACGAAGCCGTGCACGGCGGCCCGGAACATCCGGATGGCGTCGACCGCGGCGTCGCCGTCGAGGCCGTACCCGAGCAGGATGGCGCGGATCGCGCCGACCGCGCGTTCCCCGGCGGCCAGATGGTCGGGGTCGGCCGGGTCGGGCACTCGCTGGGCGGCCGGGTAGCGACCGGGGTGCCGCCGCGCGTACTCCCGGTAGGCGGCGGCGACGGCGCGCAACGCGTCGCCGCCTGCCCGGCCCGCAGCGGCAGCCGTGAGTACGTCGGCGATCTCGGCGGTGGCGAGCACGGCCAGCTTCTGGTGCAACGCCTCCACGCCCCGGACGTGCTTGTAGAGGCTCGGCAGCGCGACGCCGAGCCGGGCCGCGAGCGCGGCAAGGGTCAGCCGCTCGTAACCGACCTCGTCGGCGAGCGCGGCGGCTTCCCGCACGACTGTCGCCGGGGTCAGGCCCGCCCTAGGCACGCCAGGTCACCGCCAGGAACTCGACCAGGTCGGCGGCGGTGGCGTCGGGCTGGTCGGCGTGCGGGTAGTGGCCTGAGTCGGCGACCATGCGGGCCTCGGCGACGGCGAACAGCCGGCGCGCGGCCCGCGCCTCGGCGCCCGGGTCGGGGAAGTCCGGGTCCTTCGTGCCCATCAGCACCAGCACCGGCCGGCGCACCTCGGGCGCCCGCGCGGTCCAGTGCGGGTCGGCCGGCGCGATCACCCCGCGCACCGCGGGCATCCGGCCGCGCAGCCCGGCGACCAGCTCCTTGCGGTACGCGGCGTCGTCCGCCGGGCGCCCGCACGGGAACAGCGTGCTGTGGAACAGCCCGAACAGCCGAGGGCTGCGCAGCACGGCCGCCTGCGCGACCCGCATCAGCGGGTTCAGTTTCGGGGTGCCGACGAACGGGCTGACCTGCACGATGCCGCTGACCAGTTCCGGCACCTCGGCGGCGGCGAAGACCACCGCGGCGGCGCTGGACGAGCTGCCGACCAGCGTGGCCGGCCCGCCGCCGAGCGCCCGCACCACGGCGAGCAGGTCGCCGCCGACGTGCTCGGGGGCGTACGTGGGCCAGTGCGGACTGGAGTCGCCGTGGCCACGTACGTCGACCGACGCGACCCGGTAACCGGCCGCGACCAGGCGGGGCGTCAGGTGCCGGAAGGCGGCCCGGTTCTCCCCCATGCCGTGCGAGAGGACCACGAGCGGCCCCGTTCCGTGCACCTCGTACGCGATGGTGCCGCCGTCCCGCGCCACTTGGCTAACTGTCATAGCCAATAAGCTAATGCTGTTAGCTTTGGCCGTCAAGAAGCGTCCCGGGACGAAGACAGGCCGGCGGGACCAGAGGTCTCCGCCGGCCTGTCTCGGGACAGACGAGGGGTGTCAGGCCCGCTTCACTTCTTCGACAGCACCGCGCGGCCGAAGAACGCCAGGTTGGCCGGGCGCTCCGCGAGCCGGCGCATCAGATAGCCGTACCACTGGTCGCCGTAGGGGACGTACGTCCGCACCGTGTAACCCTCGCCGACCAGGCGCTGCTGCTCCTCCGGGCGGATGCCGTAGAGCATCTGGAACTCGAACCGGGCCGGGTCGCGGTCGAACCAGCGTGCCCGGTCCTCCCCGATCGCGATCAGCCGCGGGTCGTGCGTGGCCAGCATGGGATAGCCGTCGCCGGACATCAACACGTTCATGCAGCGCACGTACGACCTGTCCACCTCGCGGGCGGACTGGAACGCCACCGACTCCGGCTCCTTGTACGCGCCCTTGCACAACCGCACCCGCGACCCGGCCGAGGCCAGCTCCCGGCAGTCCGACTCGGTCCGCCGCAGGTACGCCTGGAGCACCGCGCCCGTCGACGGGTGGTCCTTGCGCAGCTTCGCCAGCATGTCCAGCGTCGAGTCGGTGGTGGTGTGGTCCTCCATGTCCAGCGTGACGGTGGTGCCCGCCGCGTCGGCCGCCGCGCAGATCGCCCGCGCGTTGTCGTACGCCAACTGCTCGTCGAACATCTGGCCCAGCGCGGACAGCTTCACGCTGACCTCGGCGGCCGGGGTGAGCCCCGCGGCGGCGAGCCGGCGCAGCAGCCTCAGGTATTCGTCCCGGGTGGCGTTCGCCTGCTCCGGGGTGGTGGTGTCCTCGCCCAGGTAGTCGAGGGTGACCGCTTGGCCGTCGGCGACCAGCTCGCGGGTGGCGCGCAGCGCGTCGTCGGTGGCGGCGCCGGCGACGAACCGGCGGACGACGTCCCGGGTGAACGGGGCCGTCGCGACGAGCCGTTCCACCTGGGAGGACCGGGAGGCGGCGAGGATGACGGAACGGAGCATGAGCCGAGCGTAACGCTCATCACCGGACCTCCGCCGGGTACGTCCGGGGCCCGCCCCGCACCCTCCTCCGGCCTGGGCCGGGCACCCCCGGCTGGCGGGGATCGGCTACAACGTTCACGTGGATCGACGACACCCCCGGCGCCGGCTCCGCTCGGCCTCCGTGCAGCTCGGCGCGCTGACCGCGCTGGCCCTCGCGCTCTCCGGCTGCAACAACGGTTACGACGACGACGATGACGACTGCGCGCTCGGCCCGGCCGGCGGGGGCGGCGACGTCGTCGCCGTCGCCCAGCGCGTGCCGGCGGCGACGGCCACCACCGGCGCGCGCGGCGAGTCGCTCCCGACGACCGCCGCGCTGCCCGAGCGCGGCGGCTTCGGCACCCACCTCGCCTCCTGCGGCGGCTGACGTGCGTCGCGAGGCGAGCACGCCGCGCCCCGGCTGGGACGAGACCATCCGGGCCCAGGGCCTGGTGTACGTCGACACCGAGCTGCCCGACGGCGAGATCATGTCGTACTGGGACGAGACGGCGGCGTACGCGTTCACGCTCGACGAGGTGCTCCGGCTGGAGGAGGCCACCGAGGAACTGCACCGGATGTCGGTGGCCGCCGCCGAGCACGTGGTGACCCGCAACCGGTACGCCGAGTTCGGCATCCCCGAGTGGGCCGCCGAGGCGGTCGCCCGCTCGCTCCGGGAGTCCCCGCCGACGCTCTACGGCCGGTTCGACCTCTGGTACGACGGCAGCGGGCCGCCCAAGATGCTGGAGTACAACGCCGACACCCCTACCGCGCTGGTCGAGGCGAGCATCGTGCAGTGGTACTGGCTGGAGCACACCCGCCCGGATGCGGACCAGTGGAACAGCCTGCACGAACGCCTCGTCGGCGCCTGGGCCAAGATCGGAGCCGGGCTGCACGAGCCGCGGACGCACGTGCTCTGGTCCTCCGAGGAGGAGTCGGGCGAGGACCAGATCACCGCGGGTTACCTGGCCGAGACGGCCCGCCAGGCCGGGCTGGACGTGACGCTCATGCCGATCCAGCGGGTCGGCTGGGACGGGCGACGCTTCGTCGACGCCGACGACCGGCCGATCACCACCTGCTTCAAGCTCTACCCCTGGGAGTGGATGCTGGCCGAGCCGTACGGGCGGCCGGCGCTCGACCCGGGTACGCCCACCACCTGGATCGAGCCGGCCTGGAAGCTGCTGCTGTCGAACAAGGCGCTGCTCGCCGTGCTCTGGGAGCTGTACCCGGGCCACGAGTACCTGCTGCCCGCCTACCTCGACTCACCACGCGGCATGACCGAGTACGTGGCCAAGCCGCTGCTCGGTCGCGAAGGCGGATCAGTACGCATCGTGACCGGCGACACGGAGATCACCAACCCGGGGATCTACGGCGAGGAGGGCTTCTGCTTCCAGGAGTTCCGCGCGTTGCCCGAGTTCGAGGGCAACCGGACGGTGCTGGGTAGCTGGATCGTGGACGGCGAGTCGGCCGGCGCAGGCGTGCGTGAAAGCGAAAGCCTCATCACCGACGGTTACGCGCGGTTCCTGCCCCACTACATCGACGCGCCGCGTCTGCCCTGAGTCGTCTACCGTTGGTGTCGTGAACTTCGACGCGTACGCCCGGACCGGGGTCGAGCTCGTCAACGCCCGGCTGGACGACCTCGACGGTCTGCGGGCCGTCTTCTCGGAAGAGCAGGGCTGGATGCGTGACGAGGTCGCCGAACGGGACCTCGCGATCTTCCGGCGGGCGCAGAAGCGCCTCCGGGACGTCTTCGAGTACGGCACCTCGGGCCGGGACAACGAGGCGGTGGCGGAGCTGAACGCGCTGCTGGAGGCGTTCCCGGTGCAGCCGCGCATCTCCGGCCACGACTCCTCCGACTGGCACATGCACGTGACCAGCCGGGGCGCGTCGGTCTCGTCCGAATACCTGGCGGGCGCGGTCTGGGGCCTGTCGGTGTGGCTGTGCGAGTACGGCAGCGCCCGCTTCGGGGTCTGCGCCGACGACCGCTGCGGCAACGTCTACCTGGACACCTCGTCCAACTGTTGCCGGCGGTTCTGCTCCGAGCGCTGCGCCACCCGCTCCCACGTGGCGGCGCACCGGGCCCGCAAGCGGGCCGCTGTCGGCGAGCAGGCCGTACCGGCGCAGCCGCTGTCCCCGGTGAGCTGACCCGCCGCCTGATCGGGGCGGCGCGTCCCGATCAGGCGTCCACGGGCGAGGGCGCGGTCAGGTTGGCCCGGGCGAACTCCAGCGACTCCCGCAGGTCCGCCTCGCGGACCGCGCGGCTCTTCGCGCCCCGGGTGGTCACCTCCACCGCTACCGAGCCGGTGAAGCCCCGCCCGGCGAGCGAGCGCAACATCTCCGCGCAGGGCTGGCCACCGCGGCCGGGCACCAGGTGCTCGTCGCGCCCCTCGCCGGTGCCGTCGCCCAGGTGCACGTGCGCCAGCCGGGAACCCATCCGATCGGCCATCGCCATCGCGTCGCTGTGCGAGGCCGCGCAGTGCGACAGGTCAAGCGTGTACGAGGCGTACTCGATCTCGGTCGGATCCCAGCCCGGCGCGTACGGGACGAACTGCCGCCCGGCCATCCGCACCGGGTACATGTTCTCCACCCCGAAGTGCAGCCCACCGAACTGCCCGGCGATGGTGTCGAGCCCGTCGGCGAAGGTACGCGCGTAGTCACGCTGCCAGGTGAACGGCGGGTGCACCACGACCGTCGGGGCCTCCAGCGTCTCGGCCAGCTCGGCGGCCTTGCGCAGCCGCTCCCACGGGTCGGGGCTCCACACCCGCTGGGTGACGAGCAGGCAGGGGGCGTGCACCGACAGCACCGGTACGCCGTAGTGCTCGGCGAGGCCGCGCAGCGCGCCCGCGTCCTGGCTGACCGGGTCGGTCCAGACCATCACTTCGAGGCCGTCGTAGCCGAGTTCGGCGGCGAGCTGGAACGCCGCCGCGGTCCGTTCGGGAAAGACCGAGGACGTGGACAGGAGCACCGGAACGCGGGAAGTCACGCTTTCGAGCGTAGCCCCAACCGCCAGCAAGCATCGGGACGAGCAACCGCAAAGCTACCCAGAGCGCTCGTACGGTCACATCGGCGCGAGCTGATCGAGCCGACGCAGGATCACACCCTCCCGTAGCGCCCACGGGCAGATGTCCACGCAGTCGACGTCGAGCCGGCGCATCACCGCCTCGGCCACCACCGCGCCCGCGAGGAGCTGGTGCGCCCGCTGCGCGCTCACCCCTTCCAGCCCGGGCAACTGGGCCGGTGGGATGTGCCGGACGAATCCGAGCACCTGCCTCAGGCCGGTACGGGTCAGGCTGCGCCGAGCCCACAGGCCCGCGCCCGAGGGCGCGGCGCCGGCCAGCCGGGCCAGCGTGCGGAACGTCTTCGAGGTGGCGACCGGCCGATCCCAGCCCACCGCTGTCAACTGCTCCACCACCGGGTCGAGCTGCGCGTCCACGTACGCCCGCAGTTCCTCCACGGCCTCGGCCGGCGGCGGCGCCGCACCGGCCGGATCGACGGCGAGCCGCTCCCGGCTGAGCCGCCCCGCGCCGAGCGGCAGCGAGATCGCCACATCCGGGTGCTCGTCGATGCCGGCGGCCAGCTCCAGCGAGCCGCCACCGATGTCCATCGCCAGCAGCCGGCCGGCCGACCAGCCGAACCACCGCCGCACCGCCAGGAACGTCATCCGCGCCTCGTCCGCGCCGGAGAGCACCTCCAGGCGTACGCCCGTCTCGTCGCGGACGCGGGCCAGCACGTCGGCGGCGTTCGTGGCTTCGCGGACCGCGCTCGTGGCGAACGCCAGCAGATCCTCGGCGCCCAGCCCGTCGGCCGCCGCCCGGGCCATGCCGACCGCCTTGACCAGGCCGTCCGCGCCGCCGACGGTGAGCGCGCCGTCCGGCCCGATCTGCTCGGCCAGCCGCAGCACCACCTTCTCTGAGTGCGCCGGCCAGGGATGCGCGCCGTGGTGGGCGTCCACCACCAGCAGGTGCACCGTGTTGGAACCGACGTCGAGGACACCCAGTCGCATGGGGAAGACCCTAGGGCCAACACGTTTCGTCGGCTCGACGGCCGGGCGGGGTCACCGCGCGTACGCTGGTCCGAGTGACAGGGCAGATCGAGCTTCACGTGCTGGTGGACGACCCCGCGGACCCGCGCAGCCGCGAGGTCGGGCTGGACTTCCCCCGGGAGTGGATCGAGTTCGTCGACCCGGCCGACCCGAAGCACGTCGTCCGCGCCGACCTCACCTGGCTGCTGTCCCGCTGGACGTGCATCTTCGGCCAGGGCTGCCACGGCATCGTGGCCGGGCGGGCCGCCGACGGGTGCTGCTCGCACGGCGCGTTCTTCACCGACTCCGACGACGAGAAGCGGGTCCGGGCGGCCGTGAAGCGGCTGACGCCGCAGACGTGGCAGCACTTCCGGCGCGGGTTCAAGAACTGGACCGAGAACGACACCGTCGACGGCAAGACGCCGGCCCGGCGTACCGCCACCCGCGACGTGGACGCCCCGTGCGTGTTCCTCAACGACGCCGACTTCCCCGGTGGGGGCGGCTGCGCGCTGCACGCCCAGGCGCTGCGCGACGGGGTGCATCCGCTGGAATACAAGCCGGACGTCTGCTGGCAGTTGCCGGTACGCCGCGACCAGGAGTGGCACAAGCGGCCGGACAACACGAAGGTGCTGATCTCCACGCTCGCCGAGTTCGACAGGCGCGGCTGGGGCGCGGGCGGGCACGACCTCGACTGGTGGTGCACGTCCTCCACCGACGCGCACGTCGGCGCCGAGCCGATGTACGTGTCGTACGGCCCGGAGCTGACCGCGCTGATCGGCGCGCCCGCGTACGCCAAGCTGGCCGAACTCTGCGCCGCCCGGCTGCGCCAGGGTCAGGTCGCCCCGCACCCGGCCAGCGAGTAGGGCGCCGCCCTTTCGCGCTCCGGCGGCGACCCGACCCGTGTGAGTCCACCGTGGACGGGGTACCGGGCGGTGGTGGCGGTCGGCGAGGCGGTGGAGCTGTGGCGGTCGCGGCTGTGGCCCGGTGTCCTGCTCTCGGCGGGGTTGGCCGCGTTCGGGGTGTCGACCGATCGACCCGCCCTTTTCGGTCTGGGCACGGCGGCCGCGGTGCCCGTGTGCTTCGCGGCGCTGCTGCGCAACGGTGGACTGCTCGCCGACGACGTCGGGCTGCTCGTGCGGCGCCGTGGCCGCACGGTGCGCAGCTACCGGTGGGAGGAGATCCGCCAGGCAGGTCCGGTCTCGGTCGGCTTCAATCGGTTCGGTCTGGCGGTGCTGCCCGAGGGCGGCCCGTACGACGTTCCCGGCCCGAACCACGCCGTGGTGATCGGCCAGGTGTGGATGTGGAGGGGCCCGGACGGTCAGACCCGTGCCCGGCCCGGACATGCCGCCGGCCGGCACCCCGTCAGGGTGCCGGCCGGCGTGTGTGGTCTTACTTGGTCCAGTGCTGGGCGACGAGGTCGGCGGCCTGCTGCTCCCACTGGGCGTAGTGGTCCGGGTAGGCCGACACCTGGACGGTCTG